>DASSWT010000189.1:0-15382 GCA_035704555.1 Saccharospirillum sp. | reverse complement strand
GGGTAGGGCATGACAGCCTATCTGATACGCCGCCTGCTGCTGGTCATCCCCACGCTGTGGGCTATTGTTACCATTAACTTTCTGATCATCCAGGTCGCGCCGGGCGGCCCGGTGGATCAGATGATTGCCAACATGGAGGGCAATACGGCCTCCATGCTGGACCGGATGACCGGCAACAACCAGACCGATATCCTGCAATCCCCAGAAGCGGCTGGGCCAGATTCCGGTAGCGATAACCGGTCCGGTGATTCCAGTTATCGTGGCGCGCGTGGCCTGACGGAAGAAACCATCGCCGCCATTGAAGCCCGCTTCGGGTTTGATAAACCCCTGCACGAACGCTATTTCGATATGCTATGGGATTACCTGCGGTTTGATTTTGGTGACAGTCTTTTTCGAGGTGGCTCGGTAGTAGATCTAATCGTGGAACGATTGCCTGTTTCCATCTCTCTGGGGTTATGGACCACGCTGATCGTCTATTTGGTGTCGATACCCCTGGGTATCCGCAAGGCGATCAAACACAGTACCCGGTTCGATGTCTGGACCTCGGGTGTGATCTTCGCGGCCAATGCCATTCCGTCGTTTCTGTTTGCCATTCTGTTAATAATCCTGTTCTCGGGTGGCAGCTATTTCGACTGGTTTCCACTGCGCGGCCTCGTTTCTACCAACTGGGATGAACTGAGCCTGGGCGGAAAGATTCTGGATTATTTCTGGCACATGGCACTGCCGGTACTTGCCATGGTGATCGGTGGTTTTGCCAGCCTGACCATGCTGACCAAGAATTCGTTTCTGGATGAAATTCACAAGCAGTATGTGATGACGGCTCGTGCAAAGGGCTGTACTGAACGGCGGATACTGTATGGCCATGTATTCCGCAACGGCATGTTGATAATTATTGCCGGTTTCCCGGCGGCCTTTTTGGGTATTCTGTTCAGTAGCTCGCTACTGATCGAGACTATTTTCTCGCTCGACGGGTTGGGCTTGCTGGGCTTTGAATCCACATTGCAACGCGATTACCCGGTTATGTTTTCAACACTTTATGTTTTCACGTTATTGGGGTTAGTAATGGGCATTATCAGCGATCTGATGTACACCCTGATCGACCCGCGCATTGATTTCGAGGCGCGCTGATGGCCAGTCATGAGACAGGTATATTATCTCCGGTGAACCGGGCACGCTGGTTGCGGTTCAAATCAAATAGACGGGCATGGTGGAGCCTGTGGATTTTTATGGTGGTGTTCACGCTATCGCTTTTTTCAGAGCTCGTCGCCAATGAAGAGCCCTTGCTGATCTGGTACGAGGGAAAACCCTATTTTCCTCTGGTTCAGGATTACACCGAGCTCGACTTCGGTGGCGATTTTGATCTGATGGCCGACTACCGAGACCCTTACCTGCAAGAGCTGATCGAATCAAATGGCTGGATTCTCTGGCCACCGATCCCCTATGCCTACAACACCATCAATTACGACTTGCCGAGCCCCGCACCGAGCCCGCCCACCACCGAAAACTGGCTGGGCACCGACGACAAAGGCCGGGATGTGCTGGCAAATGTATTGTATGGCTTTCGGATCTCTGTGCTCTTTGGCTTTCTGACGACGATTATCTCTGCAGTCATTGGTGTCGCAGCCGGTGCTGTTCAGGGATATTACGGCGGCAAGGTGGACTTGTTCATGCAGCGGTTTATGGAGATCTGGGGCAGTATGCCAACGCTGTTTATCCTGATCATTCTGATGAGTATTGTAACGCCCAGTTTCTGGTGGTTGCTGCTGGTGGTTCTCTTGTTTGGCTGGATGGGCTTTGTTGGTGTGGTGCGGGCCGAATTCCTTCGAACCCGCAATTTTGAATATGTGCTGTCTGCCCGGGCCATGGGGATGAGCGACAGCCGGCTGATGTTCCGGCATATTTTGCCCAATGCCATGGTTGCCACTTTGACTTTCATGCCGTTCACTTTGTCTGGGTCAATCACCATTTTGACCTCGCTCGATTTTCTTGGTTTTGGCATGCCGCCCGGCTCGCCGTCGCTTGGCTTGTTGCTGGCGCAGGGCAAGGCAAATATTCAGGCCCCCTGGCTGGGCTTTACCGCGTTTTTCATTGTCGGCTTTATGCTGACAACCCTGATTTTTGTGGGCGAGGGCGTGCGCGATGCCTTCGACCCGCGCAAGGCGTATTGATGCATGAATAACCCCACTTCTGAACCCCTGGTCAGCCTGGTCGATGTGTCGTTGGGCTTTGGTTTCGGCGACGCCGTAACGCCCGTGGTAGAAAACGTCTCGCTGGATATTCATGCGGGTGACGTTGTTGCCCTGGTGGGCGAAAGCGGTTCCGGCAAGAGCGTTACTGCCATGTCAATTCTGCGGCTGGTTCCGAGCCCGCCTTTGGTCTGGCTGGGTGGCGAGATACGTTGGCAAGGCGAGCGGATTGATAACAAGTCAGACCGGGATATGCAGGCCTGGCGCGGGCGCAAGGTCGGGGTGATTTTTCAGGAACCGATGACGTCGCTGAACCCTCTGCACACCATTGAAAAACAAATCGTCGAGATGGTGCAGCTACATCATCCGGTCTCTGCACGCCAGGCGTCGGCCAAGGCATTGAGTATGCTGGAACGGGTTGGCCTCAAAGACCCGGCAACCAAGCTGCGGGCTTACCCGCATCAGTTATCCGGCGGTGAGCGGCAGCGGGTGATGATCGCCCTGGCACTGGTCAACAAGCCGGAAATGCTGATTGCCGATGAGCCCACAACGGCGCTTGATGTCACCATTCAGGCCCAGATTCTGGAACTGATCGCCGACTTGCAGCGTGAATATGGCATGGCTGTCTTGTTTATCACACACGATCTGACGCTTGTGCGCCGCTTTTGCCAGCAGGTGGCCGTGATTGAACGGGGCCGGGTAGTAGAAGCCGGGCCGACGGGTCAGGTGTTTGATGCACCACAGCATCCCTACACTCAGGCACTGCTGGCCGCTGAACCGGGTAACCCGCCGGAGCCATTGCAGGGTGAGCATAAGCCTTTACTGACCGGGCGTGATGTTCGGGTCTGGTTCCCGATTCAGCGCGGTATTTTGCGGCGCACGGTCGGGCATGTGAAAGCGGTTGATGGCATTGATTTTACGCTGCATGAGGGTGAGTCGCTGGGCGTTGTCGGGGAGAGCGGTTCGGGTAAATCGACACTTGCCCGCGCGATACTGCGGCTGGAAGCGAGCGAAGGCGTATTGGATTTTGAGGGTCAGTCACTGCAGGGGCTGGACCGCAAGGCGCTGCGCCCGGTGCGCAAGCGCATGCAAATTGTGTTTCAGGACCCCTATGGCAGCCTGAGCCCGCGGTTGTCGGTGGAGCAAATTGTTCGTGAGGGGCTGGATATTCATAAAATCGGCAAGCCGGAAGAGCGTGATGCGGCGGTTATTGAGGCTTTGCAAGCAGTGGAGCTGGACCCGGACATGCGGTTTCGCTACCCGAACGAGTTTTCCGGCGGTCAGCGCCAGCGCATCGCGATTGCCCGGGCGCTGATCATGCGGCCGCGTTTTATCATTCTCGATGAACCCACCTCGGCACTGGACCGGACGGTGCAGTTTCAGGTGATCGAGCTGCTCAAGCGGTTACAGGCAGACTATGGTTTGTCATACTTATTCATCAGCCACGATCTGAAAGTCGTCAAAGCTCTGTGCCATTCGGTGATGGTGATGAAAGACGGCAAAGTAGTTGAACATGGCCCCGCCGAACAGGTGTTTAATTCACCCCAAAACCCCTACACTCAAGCTTTGCTCGAAACCGCCTTTGCGGTGTGACCTTTTAGCCCGTGGTCGAATGCGCACAGGATGTCGGGGATGCCTCATCGGGGCCGGCGTGAACCCGTCCATGGGGCCTAGACCGCAGCATCCATGCTGCGGACTTCCCCGCTGAGGCACCCCCGACATCCTGCGCTCGCAGCGTACTTTCACCAAAGATTGAGTAATCAATCTGTTTAAAGGAAACCTGATGTCTCTGCCCAAACTGGATCACCGCCAGGGAATATGGATCGCCGCACTGGGTGTGCTGGTGCTCAGTTTCGATGCTTTGCTGGTGCGACTTGCCGCCACCGACCCAATGAACATCGCCTTCTGGCGAGGTGCGCTGATTTTTGTATCGGTGTCATTGTTTATTCTGTTTAGTGGTAATCGTAAACAGTGGCGCCAGTATCGGGCGCACGGTGGTGCAGCCTTGCTGGTGACGGTGCTCTATGGCATCAATTCCGGGCTGTTTGTTTTCAGTGTTAGCCATACCACTGCGGCCAATACCGTGGTTATTCTGAGCAGTTCCGCGTTTTTTGCTGCTTTCTTTTCCTGGCTGCTGCTGCGTGAGCGGGTGGCGTTGCGGACCTGGATTGCCATCGCAGTATCGGTGCTCGGTGTGCTGGTGGTGTTTTCCGGTTCATTGGGTCAGCCGGGTAGCCTGGGTGATTTACTGGCGATTATTCTGGCTTTGTTGATGGGGCTCACTCTGACTTTGCTGCGGCGTATGCCGGATTTGCCGAAGATGCCTGTTGTTGCAGGGAGCGGTATTGTTCTGGCCATTCTGACCTGGCCACTGGCGTCTCCGTTGGGGCTGGAGCCCAACCAGTATGGCTGGCTGGCGGTGATGGGGCTGGTGCAGATGCCGGTTGCGTCGGTGTTGCTGATGATGGCGACGCGGTATCTGCCATCACCTGAGGTCAGCCTGTTTTTGTTAATCGAAACGGTGCTTGGGCCGGTCTGGGTCTGGCTGGTGTTGAGCGAGGCGGTGCCGCCGCTCACTTTTGTGGGAGGCTCGGCCATTTTGGGCGCGGTCTTTGTCCACTCATGGCTCTCGTTGAAAAAGCCACGAACCTCGATACCGACGCCGATGGACCCGCCTTTGTGAGAGCGGTTATACCCATGCCCTTCGGCGTCGTGCCTGCTTGAGGTTCCTTCAGAACCCCTGCAATGGTCGCATCAGTTGGCCGTTTTGATGTGCCTGTGAACTGACGGTGACCAGCGAATCTTCCTGATTGGTATTAACATAAATAACCTCATAGCTCGCCGGGCTGCCATCTATCTCAACCTGTAACAGACGGTGTGGGCCGGGCGCGAGCCCGAACAGGGTGGCATCGACCGCACCTGAGGGTAGTGTTCCCAGGGTGACCATGCCGGCGGCTGGGTCCGCGGCATTGACCGCTGCCAGTTCGGTGCCGTTGCGCAGCAGGAAGACTTCACCCAACTCTTGCGCATCAAGGGTCACGTCGGCAGTGCCCTGGCCGGAACTCGATGCCCCAATCCAGCGAGCGTTTGGTATTGCGATGCTGTTGTTACCATCGAGTGTTGCTGCGACTGCGAAATCCTGACTGTCCTGCTGGTTGGATTCGGTCCGGTTGTAGAAGACCCAGCCGTTCCGGCTGCCCCGGATCTGGCCTTCGAGGCTTTGACCATACTGCCCCGCGTTGTAATCGATAACGTCTGCATCAACTACAATCTCGTTGTTACCGAATTTATCGCGGCTGACCAGTTCGTCATTGGCGATCCAGGCGACCCGGTTGTCGGCCGCGATCAGGAAGTCGATGGACATACCGTCGAAGGCTATCTCGGACCAGCCATCGGGATCGGCCCGGAAAAGCTTGGATTCAAAGCCGAACAGCCCTTCGGTCTGGATAAAGAAAATAGTATCGTCAACAACCACCATCTGCCCCTGCCCCGGGACCACCGGAGCACCCGCGGAAAGAATTCCGGGGCTGAACGTTAGGGTTTCACCTTCGGTATTGTGCAACGGTTTGGCGGTGCCCGGTTCACCCGCATTTCCCGGAGTGTAGTGCCAGAGCTCGGCGTACAGACCATCATTCTGAACGTACTCGGAGGCGATGGCGAGAAAGCGCGATCCATCACTGAAGGTGGATCCAACTTGCTGAACGGACGTCGCCCAGGGAAACATCCCCGATTCATTTTCTTCTATGCCGGAAACCGGGCTGCCATTATGCGTCACAGTGCCACTGACCGGCTGCAGGTTCATATCGACCATTTTCAATGTAGCGTCGCTGGTGTCTACCACCATCCAGCCATCGCCCTGGGCGGTTTGTGGGTCCCAGGAGCCGAACACCGGCACCAGGTTGCTGTCCAAGACCAACGGATCGGTGCTGGTGTCGTCGCCAAGTTGTATCTGTTTCCAGTCGTCCGACTCCTTGTAAATGAGGGCGGTCTGGTCGGCGTTTTCAAGGCTGTAGGTAAACAGGGCGCGCGTATCCAGAGAGAGCGCGTTCAATGAGGTGATGCGTTCGGGGGTCGGAGTCGTACCGGTGCCAGCCTCGGTGCTCACTGTGTACACACCCTCCTGATCGATACCAAATTTATTGAAGAACAATACCCGGTCAATGTGAAAGTCACTGATGGTCTGGGCACTTGCATCCCAGTCGGCCTGCTGTATCGGGAAAAAGTTTCGTGAATGGGTAAAAGAAGTGTCATTGATCGCCACGTTGAGGTCGGCCGGTGGGTCTTCAGGGTAGGCCGGGTCGACGGCGAACAAACGTCTGTTGTCATTGACCGCTGATGTAAAAAACAGCAAATCCTGATTGTCAGCCCCTGGCCCCAGGCCGCTGACAGAGGGGGGCGTGAAGCCATTGCTGTTGGTGTCACCGTTACCACCTCCACCTCCACTACCGCAAGCGGCGAGGACAAGTGTCAGGGCGATGATCGACGTTCTGTTCAGTCCATTGCGAAGGTGGTTTTTGTTGAGTATGTCCATTTCAGTTCTCCCCGCTTTCAAGGTCCCAGGCGTGTCTGGATTATTCCGTGACACCGGTATCTGTTCTGGCGGTATCGGTTGCGCGATTGGTGGCTCGCCAGTCGAGCGCTTTATCCTTTAACTCCCCGAATTTTCCAGTGAGCTTCTCCAGTCGCGCTTCCCACTCGGGGTCTGCCTCCTGGCCCTCGGTAACTTTGAAGTAAACCTGCATCAGCGCGGTCATGGCGATCGGTTCGATCACGGCCTGCTTGATGCCCCAGGCGAATACCAGGGAAATGATCAGGGCCATGTACCCGGCAACACCGGGGAACAAGGTGACGAGCCCGGCGATGGGAGCCAGCACAATAAGGAACACCAGGAACGTCAGCCCCCAGATAAAAAAGGCGAGAAAGACCGCGTTTTTCAGGAAGGCTTTGTAGTTTTGCGCATAAAGAATGATGGCGGTGCGACTTGAAGCCCAGGGGTTATCCGTCTCGGTCCGGATGTTGTAGGCGAGGATCACTTCATCCAGAAAGGTCAGCGACAGGTTGATGATCTTGTTAACAATGTTGGCCAGTCCGCCGAGTCCGGGAATGGGTAGCAGAGTGGCAATGCTGAAGAAGACCCGGTTGAAGGTCTTGAGGATGCCCTTGATCAATTGGTCGACCCCGAACAGTACGGAGGCTTCGCCAAACCGCTCTCTCACCACGTGCTGGGCGTGGCTGACCTGGTCGCGCCCCTGCGGTGGCTGTTTGCCGTCCATCAGCTCCACCAGAACGGCGATATGGCCGGCCTTGACCAGATACAGCAGGTACTCGCGCAACATGTAGGCGACCACGCCAACCAGGCTGAAACCAATAATGCCGCCCCAGGCGCCGAATCCGCCGGGGTTGTCGCCTATCATACCGATGCCGTAGCCAACACTGGCGCCCACGCCGGTTCCCAGCACATAGGCCAGAGTGATGCCGATGTAGATTAGAAAGCGAAACACCAGAAAAGGCATGGTCTGGCGTAACAGGCTGAAAATTTCACCGAGTTTGAAATCTGTCATGAGGGGAGACTCCTTGTCTGGTAAAGCGCACGGCCCCCGGAATGATCGGGGGCCGTAATTGATAGGGCGTGACCTTGAACGTCAGACGGGGCCTTATTTACCAGCCCCGTGTGGCGCTCAGCTTTCCTCGAAATACCGTGATGGCGTATTGTTGACGATGTACAGCGTCGACTCGAAAATGCACTCGCGAATGACCTTTTCCATGGGGGTATTGGAGTAGGAGCCCAGGGTACCGCCTCCGAAAGCACCGCCGGTTATACCGCCGAGTGCCATGCCGAGATCGACGTCGCTGGCTTCGGCCGTTACGTTGTTAGCTGCTATGACCTCACCAGTGGTGGCATCCACCAGGCGAATGTCCATGGCCATGGATGATTTGTTCCGGGAACCGGCGAGCCCGCCGATCAGGGCCCCGGCCTCGCCGAAGACGCCACCGCCGCCGCCAACAGAACCGCCACTGGTGTTGGGTTCCCAGCCAGTGACTGCGGCGATGATCAGAATGTCTGCACCGGTGATGTTGCCTTGCTGGGCGGCTGTCTCCGCGTTTACCTCGCCAGAGGCGCCCAGTGCCTGTTCGGCTTGAATTGCCTCCAGTTGACTGCGCTCCAGCACTCGATAGCGTTGGCTTTGAACCAGCGTGGTGGTCAGCATGTCTTCCAGGCCGGTCATGGCGCCGCGATCACCGCTTCCCGCCTTCCACTGAAAGTCGGCGACAGCGATGCGTGGGCGGGGACCGTTATAGGGCCCCAGCTTCTCCTGCAAGGTGGTATCGGATTGTGCCGAGGCCCCGCTTTGTGAGCTGGTTATACCGCCCGCCGCACTGCAGCCCATCAGAATGACGGCCGAAGCGACGACCGGAAGCAAGGTAAAAGGGAACTTCATTAGGAGAATCCTCCGTTAAGGTAACTGTTTCCATGTGAGCGGGCGTTGTGCCACCGGAACAGCTTAAAGATTCCCCAGTTCATCACTAGCCCCCATATGGTCTACCCCAAAAGGGGGATAAGGGCTTTATCTGAGCGCTGACGTGGCTGACAGGCACAGGTATACTGTCGCGACATTGCGTTTATTTGCCTTTTTACTGACTGATCAGGCCTACTGGCCAGGTGACTTCTATCATGCCTATCGAAAAAAATACCGTCGTAACGTTCCACTATATTCTGAGTGATGAAACCGGTGAAACGGTTGAATCGAGCCGTAATGGTGAACCCAATGTGTATCTGCATGGTCACGGTGGCATTTTGCCGGGCCTGGCTGAGGCACTGGAGGGTAAAGAAGCGGGCGATTCGCTAAGCGTTACCCTGACACCCGATCAGGCTTATGGTCAGCGCAAGCCGGATGCTATTCAGCGCGTACCGGCCAAGCATTTAATGGGTGCCAAAAAGTGGAAGCCGGGGATGGTTGCTCAGGTGAATACTGAACGGGGCCCGCGTCATGTGCTGGTGGCGAAAGTGGGGCACAAATTTATTGATGTCGATACCAACCATCCGCTGGCGGGTAAAACACTGACCTTCGATATCGAGATTGCCAGTCTGCGTGAGGCCGAGCCGGAAGAGATTGCTCACGGCCATGTACACGGCGCCGGTGGTCATCACCATTGATGCTAATAAAAAAAGGGCCGTGAAGGCCCTTTTTTGTTTAATCGGAGGTGTTCGAACCGAATCAGCTAACGGCTTTTAGTGCTGCGTCGTAATCCGGTTCATCCGCTATTTCGGAGACCAGCTCGGTGTAAGCCACTTTGCCGTCTTTAATCACCACGACCGAACGCGCCAAAAGCCCTTTGAGGGGGCCATCGACGATGGTAACACCGTAGTCTTTGCCAAAGGATTCGCTGCGGAAGACGGAAGCATTGGTCACGCGTTCCAGGCCTTCGGCGCCACAGAAGCGTTGCATGGCGAATGGCAGGTCGGCTGAGATGCAGACCACTTCGACGCCATCCAGCTTGCTCAGTGCTTCATTGAACTTGCGCACCGAGGTGGCGCAGGTCGAGGTGTCGACACTGGGGAAAATGTTCAGTACCACGGCCTTGCCGGCCAGATCGCTCAGCTTGAGATCAGACAGGTCGGTTTTGGTAAGCGTAAAGCCGGGTGCATTGCTGCCGACGGCGGGTAGGTCACCCACGGTGTTAACGGGGTTGCCCTGAAGCGTAATTTTAGCCATTGAAAGTCTTCTCCTCGAAAGTAAACCTGAAATGCGGGCTCGTTAGCCCAGCCACTGAGGTAAAGGCGAGCCCAGACGATATTATCACTGTACGGAAATGGGGTGTTTTTGGTTGAATGCAATGCCATCGAACGCCATATCCCTTTCAAACACCTTGTAAACAGGACTCACTATGACGACTACAGACCATGGGCCGCTGATCGATCTGCGCAGCGATACCGTTACCCGGCCAACGGACGCCATGCGCGATGCCATGGCCCGCGCGGACGTCGGCGACGATGTGTTTGGCGACGATCCGAGCATCAACCGCCTTGAAGCTCGTATGGCGGAGTTGGTCGGCAAAGAGGCCGCGCTGTTGTTGCCAACGGGTACCCAGAGCAATCTGGTGGCGCTGCTGAGCCATTGCCAGCGTGGCGATGAATATCTGGTTGGCCAGACTTACCATACCTACTACTACGAAGCCGGCGGTGCGGCGGTGCTGGGCAGTATTCAGCCCCAGCCGATGCCGGTGCAGGCCGACGGTACACTGCCGCTGGACACCCTGGCGCAGATGATCAAACCCGACGACAGTCATTTTGCCCGCAGTCGGCTGATCGCGCTGGAAAACACCCACGGCGGCCGGATAATGCCACGCGAGTTCATCGGTCGTGTGCGGCAATTGGCGGATCAGCATGGGCTGAGTGTGCATCTTGACGGTGCGCGGTTGTTTAATGCTGCCGTCGCCAGCGGGCTGTCCGTTGCTGAACTGGCGCAGTCGGCCGATTCAGTCAGCCTTTGCTGTTCGAAAGGGCTGGGTGCACCCATGGGCTCGGTATTGGTCGGGTCTGCCGACTTCATCAAGCAGGCGCGTCGCTGGCGCAAGATGGTCGGCGGGGGTATGCGCCAGGCGGGCATCATAGCAGCAGCCATCGACCATGCGCTGGACCACCACGTCGACCGTTTGGCCGATGATCATGCCAATGCCGAGCGCCTGCATGCCGAGTTGAGCACGCTGCCCGGCATTGTCGGGGCCACGGTTAATACCAATATGGTGTACATCGAGCTTGAGTCGCGTGAACAAGGGCTGGCGTTGCAGGCGGCGCTGAAGGAACGTGGCATATTGACAGCCGGCGGTCAGAAAATACGGCTGGTAACGCATCTGGACATAACGGCTGACATGATCGACCGGGTTGCCGCCACCATGGCCGATGTGCTCAGCTAAGCACTCACTACCCATTGTTCGTACCAGGCCTCAGCCCCGGTTGCTGAGCGTGTCGCAAGCCCGGGGTTGGCGCGGTACCAGACCATGGCCAGCGCGCTCATCAGGCATTGCGCCTGGCGCAGCCGGCTGGGCTCAATGTCCAGATTGCGCGCCAGTGTCAACCCCTGGGGTTCCGACAGCCTGAACCCCAGACACACCCCCGCCACATCCATTGCCGGGTCGCCGGCGGCGGCAAACTCCCAGTCCAGCAAGGTCCATTCCTCGCCGTTTAGCATCAGATTGCCCGGGTGCCAGTCGTGATGGCACAGCACGGGCTGCCTGACAAAACGATAGCTCTGGCACTGGTCGCGCAGAAAGGCGTGAATGTGCGCTGGCAACGGCTTGGCGTACTTCAGCAGCAGTTGGATCTGGTCTGCAACATTCAGCGGTTCGCCCTGGGGGCGGTGATGGTGCACCTGCTGCAAGGCCAGGGTCAGGGTGTCCAGATCGGTGGCGTCACCGTCCGGTGCGGCTTCGCCCGGCGCCCAGTGGCAGAGCAGCCAGCGCGGGCAGGCGGCGATGAGTTTGGGTGACCAGGGTTCGTTGCTCAGGTTCAGCAGAATATTGATTTCGCGGCGCCGGTCGACACCGAGCGATGGCACCTCGGGGTGGTTCAGACGCAGGGCGGTTTGCTGAGTCGGGCTTTGAATGTGAAACAGCCGGTTACATTCGCCACCCGCCCAGGCCGTGATGGACAGCGGGCCGGGCAGGGTGTCTTTAATCTCGTTCAGGGCCTCGAACAGCGCAATGGTCATAAGCGGGTACCGACAATATCTTTGGCCATTGTGTCAGAAGTTGGGTTTCTTTGGCGACTTCAGTAGAATGCACGCCAGCCGGGCAGCATTGTTGACCGGTCAGAAGCATCGGAGCCGGGGTATAAGCCGTTTTGATGTTTCGCAGCGTTCTCGCCGGGGTGCCTACCGTGTGGTTGCCGTTTTAAGCCAGCCACACAGGGCTGAGACTCACCCGCCGAACCTGAACCAGTTAATGCTGGCGTAGGGAGTTGAGACGACAGGTGTGGCTTGGCTGCTTTCGGGCAGAGTCAGCACCGATCAACCTTTCCCCTATGAGTGATGTTGGCCGTTCAGCCAATGGCTCATGCGCCGGTCATTGTGATGTTTAACATTGAACCGGAATCTAAAAAATGACGATGAAACCCTTCCTGGCGACTGCCTCTGTAATGACGCTGGCGCTTGCCGCCCAGGCAGAACCGCTGACAATTTATACCTACGAATCCTTTGTTTCCGAGTGGGGCCCGGGACCGCAGATCGAAGCTGGCTTTGAAGCCGAATGCGGGTGCGATATTGAATTCATTGGTTTGGAAGACGGCGTTGCCTTGCTGAACCGGCTGCGTCTGGAAGGCTCCTCCACCCAGGCTGACGTGCTGTTGGGCATCGACGACGCCCTGATTGCCGAGGCTCGGGACCTAGACCTGACGCTGGCGCACGGTCTGGACACCAGCCACCTGAGCCTGCCTTACGACTGGCAGGATTCCGATTTCGTTCCCTACGACTACGGTCATTTTGCCTTTGTTTATGACCAGACTCGCGTCGATGACGTGCCGTCATCGCTCCAGGAACTGGTTTATGAATCCGACCTCAGTGTCATTTATCAGGATCCCCGCGTCAGTACCCCAGGCCAGGGGCTGATGTTGTGGATGAAATCTGTATTTGGTGACGACGCCGATGACGCCTGGAAAACCCTGCAGGAGCGGGTTGTAACGGTAACGCCGGGCTGGAGCGAAGCTTACGCCCTGTTTCAGGAAGGCGAGAGCGACATGGTGCTCAGCTACACCACCTCG
The DNA here is from genome assembly GCA_035704555.1 of Saccharospirillum sp. Classification (GTDB taxonomy): domain Bacteria; phylum Pseudomonadota; class Gammaproteobacteria; order Pseudomonadales; family Natronospirillaceae; genus Saccharospirillum. The sequence goes on along the minus strand of DASSWT010000189.1, from coordinate 2,440 downwards.
CCGGCCTATCACATGACCTATGAAGACACCGACAAGTACCAGGCGGCCGAGTTCAGCGAAGGCCATTATGCCCAGATAGAAGTGGCAGCAGCATTGGAGTCTTCAGACCAACCGGAGCTGGCGCGTGAGTTTCTTGATTATCTAATCAGCAAACCGGCTCAGGATGTGCTGGCGGGCACCAACTGGATGTGGCCAGTACTTGAAGGAGCTGAGACACCGGAGGCTTATAAGCAGATGGCTCGCCCCGAGACTCTGTATTTCGATAGCGAAACCGTGGCCGAGAACCGTCGTGACTGGATTCGCGAGTGGCGCACAGCCGCCAGCCAGTAAACGCGGCGGCTCTGTGACGCTGACCCGCACCCTGGCCTGGCTCGGTACCGGCTCCCTGTTGCTGACCGTGTTGCTGGCGTTGGCGGGTATGGCCCTGCACCCCGGGCAGGGGTACAGCTGGGCCAGTTATTTCGATGCCTGGCTGTGGCAGATCATCCGCTTTTCGGTGCTGCAGGCGGTGCTGTCGGCCGGGTTCTCTGTTGTGTTGGCGTTGCCGTTTGCCTGGGTATTGGCACAGCGTCCGTTTACCGGGCAGTGGTTGCTGGCCGGGTTCCTGAACCTGGCCTTTGTGCTACCAGTTCTGGCCGTGGTACTTGGCATTGTGGCGTTGTTCGGTAGCCAGGGCTGGTTGCCTTTGGCCGGTACCATCTATGGTCTGCCTGGCATCCTGCTGGCTCATGTGGCGTTTAACTGGCCGTTTGCAGTGCGCTTGCTGTGGGAACGGCTGAGCCAGGTTCCGCCGCACCATCGGCGCTTGGCTACCGTCCTGGGGCTTTCAGCCTGGCAGCGCATGCTTCGGATTGAATGGCCTATTCTGAAAGCCGCTCTGGGGCCGGTGTTCGTGCTGATCGCGCTGCTGTGCTTTAGTAGCTTTACCGTGGTGCTGACATTGGGCGGGGGCCCGGCCAATACCAATCTCGAAGTCGCAGTGTACCAGGCGCTCAAATACGACTTCGACAGCCGCGGCGCAGCGCTGTATGCAACAATTCATGGCGTGATGGCATTAAGCCTGATGGCCCTGCTCGGGCGTCACCGGGTCGGGTCGATGGAAATGGTGGCCCAACCGGCCCGGTCGGTCCGGCAACAAGCAAGCTGGCTGCAGCGCGGTGCAATCGCCGTATTGTTGCTGGCGCTGCTGGCCCCGTATCTGGCGCTGACCCAGCGCGCCATGCGCAGCAACTGGCAGCGGCCGGAGATGCTCAACGAGGCCGTCACCACCAGCCTGAGTATCGCCGGATTCAGTGCGCTGTTCGCCGTGTTGCTGGCGCTAAGCCGCTGCGTCTCGGCCGATTCGGCACGGCGACGCAGTGTCTGGCTCGATTTCGGAGTGCTGGTGATGCCGGCCATGGTGCTGACGACTGGCCTGTTCTTGTTGTGCCTGCGCCTGGGCTGGGCCCGCCAGGCGACCTGGCCACTGATTATCTGGATCAATGCATTGATGGCCATGCCACTGATTTTACAACCGATCAAAGCGCGAACCGCTTCGGCCCGCAACCAGTATCAGCGGCTGACGAGGGTGCTGGGCCTGACGCGCTGGGCTGCATTGCGTTTTATATACTGGCCGGTGCTGTGGCCGGTTCTGGTCTGGGCGCTGGCACTGAGCGCGGTACTCAGCCTGGGCGATATGGGAGTGGCGGCTCTGGTCGGGCAACTTGATTTTGTCACGCTGCCGCTGATGATTTTCAGAGCGATGGGCAGTTATCAGATGGGGCTTGCGGCTCAGCTGATGGTGGCTTTGCTGGTGTTGTGTGCCACCCTGCTGGGGTTGGCGGAATGGGCCCGGGGGCGCGGTCATGCTTGAATTGAACAATGTGTCCACCCGGCTCGGCGGCCAGAATTTTCACTGGCATAGCCGTCTGGCTGAAGGCGAGCTGATGGCCGTGGTGGGGGCCAGTGGGCTGGGCAAATCCACCTTGCTAAATGTGCTGATGGGGCTAACACCCCCTACCCAGGGCGATATTCGCTGGCAGGGTCGCTCGGTGCTGGATCTGGCCGTCCACGAGCGGCCGTTCGGCATTCTGTTTCAGAGCCATAACCTGTTTGAGCACCTGAGCCTGCGCCTGAACCTGGCGCTGGGCCTGTCCCGAACGGGCCGGTTGAACGAGGAACAGCGCCACCGGTTAGAAACCGCCGCTCGCCGGTTCGAATTGCACACACTGCTCGACCGAACGCCCGATCAACTCAGTGGCGGCCAACAACAACGAGCGGCGCTGGCCCGGGTGTTTCTGCAGCGCAAACCGGTGCTATTGCTTGATGAACCGTTTTCCTCGCTCGACCCGGCATTGCGCCAGGAGGGGCTCGACTGGGTCAGCGATATGCAATCAGAACTCGGGTGCAGCGTTCTGCTGGTGACCCACCACCTGGAAGAAATGCTGGGCGTGACCGATCG
>DASSWT010000055.1:0-7511 GCA_035704555.1 Saccharospirillum sp. | reverse complement strand
TGGCCCCGAGCGTCTGCAGGACCAGCGCCTGGATCTGCCCGCGGCCGGAAACAGGCCGACCTTTCAGCACCTGACCTTCGAGGGCGGTGAGCGTTACCTGGCCGGCCTGGCACAGACCGACGGCTACCGAGACTTTCCCGGCCTGGACTGGAAAGTTCTGGTGCTTCAGGACGCTGATGAAGCGTTCGCCGCGGTACGACGGTCGCAGCTTGAGATCCTGTTGCTGGGTTTGGTTGTGGCGGTGCTTTTCTATTTCGTCAATCTCTGGAATGCCAGAACCATTACCCGGCCACTGCATTTAATCAGCCATGCGGCCATGCGGCTGCGGGCCGGTAACACCCGGGCCAGGTTTCCCGAAGACGTGGGTTTTCGCGAAGGGCAGGATCTGGTGCGGTCGCTGCAAGGGCTCACGCGTCAATTGCTGGAGCGGGAAAGCGCCCTGATGGCCGCCCGGGCCGAGCTTGAGACACGGGTGGAAGAGCGTACCTCGCAACTGCAACAGGCCTACCAGTCGATCCGTGACAGCGAAGCCCGGATAAAACTGATCACCGATAACGTGCCGGCGATGATCGCCTACATCGATACCGAAGAGCGCTATCAATTTTACAACCGCGCCTACCTAAACTGGTATGGGTTTACCGAACAGGAACTTTACCAGAGACCGGTGCGGGAGCTGCTCAGTGCCTCGTCTTACGCCCAGGTAAAACCCTACATCAAACGGGCCCTGGCCGGTGAACGGGTCAGTTTCGACCGCGAGGAGCGGGGCACCGCTTCGACGCGGTACCTGCATTCCAGTTACCTCCCCGAGCGGTCACAGCAAGGGGATGTGCTGGGGTTTTATGTCACCAGCATCGACATCACCGAGCGCAAGCAGCTGGAAATGCACCTGCAACACCAGAGTGACCACGATTATCTGACCGGGCTACCCAACCGGACCGGCTTGAAACGCCAGCTTGAATTGGCACTGGCCAGAACCCGGCGCTCCAACAAACCCCTGGCTCTGATGTTTCTGGATCTGGACCATTTCAAGGAAGTGAACGACACCCTGGGCCACGCCGCGGGCGATCAGTTGCTGCAGGAAATCGCGCGACGGCTGCTTAGCAAAGTGCGCAAAACCGACACCGTTGCGCGGCTGGGCGGTGACGAGTTCGTCGTCGTACTCGAAGATCTGACCGACAATGCAGAGGAAGACGCCGCCGACGTTGCCTGCAAGCTCATCGAAGTCGTTGGCCGCCCTGTTGAACTGGGTGAGCACCAGGCCCGGGTGTCTGCCAGCATTGGTGTGGTGGTGGATAACAACGCCAACCCGGCAGACACCCTGATGGAACAGGCCGATGCGGCCATGTACCAGGCCAAAAAACAGGGCCGGAACGATTTCCGGTTGGTCTCGCTTAACCGGTAATGGCGCGCAGGCTGGCCAGGGCAGCGTGGCAGGCCTGGGCCGCTTCCTGGCCTTTCTTCACGAAATGCTCCCGGAAGTAGCGCTGGTGTTCCTCGTGTTCGTGAAAGTGGTGCGGTGTCAGCACCACGCTGAACACGGGTACGTCGGTATCCAGTTGCACCCGCATCAGGCCATCAATAACCGCCTGGGCCACAAAATCGTGCCGGTAGATGCCGCCGTCGACGACCAGACCACAGGCGACAATGGCGTCAAAGCGGCCTGTTTTGGCCAGCTGTTTCGCATGCAGGGGGATTTCATAGGCACCGGGAACGCGCACGTGTTCGACCTCGGCCGTGGTATCCAGTCGTTTCAGTTCAGATTCAAACGAAGCGCAGGCCTGACCGACGATGTCGGCATGCCAGGAAGCCGCAATAACGGCAACGCGGGTAGTGCGGTTGGGGACAGACTGATTCATGGGTTTCCCTCACGATTAGGGTGATTGCCAGAATCAGGGCGCGCGAGTACGCAAAAACTGCCGCGCAGGCGCGGCAGCGATTGGGTGGTTCGCGATCTCTCTCATCCGGACTCTAACCGTCGGCTCTGGTTTCGCACCAGATCTGCTGACCTCGCCATGACGCAACGTCAATAACCCCGTGTCACCGCGAGCGCTCGCGGGCTCCTGACCATGGACATAGGCCGATCAGATACCGCCGGTGGGGAATTTCGCCCCGCCCTGAGAACGCTGCCGGCGCCGTAGCGCCAGACGGGCGGGATTATACTGAAAACACACGCAAACGCACGATCCCCTCACCGCTGGGAGCCAGCGTTGCTGAAATCAGCCCGGCGCAGCGCCTGGTCAGACCCCGGGCGAGGGCTTGCTCTGCTCTTTGCTCTTGTACAAGCCGGCCGTCAGCATAAATTGCATGGCGTCTTCAAACGGCCAGTCCACGTAGATCAGGTCCGATTTACGCACCAGTAAGGTAACCCCGGCAATCTGGTAACTGACCTGCATCAGCACCGGCACCCACTCATCAGCTTCGTCGTGTTTTTCCAGTGCCTGGTTTACCGGTCCGGGAACGTCGTTTGCGGTCACAAAGCCGACAATGTAGGTGTCGTTTGCCTGTTTAATCAGAACGGTTTGCCGCTCCCTGGTTTTTTCCGGGTCGGTACTGAGCAGTGAGGCCATGTCTTTAATGGCGCCGTACACCGTCTTCAGCAGCGGAAACCGGAGAATCTGGTCTTCCAGCCTCTGGTACAACCAGACGATCGGGCTGACGCTGAACGCCAGACCGATGATGAGTAACAGGATCAGCACCAGCACCAACCCACTGCCGGCCCAGGGCTGGTCGATGCCGACCAGGCGAAGCAGCGCGAGCCCAAAATTGTTAAGCCCGTCGCCAACCGACCAGAATAGCCATAAAGACAGGGCTAACGGCAGAATCCTCAGGATTCCCCGGGTAATGGTTCTGCGCATCTCATGCTCCTTTGTTCAGGTTGGTAGTCGCTGGTATTTCAGAGTCAGTGTTCGCTCAGGTAAGGCAAAGACTATCAGATTGGGCGGGGTCTGCCGGTCTACAGAGTTAAAAGGTCTGTCTTATTTCGAAACCCTGCCAGCCACTCTATACTGCGCGCGACTTTTTATCCGCCGGAGCACCATGAGCCCCAGTTTCCCGACCCGATTGAGCACCGCGCTGAACCTGATGGCTACGCTGGCCATCGCTGCGGTTGGTGCGCTGGTGTTCACTACGTTGTCGTGGCCACTGCCATGGATGCTCGGCAGCCTGACATCGACGCTGATTGGCAGCCTGCTCGGGTTTACCCCCCATATCCCGATGAAGCTGTTCACCGCGATGCTGCTCATTCTGGGCATCTATGCTGGCGCGGCGCTCGACCCGAGCCTGTTGTTTACCATCTGGCACTGGCCGTTGTCGCTGATCGGCATGGTGTTATTGGTTATCGCGACGACGGCGGTCAACCACTGGTATTTCCGGCGCTTTGCCGGGTTCGATAAAACCACGGCGCTGTTTGCGTCGGTGCCCGGCGCCCAATCGCTGGTGCTGATCATGGGTGCGCGCAGTGGTGCCGATGAAAAGCAGGTGCTGATTCCGCAAATCACCCGGGTACTGGCCGTCATTTATTGTGTGCCGCTGATTCTGGTCAGTCTCGGCGAGTTGACCGGGCTGGATATAAGCCGAATACGCACCGTGCCGCAGGAGGCCTGGGCAATGCCCGGGTGGCCGTCGGTTCTGTGGGCGCTGGCTGCCATTGGCATTGGGCTTTGGGTCGCGAGAAGGCTGCGCTGGCCACAACCGCTGATGCTCGGGCCACTGAGTGGGGTGGCGCTGTTGCAAATAAGCGGCCTGACCGATCTGAGTATTCCCGGCCAGGCACTGGTGCCGGTGCAGTTTGTGCTCGGCACCTACCTTGGCACCAAGTTTGCCAAAATTCGCTGGCGCACTGCTGTCATTCTCTCGGGCCACAGCCTGGTGGCCCTGTCGCTTACGGTGATATTGGTCGCGCTGATGACCGCATTGCTGACGCTGGTGACCGACATTCCGGCCGCCGCCATCTTTCTCGCCTTCGCACCCGGTGGTTTGCCTGAAATGGTACTGATCGCCGCAACCCTGAATGCAGACCCCGCTTTTGTGGTTGTGCACCATGTAGTGCGGTTTTTGATCATTGCCATTGCGTTGCCCTGGGTGGCTGCAAAAGTTTGAAAACGGGTAAAGTACCGGCGAGCCCGGCCCCCGGCGCTGGCCGACTGTTGCTCAACTTTCTGGAACACCAGTTTAAAAAATAAAACGGTTTATTGATGAAATAGAGCGTATAAGGGTACTAAGCCGTGTAACAACGGTCTCTCCAAACGCGCAAACAGCGCATTCAGATAAACCTCTGTGTTTTCTTACTGGCAAAAAACCAGTGCACTAGGCTTCCGAGAATGAGTACGTGTTGCTCACCCTCCTCAACCAGATGAACACTTTCCGTGCCACTGGTTCAAATAAGCAGGCTAAATTATGGGTATTCTGCAAAGATACTCGAAAACCTTTCTGACCCTATTCGCATCACTTTTCGTCGTAACTCTGGCTGCCTGTGATGGTGGCAGTGGCAACCTCGAAAACGACACGACGGTAATTGCTTCACTGGCGGTAACCTCAACTGCACCCGCCAATACAGCTACCGCTGTGGGAACCAACACAAAAGTTGTGGCGGTTTTTAACCGGTCGATGCAGTCCGACACCATTTCTTCGTCGAGTTTTACGCTGCAGGGTGCAGGTGAAACTCAGGTAGTGAGTGCCGTGGCTTACAATGCCGATACCCAAACGGCCATACTGACACCAAACGCTGCCCTGACTGCCAGTACGGTTTATACCGCAACAGTTACGACCGCCGTTGAAGACGATACAAACACGGCTTTGCTGAGCAACTTCGTGTGGAGTTTTACCACGGGTGCATCAGCAGATAGCAGCGCGCCAACGATTAGCTCCAACAGCCCGGCAGGCGGTGCTACGGACGTATTGCGCAACACCAAAGTCAGCGTGGTATTCAGTGAAGCCATTGATCCGGCAACGTTGACTGCAGCGAGTTTTGAATTGTCAAAAGATTCAGACAGCTCGGTTGTGGCCGGCGACTTGCTCTACATCAATCCGTCTACCGTGGTGTTTACACCGGACGTCAATCTGGAAGATACCGTTGCGTACACCTTGACACTGAGCACGGCTATTCTCGACCTGGCCGGTAACAGCCTGGTGCTGGCAACGTTTGGTTTTACAACCGGCTCTGACGTGTCCTCAAGCCCGGCTACTGTAGATCTGGGTACTGCGGGTAATTACGTGATTTTGGCCAAGACGGGCATATCAACGACCGGCACGACTCACATCACCGGTGACATTGCGGTCAGCCCTGAATCGCAAACCGCGATGACCGGCTTCAGTGAAACGCTTAGCTCAGATGGCACCTTCGCAACATCATCGTTCGTAACCGGAGACATGTTCTCTGCGGACATGACCTCACCGACACCGGGCGACCTGACCACTGCAGTCAGCAACATGGAAACCGCCTATACCGATGCAGCCGGTCGTGTGACTCCGGACTTTACTGAACTGGGTGCCGGCGAGATCGGTGGTTTGACTCTGGACCCGGGCTTGTACAAATGGGGCACCGGTGTACTGGTTACCTCTGACGTAACGCTGAACGGCTCAGCAACCGACGTCTGGATTTTTCAGATCGGCCAGGACCTTAAACTGGAAGATGGTAAGGCTGTAATACTGACCGGTGGCGCATTGCCCGAGAACGTGTTCTGGCAAGTAGCGGGTGAAGTCACCTTGCAAGCGGGCACCACGTTCAACGGTGTGGTGCTTAGCCAGACAGGCATTATCTTGAAGTCCGGTGCGGTGTTTAACGGTCGTGCTCTGGCACAGACTGCCGTGACGCTCATCTCCAATGACGTCAATGAACCTGCCCAGTAAGCACTGAGCAGACAGGGACGTCACGGTCGCTGGTTAACGCCAGCGACCGAATGCAAAAAACCGCGACATTGATCGCGGTTTTTTTATGGGTGGCCAAGCCGGTTTATGTGATCGAAAAAACGCTCAGCGTCTGTCCAGAAAGCGGTAGCCGATGCCCGGTTCGGTTTCCAGGTAAGCCGGGTTGGCTGCGTCGTCGCCCAGTTTGATGCGCAGTTGGCGAATCACATTGCGCAGATACTGGGTATCGTCTTTGTGGCTGCGCCCCCAGATTTTCTCCAGCAAGCTGGTCTGGGTGACCAGACGGCCCGGTGACTGCACCAGGTGGTTCATTACGGCCCACTCTTTTCGTGTCAGGCTGATGGTCTGGCCATCGAGCGTCATTTCATGGCGATCGGGGTTGATGGTTAACCGGGCATCGGCGTATTGCGCGGTGGCGGCGTCATCCCGCGAGCCAGTGCGCGAAGCAAGGATGCGGCGCACCCGTGCCAGCAGCTCATTCACGCTGAAAGGTTTCACCACATAGTCTTCGGCGCCCATATCCAACGCCGCGACCTTTTCCGTCTCCGAGGAGCGAACCGACAACACCAGCACCGGTTGCTGGCTCTGGGCCATGATCTGGCGCAATACCTCTTTGCCATCCAGATCGGGCAGTCCAAGGTCGAGAATAACCAGATCCGGTCTGGCCAGAACGGCCTGGGCCACACCCTGGGCGCCGGTTTCGGCTTCAATCACATCATAACCCTGAGAGGCCAGGCTGATGCGCAGGAAGCGGCGTATCTGGGCTTCGTCGTCAATGATCAGAATGCGGTTCATCGGTGTGTTATTCCTGTCGCATGTTGGCAGAGTCTGCAGAGGCCGACGCCAGCGGCAAGGTCAGTCGCAGACACAGGGTAAAGCCTTCGGGCGGTTCGACAAACGCCGCCTCACCGCCGTGCACGCGCATCATGCCGTGGCAAATGGTCAGCCCCAGGCCCGACCCGGTGGCGTAGCGGTCGCCCCGGCTGAACGAATAGAACTGCCCGAACACCGCTTCCCATTGCTCGCGCGGCAGACCGGGGCCCTGGTCGAGTATATCCATCCAGACAGTGCTGGCATCGGCGCCGGCGTGAACCTCAACGCGTCCGTCTGAGCCAGCGGCTTTCAGTGCGTTGTCGAGCGCATTAAACAGTGCCTGTTCGACCAGGGCTGCATGCACCCAGACAGAAGGCAGTTCACCGCTCGGGTGAAAGCTGACGCCGGGAGAGGGCCTGGCGGCGGCCAGGCGGCGGTAAACCACATGGTAGAGTTCGTCGATCGAGATCCACTGGCGGTTCAGGGTGAGTTCGCCCTGGCCCAGGCGGGTCATGTCGAGCAGGTTTTGAATGTACTGCTCCAGGCGTTCGCTTTCGAGAATGATGGAGTTCAACAGTTCCTGGCGGTCGTCTTCGTTCAGGTCGGCTTGCAGGTCGCGCAGCGAGGTGGCCGCGCCCATCATCGTCACCAGCGGTGTTTTCAGATCGTGCGAGACGGAAGACAGCAACGCGTTGCGCAACGACTCTTCATCGGCCCGGCGTTCAGCCGCATTGCGTTCCTGCCGGGCTTCGCGCCGTTCCTGATAGGCCAGCCATTGTTCGCCCAGCGCTCGCACCATCGATTGCCAGCCATCGGGCAGGTTGTGGGTCAGG
>DASSWT010000343.1:0-3568 GCA_035704555.1 Saccharospirillum sp. | reverse complement strand
ACACTGGGAATAAAATTGAATAGAGCGTTTTGGTTACAACCTATGGTTTTGCGGCTGCTGGCCCTGAGTATGTTGCTGGGCACGGCCGGTGCGTCTGTGTTTCCTGTTTTGAGTACGCATCTGGCGATAAATCTGGGAATTGAGCCGCTGTGGATCGGGGTGTTTTTTGTGGCCAATACGCTGGCCGGTATTGGGGTCAGTCAGTGGCTGGCCAAACGATCCGATGCCGGGATGAGCCGGATGAAGATACTCTATGTCTCCGTCATTGTGTCGATGTTCGGCTCCGTGGCGTTGGGCGTGGTTGAATGGTATCCGCTGTTGCTGGTTGTCGGGATGGTCTGGTTTGGGTTGTCGTCGACGGCGCAACCGCAACTGTTTGCCCTGGCGCGTGAGCAGGTCAACGATCAGCAGGCCGCGCTGTTTCAATCGGTACTGCGGGCGACGATTTCGATGAGCTGGATTGCCGGGCCGCCACTGGCCTACTTCCTGTTTGACTGGCTTGGTTTTCGCAATCTGATGATGATTACCGCCGGCATCTTTTTGCTTACATTGCTGATGTTGCCCGGTATGAAAGACACCCGCTTGTCTGGCTCGACCAGCAAGGTGTCGGTGACCGACCCACGCGTGCTGGGGCTGATGCTGGTGACCATTGCCATCTTTGCCGCCAACTCCATGTACATTGTTTATATGCCCCTTTATGTGCGGGACGTATTGGAATTAATGGCCATCGCACCCGGCTTGCTGATGGGCATGGCCGCCGGGCTGGAAATCCCGATAATGATTTTCGGCGGTGCCCAGGCCTGGCGCTGGCATCTGTTTGCACCGCTTAAAGTCGCCGCCGTTAGCGGCATGGTTTTTTATACTGGCGTCTGGTGGTTCGAGAGCTTTACCATGTTGCTCGCCATGCAGGTGTTCAACGCAGGCCTGGTTGGGCTGGCAGCCGGCATTGGCATCAGTATTTTCCAGACGATGATGAAAGACCGGCTCGGCATGGCATCCACGCTCTATACTACCTCGATCAAAATCGGCAGCCTCGCCGGGGCCGGGCTGGGTGGTGTGATTGCTCAGTGGGGCGGTTACGATGGCGTCTTTATTGGCTGCGGTCTTCTGGCAACCATCGCCACCGGGCTCGTTTTCTGGATCAGTTCAAAACCTGGGTTGTCTGAGGAGTCGCCCGCATCATGATCAATACCGCTTTACTGGCTGCTTTTATTCCCACCTTCGCGCTGGTGTCGCTGACGCCGGGCATGTGCATGACGCTGGCGATGAGCCTCGGCATTACCATCGGCATTAAACGCACTCTGTGGATGATGATTGGCGAACTGATCGGCGTTGGCCTGGTCAGTGTATTGGCCGTGATAGGTGTGGCCGCCATTATGCTCAGTGCACCCATGGTGTTTACCGTTTTCAAATGGGCTGGCGGTCTTTATTTAATGTGGCTCGGCCTGCAAATGTGGCAATCGCGCGGCAAGCTGGCGATACCCGAAACCGGCGACTCGGCCCATGCCGGTGCCAGCCGGGTGCAACTGGCCATGCAGGGTTTTGTCACCGCTGTTGCCAACCCCAAAGGCTGGGCCTTTACCATGGTATTGTTGCCGCCGTTTCTGGACGATAGCAAACCCCTGGCACCTCAGTTGGCGGCACTGGTTGCCATTATGCTGCTGATCGAATGGGTGGCGCTGATGATGTATGCCGGCGGTGGAAAATCCCTGAGCGTGGTGTTATCGCGCGGTCAGAATGTACGGCTGATCAATCGGATTGCCGGTACGTTAATGTTGGTGGTTGGGGTTTGGCTGGCATTGGGTTAAGTTCACAACACTAATCGTCCAGCAACTTCAAGAAAGCATCAAATGGCATCGGCCTGGCGAGCAGGAAGCCCTGCACCTCATCGATGCCAAGTTGCCTCACAACCGTTAATTGCTCCTCCGTTTCAACGCCTTCAGCGTTAACGATTAAGAGTAATGTCTTGCCAATTTGCGCGGCGGCCTGCACCACGGCCCGGGCCGTGGTGTTGCTGTGCATGGTTTTAATAAAGCTCTGGTCTATCTTGATTTTATCGATCGGAAACTGGGTCAAATAACTCAGAGATGAAAAGCCGGTGCCGAAGTCGTCCAGTGAAATGTGCACGCCCAGGTGTCGCAGCGACTGCAGCGACGCGATCACCCCTTCCGTGCGTTCAAACATAACCCGCTCGGTCAGTTCCAGTGCCAGTTGCGGGCCAACCCGTTTAATGCGCGGCAACAACGGCTGAATGATGTCGGTAAAGGTGTGATTGTTAAAATGGTGTGCAGAGAGGTTAAAGCTCAGCACCAGGTCGGGGTGTTTTCGGCTGAGCTGGTCGCAATGATCGAGAATTTGCTGCAAAACCCAGACATCAATATCGGCGATGAGACCAGACCGTTCCGCCAGCGGAATAAACTGGGCCGGGCTGATAAAACCATCTTTTGTAGGCCAGCGAATCAGCGCTTCGGCACCGATAATGCGCTTGCTTATAGCATCGAAAACCGGTTGAAAGTGCAGTAGCAACTTGTTGGCTCTCAGCGCCAGCGCCAGCTCGTGCTCCATGGATTTCTCCGATTGCAGATCCACGCGCATCCGGTGTTCATAGAGGCGGTAGCCAGCGCGACCAGTGCGCTTGCAACGGTACAGGGCAAGATCTGCCGCACTCATGACATCTTCAACCACGGCGTGCGACCGGTCTGCATCCAGTTGATGACAAAGCACTACGCCCATACTGGCGGTAACTTTGAGCGTGGTGTCCTGGTAGCGGTATTCCCGGCTGACACGATCACCTATCTGCACACACAGAATATCCAGTTCGGTTTCCGACAGAGCGCCGTCGACCAGGATGGCGAATTCGTCGCCTCCAAGCCGAAAGGTTTTGCAGGGGGCATTGAGCGGTTGCTGCAAGCGTTGCGCCAGTTCAATCAACAGCGCATCACCGACCAGGTGACCCAGGGTGTCGTTGATGTCTTTGAAATGATCGAGGTCGAGAAAGATGACCGTGAATTCATGATGCTGGTGCAACTGCCAGTGGTCGTAGGCCTGTTGTAGCTGCTGCTGAAACTGACTGCGATTGGGCAACTGGGTCAGGGTGTCGTGTTCGGCCAGGTAGCGAATTTCATTTTCGGCATCGACCTGTTCGGTAATGTCGATGATCGAGCCCTGAATCAGCTCACGTCCGGTGTGACGCTCGGTTACAAACTGGGCGTTCATCAGCACCCAGATTGGTTTGCCGTCACGGCGGACCATGCGTGCGCGTTCATTCACCACCGTCCGGTCGCGTTGCAGCATCGACAGCAACCGAAAACGCTGACGCGGGCTGTCGTAAAGTTTTTGCGTGATGTCATCGTAATAGGCGAGGCATTCTTCGCGGGAGGCACACCCCAGGGTGCGGGCAAACAAGTGGTTTACCCGAATAAAGGTGCCGCCGATGGTTGATTGGTACAGCCCGGCCTGGGCGGTGTTGAATAGATCTTCGTAATCACTTTCCGCATTTCTGCGAGCTTCTTCCGACAGTTTGAGTTCGGAGATATCAGCAATGGTGCCGATGATATGAACCAGTTCG
>DASSWT010000342.1:0-6332 GCA_035704555.1 Saccharospirillum sp. | reverse complement strand
AAGTGGTGAACTGGAACACATTTTGTCTGACTACGGGGTCAGCGACTGGCGTTAAGGCGTGCAATTGTTTGTGTTTTTTCTGGTAGTCTGACGGTCAGTTATCCGTTGGGGTCCAAAATCTATGCAGCTTGCTCTAAAACGCCCGGTTAACGTCCTGCGGGACAGTCTGATTTTACTGTTGCTCTTTCTCACCGGTTTGCCCGCTGCGCTCGGTGAAACCTCTGCTGTCGAAGACGTCAATGCCGGGGAAGAATCGAGCACCGAATCGAATACGGAACCGGACGCCGTTGTTCTGACTCCCTATGAGCGCTGCATGATGCAATTAATAGAAAGCGCATCAAATACGCTGAGCGCCTCCCAGCTGCGCAACTATTGCAGCCTGGAAAGTCGGACCGGCAGTGGCGTCAGCGGCGAAGCATCTCCGCTGCGCCGGCGAATAGCACTGGAACAATTTTCACTGAACAATCCCTTCAGCCTGCTCCCGCACCGTCCCAACTATCTGTTGCCACTGGCCTATTCGACAGACCCGAACCCAAACACTCAGGATGATTCTGAATTACAGCCCGTCGAGGTTGAGTTTCAACTGAGCATGAAGGTGGTCATTCTGGACGGACTTTACCGGGATTACGGTTCGTTGTCGTTTGCCTATACCACCCGTTCGTTCTGGCAGGCGTATAACTTTGATCTTTCATCGCCGTTTCGCGAAACCAACCACGAGCCGGAGTTCATTCTGGCTCTGGGCAGTCAGCTTGAGTTTGGCGGATGGCGCAATCTTGGCAACGCCGTCTCGCTCAACCACCAGTCCAACGGCTTGAGCGGGGAAGACTCACGCAGCTGGAACCGGGTGATTTTCCAGACGATCTGGGAGCACGATCGCTGGGCAGTTGCCCTGCGCCCCTGGCTCAGAATTCCCGAGTTTGAAGAGCGCTATCCCGGTGACCCCCTGGGGGACGATAACCCCGATATTCTCGACTATATGGGGCATTTTGACCTGAACATCGTGTATGGCGGTAACTTGCACCAGTTCGGGCTGATGGTGCGCAACAACTTGCAGATTGACTCTAATCGGGGGGCTGCGGAGCTGAGTTGGTCGTTTCCGATCAACGACCGGGTACGGGGCCGCATGCAGTATTTTCATGGCTACGGTGAAAACCTGATCGATTACGACCGCTTCAACCAGACCCTGGGGCTGGGCTTTGAACTGAGCGGCTGGCTGTAAGTTCCAGGCAATCCGAATGCCCGCGGCCCTAAATAATGGGCTTTGCGCGGTCACTCGCCGCTTGGGGGCTCATCATTGAACGGAGACGTTGCGGGCGTGAACTCATAGTCAGGGATGGCCTCATTCTCTATACTCCGCTCCCTTCTCTTTCTTCAATTCGATGTTGAGGTCAACTGTGTCGCAGACGACAGGCGCACTGGAGCGAAATAAAGTCGGTGCTGGCCGGGCCCGGTTCAGCCTTTGGTCCTGGCTCACCTTTGCGATAGCGCTGGTCGTGGCATTGCCCGTGGTTGTGATACTGGTTCATATCTTCCTGCCCTCCGGAGCGGTGTGGGGGCACCTGGCCAGTACCGTGCTGCCCCGTTATATTCAGAACACCATCGTGCTGGCCCTCAGTGTTGGTATCGGCACCCTGCTGATCGGCACTGGAACCGCCTGGCTGGTGGTGATGTGCCGTTTTCCCGGGCGTCGTCTCTTCGAGTGGGCGCTGCTGCTGCCCTTGGCAGTGCCGACCTATGTCATTGCCTACGCCTATACCGATTACTTCCAGTTTACCGGGCCTATCCAGACCTTTCTGCGTGACACCTTTGGCTGGGGGCGCGACGACTATTATTTTCCGGACATCCGTTCGCTGGGCGGTGCAGCCACGCTGATTACGCTGGTGCTGTACCCCTATGTCTACATGCTGGCGCGTGCTTCCTTTATGGAGCAAACGGTCGGCATGCTGGATGTGGGGCGCACTCTGGGCCTCAGCCCCTGGAAGATGTTCATGCGCATTGCCGTTCCCATGGCACGCCCGGGGCTGGTCGGGGGTGTGTCGCTGGTGCTGATGGAAACCCTGAATGAATTCGGCGCGGTTCAGTTTTTTGGGGTAGATACCTTTACCACCGGTATTTACCGCACCTGGTTTGGCCTTGGCGAGCCGGTGGCCGCGGCACAGCTGGCAGCTTGTCTGCTGGCGTTCGTTTTTGCCGTCGTGTTGCTGGAGCGCGCCTCGCGCGGCCATAAGCAGTACTACAACACGTCCGGCCGGTATCAGGCGCTGCCGGAGTATCGGCTACACGGCTGGCGCGGCTGGCTGGCTTGGCTTGTCTGTGTGGTTCCGGTTACGGTCGGCTTTGTGCTGCCGAGCCTGCTGCTGGGCTGGATGGCGATAGAAACCGGTGATTCGCGGTGGGGATGGCCGTTTTTCGAGTACGCTCGCAATACCCTGGTGCTGGGAGCCCTGGCCGCCGTTGCAGCGGTACTGCTGGCAGTGCTGCTCAGTTACGGCGCGCGCCTGCAGCCCGGCCCGGCCACACGGCTGGCAACCCGCACCGCGGCCATGGGGTATGCGATACCCGGGTCGGTGGTTGCCGTGGGGATTCTGATTCCACTGGCCTGGATGGACCGACAGTTGAATCTGTTCACCCGAGACTATTTCGGCGTCATTATCGGACTGATTTTCAGTGGCTCGGTCTTCGTGCTGATCTACGCCTACATCGTTCGCTTTCTGGCGGTCTCCTTTAATACCGTGGAAGCCAGCCTCGGCAAAGTCACCCCGACCATGGATGCCGCTTCCCGAACGCTGGGTCAGACGGCGGGCGGAACACTGCGCCGGGTGCATACGCCGATCATGAGGGGCAGTTTGTTTGCCGCCGGCATCCTGGTGTTCGTCGATGTGATGAAAGAGCTGCCGGCGACGGTGATTCTGCGCCCCTTCAACTTCGACACCCTGGCCATACGCGCCCATAACCTGGCGTCCGACGAACGCCTGGCTGAAGCGTCGACGGCGTCGCTGGCCATCGTCGCCGTTGGGATCATACCGGTGATTTTACTGAGTATCGCGATGCGCCGCTCACGCCCGGGGCGCTGACTGGGCGGTAAGCCGAAGTTCGGTTATTCGGGTTGGTCACCGGAGATGGCCGCGGGGTAACGGGGGAAAACGAACACCAGATCCGGGTTCAGTTCGAATCGGACCGGCTGACCGGGTTTTGGCAGGAACACCCCCGGTACGCGGGCGTGCAGATGCACTTCGGTGGTACTGCCCGGGCTGTGTGCACACAAATGAATAAGGCTCACCGGTCCCAGCAGCCGGGACATCAACACATGGCTGTGACGATGATGGTCATCCTCTGTCGGGTTGCCAATCGGCTTCACGGTCAGTGCTTCAGGGCGAATATAGACGCTAACGGCCGCTCCTTCCTCAAGATCCGGAGTCGCCACCCGGCCTGCAGGTGTTGCGACATGCCCGTTGCGAACAATCCCCTCAAGCTCATTCACGGTGCCGAAAAAGGTGGCCACAAAGGGCGTTTTTGGCTGAGTGTAAAGCTCGGTGGGCGTCCCGGCCTGTACCAGCTTGCCATCGCGCATCAGGAATATGCGGTCGGCCATGAACATGGCTTCTTCCGGGTCGTGTGTTACCAGCAGGGTGGCGGCATCCACCGATTTCAGCACATGCAGGGTATCGTCCCGAATCTGGTCTCGCAGCCGGCTGTCGAGGCTGGAAAAGGGCTCATCGAGCAACATGACCTGGGGTTCAGGTGCCAGAGCCCGCGCCAGAGCCACCCGCTGCTGCTGACCACCGGACAACATGTGCGGGAATGAGGTGGCGTAGTTAGCCATGCCCAGCTTGCCCAGCAACGACAGCCCGCGTTCCCGGCGTTTAACGACCGGCAGATGGCGCAGGCCGAAGGTGACGTTATCGAGCACGTTGAGGTGTGGAAACAAGGCTGAATCCTGGAATGCCAGGCCAACATTGCGCTTTTCGGGCGGTGTCTGCAGACCGCCTCCCCGGGCCTTGAGTTCACCTTCGATATGAATCTCGCCACTCTGTAATGCTTCCAGCCCGGCGACCAGTCTTAACAGGGTGGTTTTTCCACACCCGGATGGCCCCAGCAGACACACCACTTCACCAGAACGCAGCGACAGAGAGACGTCACGGACCGCGAGGGTGCCGTCACTATACCGATGCGCTACGTTATTCAGCTCCAGTGCCGAGCCTGGCTTTGCCACTGCAATGGGCTGTTCGGCAAGTGATAGAGTCATAGAATGCCTGGGCGATCTCTGTGTGATAATTGGTAAATGATAACCTAAATCAATGTCAATTGTCTTGCGGTTCAGTGTTGACGGCAGTCTGCTCCGGTGGTTAAATCGCAACCGCGAATAAAAATAGTTATCATTAATGCGTTTGATAGCTGTAATACGGTTGACCATGGGAGCATGAAATGAGCAACGTTGTAACAAAACGAATTCTGGCGGCTGCGGTAGCAGGTGCTGTCCTGGGCAGTGGTGCCCTGGCAGAGGAAGTGAATGTGTACTCTGCCCGTCATTACGACTCGGATGAAGCTCTGTACAATGCATTTACAGAGGAAACCGGTATTGAAGTCAATGTGATCGAAGGCGACTCCGATCAGTTGATTGAGCGAATCAAACGCGAAGGCGTGGCAAGCCCGGCCGATGTGATGATGACCGTAGACGCCGGTCGCCTCTGGCGCGCCGAGCAGGAAGGCATCTTCCAGAGCGTCGAATCAGATGTGCTCGAAGAACGGCTGCCGGAAGCCATGCAACACCCCGATGGTCTGTGGTTCGGTTTCAGCCAGCGTGTACGCGCCATTTTCTACAACCGCGAGACGGTTGACCCTGCCGATATTGAAACCTATGAAGATCTCGCTGACGCTCGCTGGGAAGGTGAAATCTGCATTCGCTCTTCAAGCAACATCTACAACCAGTCGTTGCTGGCCTCCCTCGTCGAGCACCATGGTGAAGAAGAAGCTGAAGAATGGGCTCAGGGTATTGTCGACAACATGGCCCGCGACCCCCAGGGTGGCGACACTGATCAGATTCGTGGCGTAGCGGCCGGAGAGTGTGATGTCGCTATCGCGAACCACTACTACTATGTTCGTCTGCTCAAATCAGATGACGTGGCAGACCGCGAACAGGCACGTCAGGTCGGTATTATCTTCCCGAACCAGGATGGCCGTGGCGCGCACGTGAACGTTGGCGGTGCCGGTGTTGTGGCAAATTCACCGAACCGTGAAAATGCCGTTCGCCTGCTTGAGTATCTGGCGTCCGATACGGCACAGGAAATCTTCGCACAGGGCAACAATGAGTTCCCGGTGGTTGAGTCTGTTAAGCGTGATCCGGTGCTGGAGTCTTTTGGCAACTTTAAACGCGACGACGTGAACATCAGCGCACTGGGCGAGAACAACCCGACAGCCGTGCGTATTTTTGACCGCGTCGGCTGGCGCTAAATTACTGTCTGACAATCGGTAGCGCCAGGCTGTCGCCTGGCCACCCACCTAAACTCCCGTTGAACTCCTTTACCAAAAGGAAAGTTGGCGGGAGTTTTTTTATGCCCATGCATAGTCAAACAGAACCTTGCTGCTAGACTGGCCAATAGCCTCTCTGGCCAGATAAGGAAGCCCCGCGCGGGCAGGAGTGACCGATGATTCGACACGCCACCAATACCGACTTTTATGAACTGGCCGAGCTGTACCACGATGCCAGTCTGATCGCCCACCCCTTTATCGACCCGGATTACATCGCGCGGGACATGCGCCACCTGCGCGAGCACCGGCTACCACTGGAGCAGGCGTTCTTGTGGGAGCAACAGGGCGATATTGCCGGGTATATTGCTTTGGAAGGTACGCGAATCAACGGCTTGTTCATCAAGGTGGAACATCAGCGCAAGGGCATCGGCCGGGCGCTGGTCGAACATGTGAAGCAGCTACACGATGAGTTGCGGGTTAAGGTCTTTCAGGAAAACTATCAGGCGCAGCGTTTCTATTTTGCGATGGGGTTCGAGATCGTTCCCGAAGCGGAGGCTCCGGCAGACGGGCCACACGCCCAATACTGCATGCGCTGGCCCGTTTAACGTTCATGGTTACTCTGAATTGAGTGGTTGTGGCCCGCGGCGGCTACCGGTGATGCCTCTGTGGGGTCGGCGTAAACCCATCCATGGGGCCTAGACCGCAGCATCCATGCTGCGGACTACCCCACAGAGACATCACCGGCATCCGCCGCTTACATAGTGCCCACCACCACTACACCACTACTGCTGCTGTACCTCGTACACGCTTAGGGTACCGCTAACTTCGTTGGCGACCAGCAGCAATGCAACGCCCGACGGGCT
>DASSWT010000341.1:0-10672 GCA_035704555.1 Saccharospirillum sp. | reverse complement strand
AGGTTGACCTTTGATCGTGACGCCGAGCAGCGCAGAATCGTCACAGGCGAAGTGTCTGGGCAGGTAGTACTCGAATGCCAGCGGTGTTTACAGCCGGTGTCGGTGGCACTGGACGGTCAGTTTACCATGGCCGTGGTGTATAACGATGAGATGGCAAAAGCACTGCCCGCAGAGATTGACCCGTTAATGTTGCTGCCGGATGAACCTCTGGTTGTTGCGGAACTGGTCGAAGATGAGTTGTTGCTGTGCTTGCCAATGCATGCGATGCATGATGACGGCGAGTGTCAGATACAGACTGAATTTAAACCGGATGACGCCGAGGCTGAAGAGGCCCCGGTGAAAGACAATCCGTTTAAGGTACTGGAATCTCTGAAGAGATCCTGACTATTTCACAGTGATGGGTGGCCTGCAACCGGGCCATGCGTGTAGCACCCGTTACTGATATTTTAAGTGTCCTATTTAGGAGGCCCCGGCCATGGCAGTTCAGAAAAGCAAGAAGACCCGTTCACGTCGCGGAATGCGTCGCTCGCACGATGCATTGACGACTACCGCTCTGGCGGTTGATCCGACCAGCGGTGAAACTCACCGTCGTCATCACGTCTCTCCGGACGGCTTTTACAAAGGTCGTAAAGTCGTCGCTGAAGCGGACGTCGAGTAACATTCATTGGCTGTTCTGGCCATTGATGTTGAGGGAGGGGATTTCGGCCCCTCCCATTTGCTTCCTGCCGCAATTCAGTTCTTCCAGAACCATCCCCAGCACAGTGGAACACTTTTTGGCACTGCAGCTTTGCAGTCTTCCATGCCGTCCCTGCCTGCGAATCTCAACTTCAAGCCTTGCTCCGGTGTCTTGCCGCCAACCCTGAACCCTGGTCGTTTACTGCGCCACGAATATGGCAGCAGCATAGAGGCTGCTGTGTCGGAATTAACCCAACATCGTGTCGACGCGGTCGTCTCTTCGGAGCACACGGGTATTATGATGGCGTTGTTGCACCGTTATGGCCGGGTGCACCCGGCACTGGACCGGCCCGTGCTGGTCAGTTGGGTGCCAACCTCGAAAGAGGCCATGCTGATGCTTGATCTGGGCGCCTCTTTTTCCGCCACCGCCGACCAGTTGCTGGGGTTTGCCGCCACAGGTGTTGCCATTGCTACCGGTCAACTGAAGCGCAAACCCCGGCTGGCACTGCTCAACCTCGGTGTTGAGGCCAACAAGGGACCCCAATCGATTCGCCTGGCTGCCGCCCAACTGGCACGTTGGCCAGAGATTGACTACCGTGGGTTTGTGGAAGCTGGAGAGGTTTTTCAGGGTGACCTGGACCTGGTCATTACCGATGGATTTACCGGAAATGCGGTAATAAAAGCTGCGGAAGGCACGCTGGATCTTACGCTCGGCGCAATCCGGCACGCTTTAAACCGGGATTTGGTGGGTAAGATGCTAGGCTACCTGTTGCGCAATCGGCTGCGGCCCATCATGCGACAACTGGACCCAAGACGCAGCAACGGGGCTTTATTGGCCGGGACTGACATGGCGCTGATCAAAAGCCACGGTGATGCCACCGGAGTGGCCTTTCAGGCAGCCCTGACCCGTGCCGTGGAAGCCAGCGAAGGGCAGTGGTGTGCAGCGATTCTGGCTCAGCTCGATACCTTGCTGGACCAGTCGGCAACGACCCATTAAACCGCGCTGCCGGTTAATTATTCAAGTTTCGGGGTCCGGTTCACCTCTATGGAATTGGCCCGCACTGGATACCGGGTATGCCTCTGTGGGGTCGGCGTAAATCCATCCATGGAGCCTAGGCCGCAGCATCCTTGCTGCGGACTACCCCACAGAGGCATGCCCGGCACCCAGAGCTAGTCTCCTGGGCACACTCCTAAACTTGAGAAATCACTCACCAGCATTGTTTAATAGATAGCAATCCAGCCACCAATCGCTAGCCTAACGCGAACCCAGTTTAGGCGTTAGCCACCAATTGAGTGCCGGGTGCCGGGTGTACCTATTCTGGGGAAGTCTGAGGCATGGATGCCGAAGTCTAGGCCCCATGGATGGGTTCATGCCGACCCCAGATAGGTGCACCCGGTGCTTGGCACGGACTCCTGGCACCAATGCATAACAGAACTCCGAAACTTGAGTAATTAGAATTGGGGCGTCAATAATGCGCCTCGTGCTGTTCCCGGAATTCATAAATGTTTTAACAGGGGTTGCCTTTACTGAGCGCCCGTTGCGACCATAATGCACGCCACTGGGACGCTCAGCCTCGAAGGTCCGAAGTAATGTGACCATCAGGCTGGACCTCCACAACAACAGGAACGTATTGCATGAGCCAAAAACTCGCTTTCGTCTTCCCGGGTCAGGGATCTCAGCAGGTGGGCATGTTGTCTGATCTGGCTGAACAGTATCCGCTGATTCAGGACACCTTCGAAGAAGCCTCAAGCGCACTCGGTTACGACCTGTGGGCACTGGTTAGCCAGGGGCCTGCTGAAGAACTGAACAAAACCGAGAAAACCCAGCCAGCACTACTGACCGCGAGCATCGCCTTGTGGCGCTTATGGCAGGCTGAAGGCGGTCAACAGCCCGACTACCTGGCAGGCCACAGCCTGGGTGAATATTCTGCCCTGGTGGCGGCCGGTGTTTTACCGTTGGCCGATGCCGTTGTGCTGGTCGAAAAGCGGGGTCAGCTGATGCAGGCCGCCGTGCCAGCGGGGCAGGGCAGTATGGCTGCCATCCTGGGGCTGGATGATCAGGCCGTAATTGACGGTTGCGCCCGGGCAGCTCAAGGTGACGTGGTTGAAGCGGTTAATTTCAATACACCGGGCCAGGTTGTTATCGCTGGCTCAGCCGCCGCCGTAGAGCGCGCCATTGAAGAACTGAAAGCGGCTGGCGCTAAGCGCGCCATGCCGCTGCCGGTCAGCGTGCCGTCGCACTGCTCGCTGATGCGGGATGCGGCCGCTCAGTTATCCAGCCATCTGGATACGCTCAACTGGCAGAACGCACGCCTGCCGATTATTCAGAATGTATCAGCAACCGCTGAAGACAACGCCGAGGCACTCAAGCAAAACCTGGTCGAACAGCTGTATCGCCCGGTACTGTGGTCGCAATCGGTTGCCGAACTGGCGCGGCTTGGCGTTACCGAGACAGTAGAGTGTGGTCCGGGTAAGGTATTATCCGGTCTGAACAAACGCATTGAGAAAACACTGACCTTGTCGGCCCTGGGGTCGTTGGCAGCCTTTCAGGAACGCATAGGGAGCAACGCATGAGCGATAACAAGTGGGTTTTGATTACCGGCGCGAGCCGCGGCATTGGTGCGGCGATTGCCGACACCCTGGGCCGTCAGGGCTATCGCATTATCGGTACCGCCACTTCAGACTCGGGCGCTGAAGCCATTGGCGAGCGGCTTAAGGCAGCGGGTATCGACGGTCGTGGTTACAAACTCGATGTGACCAGCCCCGAATCAATAGAGCAGTTAATGGCCGAACTGAAAGAGGCTGACGCCACGCCCGAGGTTCTGATCAATAACGCCGGCATCACCAAAGACAACCTCTTTCTGCGCATGAAAGAGGCCGAATGGGACTCGGTGATCGACACCAACCTGTCTTCGGCCTATCGTATGAGCAAGGCCGTAATTAAATCCATGACCCGTGCCCGTTTTGGCCGGATTGTGAATGTTTCGTCGGTGGTCGCTTCCATGGGCAACGCGGGTCAGGCAAACTATTGCGCGGCCAAGGCTGGTGTCGAAGGGTTTACCCGGTCATTGGCGCGGGAAGTCGGTTCGCGTAATATCACCGTTAACTCGGTGGCGCCTGGTTTTATTCAGACCGACATGACGCATGAGCTGCCAGAGGCCACACGCGAGACATTGCTTAAGCAAATCCCGCTGGGCCGGATGGGAGATCCGAACGAAATTGCCGCTGCCGTGGCGTTCCTGGTCAGTGACCAGGCCTCGTACATCACGGGTGAAACCTTGCACGTGAACGGTGGCATGTACATGGGTTGACCGGCCAGTTTTGACTTGCCGGCAACGAATAACGTTTAATACACTAAATCGCACCTTGAAGTGCAATTCCAAGTAGGGAGTGTTCGTAATGAGCAACATTGAAGATCGTGTAAAGAAAATCGTCTGTGAACAGCTGGGCGCG
Organism: Saccharospirillum sp.; assembly: GCA_035704555.1. Lineage (GTDB taxonomy): Bacteria > Pseudomonadota > Gammaproteobacteria > Pseudomonadales > Natronospirillaceae > Saccharospirillum. The sequence continues at coordinate 6,544 of DASSWT010000341.1, read as the reverse complement.
AAAGAAGAAGACGTTACTGCACAGGCGTCTTTCGTAGACGACCTGGGTGCTGACTCTCTGGACACCGTTAACCTGGTTATGGCCCTGGAAGAAGAGTTTGAAACCGAGATTCCGGACGAAGAGTCTGAGAAGCTGGGTACTGTTCAGGACGCGATCGACTACATCAACGCCCACCTGGGCTAAGTGCGGTAGCCAATCGGCCATACCGCTCTGGATTCAAGCCGTATTGTCGTCAGACAGTACGGCTTTTTATTTGGAGAACACTATGTCACGTCGAAGAGTCGTTGTGACCGGTCTGGGTTGCCTCAGCCCGCTGGGGAATGATGTTGCCTCTACCTGGGCCGGAATTCTGGCAGGAAAGAGCGGGGCTTCCAGAATCGAAAAATTCGATACCGAGAAGTTCACCACCAATTTTGCCTGTATGGTCAAAGAGTTTGACCCTGCCGCTTACATCAACCCCAAAGACACCAAAAAAATGGACGGCTTTATTCAATACGGCTATGCAGCCGCTATCGAAGCCATTCGGGACTCCGGCATCGAAGCCACCGAGAGCAATGCCCATCGCATTGGTCTGGCCATCGGCGCGGGGATTGGTGGTCTGGACACCATTGAGCGCAACCACGCCATTCTGAACAAGTCCGGGCCACGCCGGGTGTCTCCGTTCTTCGTGCCCTCGGCCATTATCAACATGATCGCAGGCTATCTGTCGATTGATTATGGGTTTAAGGGGCCGAACATCGCCATTACCACCGCCTGCACCACCGGCACCCATAACATCGGCTACGCCGGTCGCACCATCGCCTATGGCGATGCGGATGTGATGGTGGCTGGCGGCGCAGAAATGGCTTCAACGCCGCTGGGCATTGCCGGTTTTGGTGCTGCCCGGGCGCTGTCGACCCGCAACGATGACCCCACACGGGCAAGCCGCCCCTGGGATCAGGACCGCGACGGTTTCGTACTGGGTGACGGTGCCGGTGTTCTGGTGCTTGAAGAATATGAGCACGCCAAGGCGCGCGGAGCGACCATTTATGCCGAGCTTACCGGCTTTGGCATGAGCGGTGACGCCTACCACATGACCTCGCCGCCGGAGACCGGTGCCGGAGCCTGTGCGTCGATGCGCAATGCGGTGCTCGATGCCAAGTTGAACCCGGTCGATGTTAACTACATCAACGCGCATGGCACCTCAACGCCCGCTGGCGACAAAGCCGAGACCCAGGCAGCGAAAACGCTTTATGGTGCCGATGCCGACAAGATCGTCATGAGCTCCACCAAATCGATGATCGGCCATTTGCTGGGTGCAGCAGGGGCGGTGGAGGCCATTTTCTCGGTACTCGCCATCCGCGATCAGGTAGCGCCGCCGACCATCAACCTGGATAAGCCAAGCGAAGGCTGCGATCTGGATTACGTGCCACACACGGCTCGTGAAATGCCGATTCAGCACGCATTGTCGAACTCGTTCGGCTTTGGTGGCACCAATGGCACCCTGATCTTCAGTAAGGTCTAGGAGCCCGTTTGCTGAACAGGGGGGTGGTTGGTATATGTGACCCCTCTGTTTAGCTGTACCCAAACCCTGCTCGAACTGGGCGAGCTGTCCGGGATCGGGTACACTGACCAGCGACTTCTACGTGTCTGTATCCCATGCTAGCCTGCCTGCTTAACAGTCAACCGACCCATCACCTGCCGCTTCCCAACCGGATGCTGGCGTTTGGTGATGGTCTGTTTGAAACCTGCCTGGTGACCAGCCGGGGCCTTCGGTTTGCCGACGATCATCTGCAACGCCTTCAGGAGGGGGCAGGTCGATTGAACCTGGCCTGGTCTACACGGGATCAGCAGCTATTGCAGGCAGATATCGAAGCCCTGTGCCGGACTGTTAGCACGCCTGCCGTGCTTAAGATCGTTCTGGGGCGGCAAGCGGCCGGGCGAGGGTACGATTACGACCCGGCAACGCAACAATCCGACCGGCTGTTACAACTGTTCGAGTACCGTCCGGCGCCCTGGTATGAAACGGGGGCCCGGCTGGTGACCTCAACGGTTCCGGCCTCGATTAACCCGGCTTTGGCAGGCATCAAGCATCTGAACCGGCTGGATTCAGTGCTGGCCCGGCAATCTGCCCGCGAACGTCAGGCTGAGGAGGCTATTCTCTGCGACGGGGATGGCAAAGTGGTCGAAGGCAGCATGAGCAATGTTTTTTACCGTCGCGGCGGGCGCTGGTTTACTCCGAGTCTGGATCAGGCTGGCGTGAACGGCATTATTCGCAGACGCTGGCTACGGGCAGGCGCCGATGCTCTGACCATAGCCGACATTAAACCCAATGAGCTGGCCAACTGTGAGGCCGTCCTCATTGGCAATACCCTGATGGGGCTGGTACAGGTGACTCACCTGGACGATGCCGCCATTGCGCCTGCAGCTGAGGTTGAACTGGCGTCAATACGAACCCAAATTGGACTGAATGTTGATTAAAAGACTGTTACCTATCGTAGCTCTGCTGGTTATTGGCGCGGGCATTGGTGCCGCTTTTTACATCAAGGATCACATCGATTCTCCGATGGCGCTGAGCACTGAGGAAATCTATACCGTCCCTGACGGGGCATCGCTCAGGCGTGTGCTCAACGATTTTGAGGCAAACGGCTGGATTCAATACGCCCGGGCGCATGAGTTATGGCTGCGATTTCAGGAGCAAACCGCCATTCATCGGGGTGAATACCGTTTATCCCCTGAAGACACCTCAAGCTCGGCCATCGCGAAAATGATTGACGGTCAGAAAATTCAGCACAGCGTGCAATTTATCGAAGGCTGGACCTTTCGGCAGTACCTGACAACATTGGCGGCCAACGAAGCCGTAGCTCAGACACTGAAGGACACGGATCCCCAAGCTGTACTGGATGCGCTGGAGATAGACCAACAGCACCCCGAGGGCTGGTTTTTCCCGGACACCTATCTGTTTGAGCGCGGAACAACCGACGTTGAGATTCTGAAGCAAGCCTACGAGCGCATGCAGCAGGAACTCACCCGTGCCTGGGAAAACCGCTCTGAATCAACCGAGGTGGAGACCCCCTATGAAGCGCTGATCCTCGCATCCATCATTGAACGCGAGACCGGTGCCGCTTTCGAGCGACCGGAAATTGCCGGTGTCTTTTCCCGGCGCCTGGCTCAGAACATGCGACTGCAAACGGACCCAACCGTTATTTACGGGTTGGGTGAAGACTTCAGCGGCAACCTTACCCGCAGCCATTTGCGCCAGGATACGCCCTATAACACCTACACCCGCAGCGGGTTACCGCCAACCCCTATTGCCAACCCCGGGCGTGGCGCACTTGAAGCCGCGGTAGACCCCGCAGAGGGTACGACCCTGTTTTTTGTGGCCAAAGGGGATGGTACACACCAGTTTTCCACTACCTACGAAGAGCACAATGAAGCGGTTCGTCAGTACCAGCGCTTTCAGCGGCGTGACGATTACCGCTCGGCGCCACCACCGGAAGCTGAAGGAGATGGGTCGTGAAGCCTCAGTTTATTTCCATTGAAGGCCTGGAAGGCGCGGGGAAATCGACGCAGCGGGACGTACTGGCCGCCTGGGTTGCCAAACGTTTCGGGCAGCCCGTGGTTACACGGGAGCCTGGGGGCACCCCGATGGCCGAACAAATCCGGGGTGTATTGCTGGCGCACCATGAGGAACCGGTTGATGTATGGACCGAGTTGTTGCTGATGTTCGCCTCCCGGCGTCAGCACCTCAGTGCGACCATACAACCTGCGCTGGCCAATGGTCAGTGGGTGGTGAGTGACCGGTTCACCGATGCCAGCTATGCCTACCAGGGTGGCGGTCGTGGCATCGTCTGGGAGCACATTGCCGAACTGGAGCAACTGGTACTCCAGGGCGTACGGCCCGATCTGACGTTGTGGCTCGATTGCCCGGCAGAGGTTGGGCTGGCGCGGGCCCGGCAGCGGGGCGAGCTGGATCGCATCGAAACAGAAGACATCGCTTTTTTTGAGCGCTGTCGCGCGGCCTATGAGCGCCGTCGCAACGAAGACCCGCAGCGCATTGTCCGGCTGGATGCGACCGGCTCCATCGAGTCTGTCAGCGCCGCCCTGATACAAGCCCTGGAGGCGCGGTACTCATGACGGAATTGCCCGTCTGGACCCATGCCATTGCCGAACAGGTCGCCACGAGCTTTGCCCGGCAACGGCTGCCGCACGCCCTGATGCTCGTCGGCCGGGAAGGGGACGGGCTTGCATTACTGGGCGACTTTCTGCGCCGAGGGCTGTTGTGCAGAGAGGCCGGTATTGAGCCCTGCGGTCAGTGCAAGTCCTGCTTGCTGGTTCGGGCGGGGGCTCATCCGGACAGCCGGGTACTGGAGCCAGAGGGTAAAAGCCTGACCATCAAGGTGGATCAGATCCGCAGTATTGCCAACTTCATGCATGAGACGCCGCAACAGGGCGGCAATAAAGTGATCCGCCTGACACACAGTGAGAAGATGAACACCGCGGCCGCCAACGCCGTTTTGAAAATGCTCGAAGAGCCCACGCCCAACACCTACCTGATTCTGGAAAGCACCTCGCTGTCGCGCATGTTGCCGACCGTCAGGTCCCGCTGCCGCCTGTATAAACTGGAGCAACCCGGTCCGGCCGAGGCTCGTCAGTGGCTGACCGACAATGGCATAGAGCAGCCCGAGCAGCGCCTGGCCATGGCTGACGGCGCCCCACTGGCCGCCGCTCGGGTAACGAACGAGGCCATCGAACAATGGGACAAGCAAGTCAGTTGCTTTCTGCAGGAACGAAATTTCACCGCTCTGGCTGCCTTTGTTCAGCAGCAGGATCCTGAATCCCTGTTGAACCAGACGTTGTTGTGGGTCGATACCGCCATTCGTCGGTTGCACCGCCAAACGGCAGCGGTTCCGCAACGTGACGAAGACCTCGTACAGGCACTTCAGGGGCTACCAACGGTGTCGCTTTTTCGCTTTAGAGACTATATTGTGCAGTTAAAGCAGGGCTTGCAGCAGCAAGCGAATCTGAATCAACAGATGTGGAGCGAGCAATTATCGGCTCGCTGGCTGGAAATGACAGGACACGCATGAACCCAAAACTCGGTGGACCGCGCAATGGCATCTTGTCGCTGACGATGAAAGACAAGGCCGTGCTGTATGCGGCCTATATGCCCTTTGTGAAAAACGGTGGCTTGTTCATTGCCACCAACAAAAAGTTCAATCTCGGTGACGATGTATTTTTACTGCTCAACCTGATGGAAGAGCCGGAAAAAATACCCGTTGCGGGGAAAGTTATCTGGGTGACACCCCGTGGCGCCCAAGGCAACCGGGCGACCGGTATAGGCGTTCAGTTCAGCAAGAAGAACGAGCTGGCCAAAGACAAAATTGAAACCTACCTGGCCGGCGCCCTGAATTCCGAGAAACCCACCCATACCATGTAGGCCCGTTCTGCTGTTGTCTGCCATGCAGGCAACGGCAGTGTCCTGTTTCCGCCCCTTCTGTTACAGACGAGCTCGAACATGTTCAGGCCGATTGCCAGCGTTTCCGATCAGCACCCCACCGAAGTGGCTATTTTAAGTTCAGCCCTGAACCTTTTTATGCTGGTTGGCGAAGATAAGGTCTCGGTAACCCGGCTGATTCAAACCGCCGCGATCAGCCGCTCGGTGTTTTATCACTATTTCAGCGGCAAGGATGATGTCTACGCCGCCTTGCTGCTGAATGATGAGCTGGGGTTGAGCCCGCTGTTCAAACAATGCCGGGAAACACCGGAGCTGGGCATCGCCCACCTAATGAGAGAGTTCCTTAACTATCGACTGCAATCCATTGATAATTATGGACTTTTTCTAAGGCTTGAGAATCACTTGAACGCCGCAGACTGCCAGCTGGAGCGATTTCAGCAATGGCAGCGCCTGCGTCGCAACCACGTCGAGCAATTCACCGAGCTGGCCCGCCGGCAATGGGAAATAGAGTCGCATCAGGACGACGATGACCTGCGTTATCTGTACACCCTGGTCTGGATACTGGCCGACGGCATGGCATCGCTGAGAAACAACCCCATGTATTTAGAGCTGGTTCAGGACCGGCGCGGATTCAAACGCTTTCTGACCCGGCTGGCAGAACAGGCCGGAACGCGAGGACAACCCTAATGAGACTGGACGACTTGCTGAAACAGATTGGCGATCAGCGCTTTCCGCCAGTAGAGCAGTGGAACCCTGATTTCTGCGGTGATCTGGATATGATCATTCACCGGTCGGGCCAGTGGTCGTACCAGGGGTCACCGATTGGCCGGCCGGCGATGGTCAAATTATTCGCCTCCATCATAAAACGGGAAGGGGATGACTATTTTCTGGTGACGCCGGTCGAGAAGGTAGGCATTCGTGTGGAGGCCACACCCTTCGTCGCAGTGTCGGCCGAGCGCGTTGATTATACCTGGATCGTGACCAACAACCTGGGCGAGCAGCAACCTCTCGACGCATCGCACCCTCTGGATATAAACGGCCCATCCGGTGAACCGGTCATGCAGTGGCGGCGAAACCTGCCGGCACGCATTCATCAGAATGTGATGT
>DASSWT010000277.1:0-6205 GCA_035704555.1 Saccharospirillum sp. | reverse complement strand
TTAACGTGCTGATGCGCCACACTGAAAACCAGACGGATATTCGAGCCCAGCAACATTTCACGGGCTTGCAGCAATCGTCGCCACAGACGGGGCACCATGGTTGGCCCGGCAAGTTGCTCCAGGTACCAGTCGCGTAACGCCTTCATATCGGCATGGTTTGGCCGCTTGTCCCAGATGGTTTTTACCCAGTCCTGCCGGTCCCAGTCGAGACCCGGGTACCGGGCCTGCCACCAGGCTTTGCCAATCCCCTGCGTCAGGCGCACCAGGGCCAGCGTTGCATCCTGATGTGTTTGCAACCAGGCACGCTCCTGTTCCGCCGTCAGCAGTGGATGCTGGCGGCTCCATTCGGCGTAACTGTTGTACTCTGCGTCGGCCGCCGCAGCAAACCAGGCCGGATTATGAGCATTCATCGTTGCACCTATACCAAGTCGTTCGACGTTACGGTCGGAACTGCATCTCCCACCTAGGGTGGCGCACATTCATCAGCATTCAACCCGCGCCAAAAGATACGGTTCGTCCATTCATTCGTAGGATGTATCAGTTTCAGATCAGAAATCGGGCTCAACCAGGCCAGGGATTAGACAGGACCTGTACATCGCCCGGTGCCTGTACAAACCAATCAGTGACCGAGAAACCTTATGAATACTGGAAAACGGATCGGTGAGGCCGCCACTTTGACCGGCCTAAGCGCCCACGCGCTGCGCCAGTGGCACCGGCGTTATAACATTGGCCCCAGCTTCAACAGCGGTGGTGGGCAGCGCCGCTACAGTGATTATGACATTGAGCGCATCCGGCTCATTGATCTGTTGCGACAGCAGGGGTTCAGCCTGGCGACGCTGGCCGAATGGCCGATGGCCAGCCTGCGCCAGCATACGGAACGCGATCAACGGCGCCTCGTGATTGGCTGGAGCGGCCGTCACTACAGCGCCTTTGCAGCACAGATTCCCCAGGCCGACTTTGTGCTTTCAGCGGCTCTGAACAAGCGCCCACCGGGTGCCGATATCTGGGTGATCGAGTGCCCGACGCTGACCGACGATCAGCTCGACGAGCTGCCTGCCACCCGCAGCGCCTTGTCCATACTGTGGTATGACTACGCCAACCGCCGACAGCTGACTCACCTCGAGCAACTCGGCTACGAGTGTCACAAAGGCACACCGACAACAGTCTGGCTGATCGACCGGCTCAGCGAGCTCAGCCCCGGGGCTCGTGGGTTCACCCTGGAAGAACTGACCGCCTTGATGAAGATCAAACCCTCGCTCAACTGTGAATGCCCGAACCACCTGGCCGGCATTCTTCACGAACTGACGCTGTTCGCCCAATATAGCCTGGAATGTGCCACCAGCGATGCCCGGGATGCTGAACTGCACCAGGCTATTTTCAACCACATTCAAACCTCGCAACGCTCTGTTTTATCAGCCTTACAAGCCGTAGTGCTGGCGGAACATGATCCCGGCCACTTAACGCCAGTTAAGACTACCGGTGTTACCAGGCTGGAGGGGCCACCCTGAAACTCACCGATATGAAAGGCTGGCTTTGGTGCAACCGATTAGTCTTTGGTCGCCCTCTGTTATTGCCTGGCCGGCCTCAGTAAACTGACGCACACTTTGCACACTACTCTGGAAATACCGATGAAAACCACACACCTGCCATTGCCGTCGCCGGCACCGGGCATGCAACGCCACCTGACCGTCCATGAATTTGGCAGTGGCCCGCGCAAGGCCTATCTGCAAGCCGGCCTGCACGCCGATGAATGGCCCGGCCTGCTGACACTGCAGCACCTGATGGAACGGCTGGTCACACTTGAGCAGGCCGGACATATCCACCAGCGCATCGTAATCGTGCCCTTCGCCAACCCGGTCGGTATGAACCAGCGACTGTTCGGCAAGTTTCCGGGGCGGTTTGATGCCACCACCGGCCAGAACTTCAACCGGGGTATGTCGCTGTCCACCGGAGCGCTGACCCACCGCGTGGGCCATTTGCTGGGAGACAATGCGGAACAGAACGACCTTCAGTTGCGGGCAGCAATGCGCCAGCTGGTGGCTGAAAAACAGGGTAACTATGAAATTGAAGCCCTGCACAAAGCCCTGCTCAGCCAATCAATCGACGCCCATCTGATGCTCGACCTGCACTGTGACGACCACGCCCTGCCACATGTGTTTTATGGCGATCACCAACGCCCAACCGGCGCGCAGCTGGCCGATTGCCTCGGCTTCGCCATCCGCCTGGAAGAAGATGTTCGGGGTACGGTCGCCTTTGATGGCAGCCACACCCAACCCTGGGTCACACTCGCGGAAAACACGGGAAAGCCCTTTGCAGAGCCCTGTTTTGCGGCAACCATCGAATTACGGGGCCAGAAAGACGTCAGCGATGCCCTGGCCCGCCGGGATGCCGAAGGGTTACTGGCTTTTCTCGAACAGCAGGGGTTTGTCTCAAACAGCAAGGCCGTTGCCCAGCCACAACAGGGCGACACTCTGAGCATCAACGTCGATCAGGTCAAAGTGATCTCATCGCCAGCCAATGGCCTGGTCGTGTATCACCGTCAACTGGGCGACTGGGTGGAAACGGGCGATATTCTGGCCGACATCGTGCTGCTTGACAGTCATCAACCTGAAAGAATTCCGGTGCCAGCACCAACCAGTGGCCGCCTGTTCAGCCAGACAGGTACCTTCCTGACCTCACCCGGTGCCAGCATTGGCATGATTGCCAGTAAAGATCAGCATATCCAGCCGGGAACACAACTAAGTTATTGATACTCAAGTTGCGGAGTTCAAATTGGCTTTATACATTGAACCCGCGACGGATGGCCGGGCTGCTCTTGCGGGGTCGCCGTGAATACACCGAGACGTCGGACCGCCCTGTAGGCTTAACTTCGGGATATGAATCCCATCCCTGGGATTCACCCTCCGGGCTCGCGATGCTCGTGCTAAAACGCTCCTGGCGTTTTAGTCCATGCCTCAGATATCCCCGCAAAAGCACCCCGGCCACCCATCGCTAGCCTATTGCGAGACCAAGTTAAGGAGTTCGCAACCCACTGAGTGTCAGGTGCCGGGTAACCCTATCTGGGGAAGTCTGAGGCATGGATGCCGAAGTCTAGGCCCCATGGATGGGTTAACGCCGGCCCCAGATAGGGTTACCCGGTGCCTGACACGGATTCCTGGCACCGAGGCAAAACTGAACTCCGGAACTTGAGTTAAGCGCAACCAGAGATCAGGCCTGGGCGGCCATGATGCGTTCGTATTTGTCCTGCAGTTGGTCTTTGGATTCAACGTGTGACGGGTCGTGGGGAATGCAGTCGACCGGGCAGACCTGCTGGCACTGGGGTTCGTCGTAATGTCCGACGCACTCGGTGCACAGTTGCGGGTCAATCACATAGATTTCCTCGCCCTCGGAAATCGCGTCGTTGGGACACTCCGGCTCACACACATCGCAGTTAATGCATTCATCGGTGATGTACAGGGCCATAACAGCATCCTCTCAAAGTCTGCCTTGCGGCAGTAATCTAAGCTATCCGGAATCAATCGTTCTGGTGATAGATCTCGGCAAGCGCCTTTTGCACAATGGGATGCACCATTTTGGTCACATCGCCGTGCAACAACGCAATTTCACGCACAAAGGTAGACGAAATAAAGGAGTACTGCTCTGAGGGGGTCAGAAACAGGCTCTCTACGTCTGGCGCCAGCACCCGGTTCATGTTGGCCAGCTGGAATTCATACTCAAAGTCACTGACCACGCGCAACCCGCGCAAAATAGTCTGGGCGCCTTTCTCATGCGCAAAGTCGACCAGCAGGTTACTAAACCCTTCGACTTCAACATTACCCATGCCTTTGGTGACCTCACGCGCCAGCGCAACCCGTTTCTCCAGGCTGAACAGCGGCTGTTTCTTGGGGCTGGCGGCCACGGCAACAATCACCTTGTCGAACTGCCGCAAACCTCGTTCGACCAGATCCATATGCCCATAGGTAATGGGGTCGAAGGTGCCTGGGTATACTACGGTGCGTACCATTATGCGCTCCCGGTTAATCAACGCGCGCGAATGTTACCCCAGCGACCCGGGCGGCACAAATCAATGGGCACGGGTTATTTCAGCGGCCCAGGTACTACCGGCACCCGCTGCTTGCATTGTGGCACTCTGACAACTGAGTTACTTGAGAAAGAATCGCCTAAGTTGCCGCTGCACCCAACCTTCATAAGGCGGATACACCAGTTTCAGGCTGTTCAGCTTTTGCTTTCCCACCACCGGCTTCAGTTTGGAAAAGGTATCGAACCCCGCTTTACCGTGGTAATGCCCCATGCCGCTCGCCCCTACCCCGCCAAAGGGAATGTTATCCAGAGTTGCATGAAACAGGGCCTCATTGATTACCAGCGCGCCGCTATGGGTGCTGTGTTCGAACTTGGCCTGCCATTTCCGGTCGTAACCAAAGAGGTAGAGGGCCAGTGGCCGCGGGCGGTTGTTGATAAATCGCTGCGCTTCAAGGTCTGTCTTGCAAGGGATAATGGGAAGGATGGGCCCGAACAGTTCCTGCTGCATGACTTCGCTGTCCAGTGAAACGTTGGTTAATAAGACCGGGGGCATTTTACCGCTGGCGGTATCCAGCCCCGGCGGCTGATCGCCCCAGTGCAGGTCAGCGCCGTCGTTCTTGGCTTGTTGCAACCATGAATCCAGCCGCTGGCGCTGTCGGTCGTTGACGATCGAGGAGTATTCCGGGTTATCGATGACCTTGCCGTACATGCGGCTGACCGACTGGTGAAAGGCGTTGATAAAGGCGTCAATACGGTCCGGCGGGCACAGAATATAGTCCGGCGCGATGCAGGTCTGTCCCGCGTTCAGGCATTTGCCAAACGCCAGCCGCTCGGCTGCCACTTCAATGGGGATGCTGGAATCGATAACCGCCGGGCTTTTGCCGCCGAGCTCCAGAGTAACAGGCGTCAGGTTCTTTGCAGCCGCTGCCATCACGGCTTTGCCAACCTCTGTCGAGCCGGTAAACAGCAGATGATCGAAGGGTAGTGCCGAGAATGCCCGGGCGACGTCGACGTCACCGTTAACCACCGTGACGATGCCGTCATCAAATGTCTCGTCGATCAATCGCTCAAAGAGTGCGCCGAATGCCGGCGTGAACTCCGACACCTTAACCATGCAGTGGTTACCGGCCGCCAACGCGGCGGTCATCGGCCCCACCGCCAGATAGAGGGCGTAATTCCACGGTACAATGATCCCGGCCACGCCCAGTGGCTGGGGCAACACTTTACTGTGGGCGGGCTGGAACAACAGCGGTACCAGATGCCTGCGGGCCTTCATCCAGCCTTTTAACTGACGCAGTGTGTGGTTAATGCCCAGAATAGACGGCAGCACCTCGGCGTTCAGCGTTTCGCCTTTGGAGCGACAGCCAAAATCCTGATTCAGCGCCTCGGCAATGGCGTCCTGATTGTCAACAATTAGACGTTTGAGCTGCTGCAACCGGAAACGACGCTCAGCCAGGCTGGGGTAAGGGTGAAGCCGGTAAGCGGCCTGTTGGTGTTCAAATTGGGTCTTGAGAATGTCCGGAGTCATTCATACCTCGATGCAGGAACCTCATTAGACTCTAGGTCAGGGAACGAAGACCGGTCAAACCAGGCTGGTCAGTCAGTTGCCATTGGCACCGCTGAGTATTGGTAGAGCCGCATGCTGACCTCGCCACTGTGCTTTTCCTTCATCAATGTCAGCTCAGCCGGTACGGCCATGGCGTGTTCCCGGGGGCTTTCCAGATAGACCCAGGCCCGATCTGCCAGCCGGTTATGGGCGATCAGTGCAGCAAGCGCGTCGGCCCACAACCCGGCCGCAAACGGCGGGTCCAGAAACACCAGGTCGAATGGGTCTGCGTCGGCGTGCGCCAGCCAGGTCAGTGCATCGCACTGCACCACGGTCGCAGCGCAGCCGAGTGTTGATACGGCTTGTTTCAGGCTGGCCACTGCTTGCGGTTGCTTTTCAAGCAGCCAGACATGCGTGGCCCCCCGGGACGCGGCCTCTAGCCCCAGAGCACCAGTGCCGGCAAAGGCATCCAGAACCCGGGCGCCCGGCGTCTGCACTTGCAGCCAGTTGAACAGCGTCTCACGCTGCCGGTCACCGGTGGGCCTCAGCCCCTCCAGGTTGGCAATGCCGAGCTTTCGACCCCGATATTCACCGCCAATGATGCGCAGTGAACCAGCGCCCCGGGCAGGGCCCTTTCGA
>DASSWT010000032.1:0-9275 GCA_035704555.1 Saccharospirillum sp. | reverse complement strand
CAGGAACTGCAGACCACGGTTGGTGTACTTCTTGGCGATTGAGATCACCAGACGCAGGTTGGCCTCGACCATCTCTTTCTTGGCGCGACGGGCCCGGGCTTCACCGATGGAAATGCGACGGTGAATGTCCTTGATCTCGCTTAGAGCGATCTGGCTGTTTTTCTGCACATTGCGCAGCTTGCGCTGGGCGCGGCGCAGTTCGACATCGTAGCGGAAGGCTTCTTCGGCAAAACGGCTGTCTTCAAGCAGATTGTTCAGCCACTCTTCCTCGGTCTCATGCCCGACGAACATTTTGATGAACTCTTTGCGCGGCATGTTCAAGTGGCGCACACAGATGTTCAGCAGCTTGCGCTCCTGGTCACGAATCTCATCGACGGTTTTCTTGATGATCACCAGCGACTCTTCAAATTGGCGCGGAGCCAGCTTGAAGCAGGAGAAGGTCATGCCCATGGCGTCCAGAGCGTTGGTCGCTTCTTTGCTATAACGACCTTTCTTCTCGATGATCTTGGTGGCAGCGTCGAGTTGCTCGGCCAGCAGCGTGAAGCGTTCACGGGCCAGCTCCGGATCCGGTCCGCCCTCGTTTTCGTCGTCGCTGGAGTCGTCATCATCGTCGTCATCCGAGCTGTCATCGCTCTCGACCTTTTCTTCGATGATGGCGTCTGGCGAGTCGGCGGCAGGAGACGGGTCGGCTTCGTCCGGGTCCTGAAAGCTGGTCAGGATGTCGGACAGGCGGCCGCCTTCTTCAGTCTGGGTATGGGCATAGGCCGCCAGAATGTTTTCGACAACACCGGGGAAATAGGCCATGGCCTGCATCACTTCGCGGGTGCCTTCCTCGATGCGCTTGGCAATGACGATCTCGCCTTCACGGGTCAGCAGTTCGACCGTACCCATTTCGCGCATGTACATGCGTACCGGGTCGGTGGTGCGGCCGGTATCGGTTTCGACCGCTGCCAGCGCCGCAGCGGCTTCTTCCGTGGCATCGTCATCGTCGGTGCTGCTTTCATCGGTCATCATCAGTTGTTCGGCGTCCGGGGCCGATTCAAAGACCTTGATGCCGATGTCGTTGATCATCGCAATGATGTCTTCCACCTGGTCCGGCGAGTTAATCTCTTCCGGAAGATGGTCGTTCACCTCGGCGTAGGTGAGATAGCCCTGCTCTTTACCGCGGGCGATCAATTCCTTGAGGCGCGACTGTTGCTGAGATTTTTCAGCCATAGAAACCCTGTAAGTTCAGTAGTGGATCATGCGAAGGCAAATAGCCCTTTAGTTTACCGTAAATCAAAGGGTTAGCCAATTTTTGATCAATGCGGCCTGTCATTGGCCGCATTGAAAGACCTGGGTGAGGTCGGGTTCGTACGCCCGCGTTCGGGCGCCAGCAGGACAGTAGTGCACTGTATCAAATTGAATGTCGATACCAGAGCGTCCCAAAAGGTTCACCACAAGGCGCCGTTCGCCGGGAAGGGTGGACCCCTTTCCAAGAGCGGCAACGCCGGGGTGGGCCTTTTGGGGCGCTCCCTTCGGGCGAGCCTCCAGGCGACCATCTGGCTGCGTTGCATCGGCTTGAAATAGGCCCACTATTCCCGCGCCAATGCGCCTTGCATCTGGCCGCCTGGCGGCTCGCTGGTACGCGCATTCAATTTGATACAGTGCACTAGTCTGTAGACCCTGGCCGAAGTCAGTTTCTGGTCACAGATTTGCCCTGTCACAGTTTGCGTTTCTTCTGCAGCTCTAAAAAGCGCCGCTTGTCTTCCGGGGTGATGGAAGGGTCTCTTTCGATGATGATGCGCCGCTTGAGTGATTCGTACTCGGCATCAGGTGCCCTCTTGGTTAGGGCGGTTACCAGTTTTTCAAGCTCTGCACGCGCTAATGTCATCGGGTCGGTGTCGGATGTGTGTTCCTCCAGCCAAAGATAGTCGGACGCCGCAATGGGCGCCAGTGTGTCGCGCAAGCCATGCTGACACAGGTAGTCGAAGGCATGATAGATGTCGGCCCTGGGCGCTTCCTGCAGCAGTCGTACCACGCGGCTGAGCAGCGCTTTGCCTTCCTGCTCGGGCAGATGCTCCAGTTGCTCGAGGTTCAGTTCATTGGCCAGATGCGGGTGGCGAATCAGCCAGGCCAGGCAGCGATGCACCAGGCTGAACTGAACACCAAGATTGGCCCGGCTGGCCGGTTTGGTTCGGTTGGAGCCTCTGTGGTCACCGGAGTAGTCACCAGAGCCGTAATCGGAGTCATAATCGCCCATTTGCCCGTCATAACTGGGCATCCAGTCATCCGGCATGGCCAGATCAGGGTTATGGTCTGCTGGTTCGGAACGGGGTTTTACCGGTTCCGGTATCACCGGCTTAACCGGTGCATGCGTCGTCAGTATCTGCTCAACAGACAGGCCAACCAGGTTCGACAGCTGCTGCATCAGCAGTTGCCGCAAAATGCCCTCGGGCATCGGTTCGATCCAGCCCCGGGCCAGGCTGGCCAGGCGCGCCTTACCTTCCAGCGTGGTCATGTCGGTCTGGGTTTGCAGATGCTGGAACAGAAAGTCTGCCAGGCTTTGCGACTGTTTGACGCGGCGCTGGAAGCCCTCGAACCCTTCATTGCGCACCAGAGTATCCGGGTCTTCGTCCTCTGGCAGGAACAGGAATTTGGCCTGCTGGCCGTCGCGCACTTCCGGCAGGGCGTTTTCCAGGGCGCGCAATGCGGCCCGGCGCCCGGCTTCGTCACCGTCGAAACAGAAAATAATTTCCGGGGTCAGTTTGAACAGCCGTTTTATATGCGTTTGGCTGGTCGCGGTGCCCAGCGTCGCGACCGCGTTTTTAACCCCGAACTGAGCCAGAGCGACGACGTCCATATAGCCTTCGACGATAATGATGTTGTCGAAGTTGCGCAGCGCCTGGCGGGCTTCATAGAGGCCGTAGAGTTCGTTGCCCTTGTGGAAGATTGGCGTTTCGGGGCTGTTCAGGTATTTGGGTTTGTCTTCCGGCGTTAATACCCGGCCACCGAAGGCGATGGTGCGACCGCGAATATCGCGGATCGGGAACATCAGGCGCTGGCGGAAACGGTCGTATTCGCGGCCCTTGTCGTTGCGCACCATCATGCCGGTGGCAAGCAGCTGCTCAGCACTCTGTTCGGTGCCGGCGAAATGTTGAATCAGGTTTTGCCAGCCGGGCGGGGCGTAGCCGATTTGGTAGCGTTGAATAACCTCTTCGCTCAGGCCCCGGCCAAGAACGTATTGCTGGGCGATACTGGCATCCGGGTGGTTGAACAGCTGATGCGCGAAATACTCGGCGCTACTGCCCATTAAATCGTAGAGCGTGCGGCGTTTGCGTTGCTGGGCTTGTTTCGCCGGGTTCTGTTCTTCGCGTGGCACCTCGACGCCAGCGGCGCGGGCCAGTTCTTCAACGGCTTCGGGAAAGCTGAGGCGTTCATATTCCTGCAAAAAGCGCAGCGCCGTGCCGGAGGCACCACAGCCGAAACAGTAATAAAACTGTTTTACCGGGTTAACCGAGAAAGAGGGCGATTTTTCGTTATGGAAGGGGCAGCAGGCCCAGTGGTCCTTGCCTTTCTTCTTCAGCGGCACACGATGACCGATGATCTCGACGATGTCGGTGCGTTCGAGCAGGTCATCGATGAAATCGTTGGGAATCAGGCCAGCCATAGGTTCCTCAAAGGGATGTGCATGCGGCGTATCGGGCAATTATAACGGGCATTGCCGGTCGAGCAGAAGGCGTGGTGGATCCGGTTAAGGTCCAGCCTTGGCGTAGTGGTGCAACCGTCTGTTTCGGTTGTAATCACTTGCTAACCGCTAAAAGGCCCGGTTCAGTGCGGGCTATTGGTGGTCAGTTGACGCCAGTCAGGGTCGGGAAACCCCGGGATCAGCCCAGCCGGGCTTTGATCAGTTTGCTTACCGCGGCCATATCGGCACGGCCTTGTAATTGAGGTTTCAGCACCCCCATTACCTTGCCCATGTCTTGCATACCTGCAGCGCCGGTATCGGCGATGGCGGTATCAATAAGGGCATTAATTTCATCTTCCGAGAGCGCCGCCGGGAGAAACGTGGCAATCACCTCCATTTCTTCTCGCTCGATTGCGGCCAGATCATCGCGTCCGGCAGTCTCGTACTGCGCTATGGAATCACGACGTTGTTTGTTCATCTTATCGAGGATCGCCAAAACCCGGGCGTCATCGACGTCTATTCGCTCGTCAACCTCTACGCGTTTGAGCTCAGCCAGAATCAGCCGCACCGTGCCCAAACGTACCTTATCTCTGGCACGCATGGCGTCTTTCATGGCTTCGGTGATCTGTTGCTTGAGCTCAGACATGTCAGGTCAACCCACTTGTAAAGCGATACTTCTAGAGCGATATTTCGGCACTATCAGGACGGGCAAACAGTGTTACTTGCTCGTTAACCCTGTGCAGAAATCTTAGTACAACCGTACCAGACGCTTGTTTTCACGCTGCAATTTCTTGGCGTGACGCTTAACCGCGGCGGCAGCTTTACGCTTGCGAACCCAGGTCGGCTTTTCGTAGTGCTCACGACGACGCACTTCAGACAAAACACCGGCTTTTTCACAGGAACGCTTGAAACGGCGCAGAGCGACGTCGAACGGCTCGTTTTCTCTAACTTTAACTGCTGGCATTAAAAAGACCTTTTCAGTGTGGGTTTGACATCTCGCAGCGGGTTCCGGTCGCAGAACCCCCAAATTCGAGGCGCGTGATTTTACGGCCTGAGCCCTTCTCTGTAAAGCCCTATGACGTCCGGACCGGCGTTGACTGATTTCCTTTATGGCACGGCATTCTTTAAACTCCCGCCTCTTTCGATTCAAGTTCGAAGTTCAGGTTGGCTGGGAGGCAGCGGCCCGCAGCGGCCACCGGGTATGCCCCTGTGGGGTCGGCGTGGATCCATCCATGGAGCCTAGGCCGCAGCATCCATGCTGCGGACTACCCCACAAGGGCACACCCGGCAGCCGCTGCTTAACTCAACTATGAACTTCGAACCTGCAGTTTAAACACCACCCGGCCGATTCCGACGGAGCATCGGTGGTCGGTTTTGCCCATCGGGAGTCTGAATGCGCGTTCTGGGAATTGAAACCTCTTGCGATGAGACCGGCGTCGCCCTGTACGATTCTGAACAGGGCCTGCTGGCTCATACGCTGTTCAGCCAGGTGAAAATGCACGCTGAATTCGGCGGTGTGGTGCCTGAACTGGCCTCGCGGGACCATATACGCAAGTTGGTGCCGCTGATTCGGCATACGTTTGAGCAGGCGGGTTTGCCATTGGGTGCCGTTGACGGCGTAGCTTATACCTCGGGGCCCGGTCTTGTGGGCGCGTTGATGGTGGGTGCGTCTCTGGCCCGGTCCCTGGCATGGACCTGGGATGTTCCGGCGCTGGGTGTGCACCATATGGAAGGGCATCTGCTGGCGCCGATGCTTGAACCCAATGCACCGCCGTTTCCGTTTGTCGCTCTGCTGGTCAGTGGCGGCCATACCTTGCTGGTCGATGTAAGGGGCGTCGGCGAATACCGCATTCTGGGTGAAACGCTGGACGACGCTGCCGGCGAAGCCTTTGACAAAACCGCCAAAATGATGGGCCTGCCTTACCCTGGTGGGCCCTTGCTAAGTAAGCTTGCCGACAGTGGTACGCCGGGTGTATTCGAGTTCCCGCGCCCCATGGTTGACCGGCCGGGTATGGATTTCAGCTTTTCGGGTCTGAAAACGGCGGTGCGCAACACCGTCGCGACCCATGCGGTTGAAGAAGCCGTGCCACCCCAGATAATGGCCGATATAGCCGCCGGCTTTCAGGAAGCGGTCGTTGATACGCTGTCCATTAAATGCCGCCGCGCGCTCAAGGAGACCGGTCACCGGTCGCTGGTTATCGCCGGAGGCGTCAGCGCCAACCGGCGCTTGCGTGAAAAACTGGAAGCGATGGCGAACGAACGCCGATGCAAGCTCTATTATCCGCGCCTTGAGTTCTGTACCGATAACGGCGCCATGATTGCCTACGCGGGCTGGCAGCGGCTGAAAGCGGGCGAAACCAGCCCGCTGGCACTGGATATAAGGGCGCGCTGGTCACTCGACGAACTGGAGGCTGTGCATGGCTGAGGATAAGGCGGCTACAAGCCCGGTGACGGACACGGTGTTTCTTGAAGGCCTGCAGGTTGAAACGGTGATTGGTGCCTATGAATGGGAGCGCACCATTCGCCAGACACTCTGGCTCGACCTGACGCTGGCGTTCGATTGCCGGCCCGCCGGCACCAGCGATGACCTGGCCAAAGCGCTCGATTACGACGCTCTGAGCAAGCACATTCGGGCCTGGGCCTCTGAACAGTCGTTTGAGTTGATAGAGACCTTTGCAGAGCAGTTGTGCACCCTGATTTACGAATTCGCCGGCATCCGGGACATCCAGGTGCGCATCAATAAACGCGGTGCCGTGGCAGACTGTGCCGGAGTAGGCATTCATATCAGACGGACCTTTTAACGTGACCCATGCTTCTTCACCAGCCGACGCTTTGCCCACCCCGGTATCGGTTGCCCTCAGCCTCGGCAGCAATATCAATCGCTATCGGCACATCACCCACGCACTCGATGCCCTGAGCGATGCCTTTGGGGCTCTGGTGTGCTCCCCGGTCTACGAAAGCGAGTCGGTCGGCTTCGATGGCAGTAATTTCCTCAATTCAGTGGTGTTGATAACAACGACGCTGGGGCTGGATGACATCGGGCCGATCCTCAAACAGATCGAAGACGACAATGGCCGGGATCGCAACGGCCCCAAGTTCGGCCCGCGAACCCTGGACATTGATGTATTGACCTATGGCGACCTGGTCGGACAGCACCACGGCATAGAGTTACCGCGCCGGGAAACCGCCCGCAATGCCTTCGTACTGAAACCCATGGCCGATATCCTCCCGGATACCCGGATGCCGGGCTCTGAACTGACCTACGGGCAATTGTGGGCAAACTACCCGAAAGAGAAGCAAAAGCTCTGGGCTGTGCCATTTGAGTGGAATGGGCGGGTGTTATCCTGACTCATCACACCTAAGTTGCTCTCCCGGACGATCCCCGCTTGAACTTCACTTGTAACTCAAGTTTCGGAGTTCGGCTCAGCTCGAAGGTGTTGGCCCGCACCGGATACCGGGTATGCCTCTGCGGGGTCGGCGTAAATCCATCCATGGAGCCTAGACCGCAGCATCCATGCTGCGGACTTCCCCGCAGAGGCATACCCGACACCCGGTGCTAGTCTCCCAGGCGAACTCCGAAGCTTGGGTTGTAATCTTTACGTCAAGATGACGTCTGGCCCAGGGCTTCCTGCACCAGCGGCCATACATTATCCAGAATAATCGGTTGGGCTTCATCGGTAGGGTGCAGGCCGTCTTCCTGCATTAACTCGCGGTACTGAGCCACGCCTTCCAGCATAAATGGGAGGTAAAGCACCTCGTGTTCATCAGCCAGGCTGGCGTACTGTTCAAAAAACGGCTCTGTGTAGCGAGAACCGAAATTGGGAGGTAAGCGTATCCCTAACAGGATAACCGTGGCACCGGATTGCTGGGCCATTCTGATCATCTCGCTCAGGTTGCGGGTGATCTGAGGAATCTGGAAACCACGCAGGCCATCGTTGGCACCGAGCTCAAGGATGACGACATCCGGCTCATACTGGTCCAGCAGCGCGGGCAGGCGCTCAAGGCCGCCGCGGGAGGTTTCACCACTTATGCTGGCATTGATGACGTCATAGTCAGTATCGCCCTGATCGAGTTGTTGCTCCATCAGGGTCACCCAGGTGGCTTCCGGTGGCATGCCATAGCCGGCGCTCAGGCTGTCACCCATTACCAGCAGGGTGTTTGCCTGAACCGTAGCCAGCACACTGACCGCAGCCAGAGCCAGCAGTCGAGTCGCCTTATGGCGTAACCATTGAATACTCAGAAGAGACTCAAACAGCATGAATGATACGTCCACGATAATGATTGAGACCCGGAAGCTTAAACAGGAAGTCACCAGTGGGGAAGGGTCGCTGGTCATCCTGAAGGGGATCGACATGGCGATTTACGCGGGCGAGAGCGTTGCCATTGTCGGCGTATCGGGTTCCGGCAAGTCCACTCTGCTCGGCATGCTGGCAGGGCTCGACCGGCCCAGCAGTGGCGAGGTTTTCCTCGCAGGCACTGAGATTACGGCGCTGGACGAAGAACAGAGAGCCCTGTTGCGGGGCGAGCAAGTGGGTTTTGTGTTCCAGAATTTTCAACTGTTACCAAGTTTGACTGCGCTGGAAAATGTGATGCTGCCGCTGGAAGTAAAGGGAGCGAAAGAACCCCAGGTTCGCGCTGCCCAGTGGCTTGAGCGGGTCGGTTTGGCCGCGCGGGCAACGCATTATCCGCTGCAACTGAGTGGCGGCGAACAGCAACGGGTGGCGGTAGCCCGGGCTTTTGCCAGTGAGGCTCCGATACTTTTTGCCGACGAGCCCACCGGTAACCTGGACAGCCGTACCGGTGAAAAAGTGGCCGATCTGCTGTTTTCCCTGAACCGCGAGCGCGGCACCACCCTGGTACTGGTTACCCACGACCCCAAATTGGCTGCCCGCTGTGATCGACAGTTGGAAATGGAAGACGGCACCCTGCGCGAGGTAGCGCTGGCATGACGTTGTCTGTGAAGTCCGAAGCGGTTGGTGGGCGTGCAAATAAAGGCGGGTCGACCGGCTCGCTGGCATTAAAGCTGTTATGGCGAGACTGGCGCAGTGGTGAGCTGAACATACTGATTGCTGCCCTGATGGTGGCGGTGACCACGGTGACCAGCATCGGTTTGTTTTCCGACCGGATCCGCAATTCGATACAGGATGAAGCGGGCACACTGTTGGCCGCCGACGCCCAGATTCGCAGCCGCAGTGCGATTCCCATCTCTGAAGAGCTGCAGCAGCAGGCCCAGGCAGCAGGGCTGGAAACAGCGGACATTGTGACTTTTCAGGCTATGGCTTTTGGCAATGACAATGCCCTGCAATTGAGTGCCGTTAAAGCCGTATCGCCTGAGTATCCGCTGAAGGGCGAGTTGGTAATCGCTGACCAACCCTTCGGTGAGGGCCGTTCGGTGCAAACCGGGCCGCCGCCCGGCGAGGCCTGGATCATTTCGCGATTGTTTCTGTCGCTGGGTATCGATATTGGCGACACCATTGGCGTCGGTGATGCCAACTTAAGGGTTACGGCCGCGCTGATCACCGAGCCGGATGAAGCCGGCTCCTTTTTCGATTTTAACCCCCGGGTGATGATCAACACGGCCGATGTCGAGCAGACCGGTGCGGTGCAG
>DASSWT010000028.1:0-7214 GCA_035704555.1 Saccharospirillum sp. | reverse complement strand
TACTTCCAGCAAAAAGGCTTTGGCAAAACCTTCATCCGCAAATACATCGTACCGATGGGCGCGGCGATCTGGTCCTCCGGTGAAACCGAGATGGAAGAATTCCCCGCGTTGTTTTTCGTCCGGTTTTTCAAAAACCACGGCCTGCTTTCTGTAAAACACCGCCCGCAGTGGTATGTCATTCGCGGCGGCTCGCGCAGCTATGTAGCACCACTGATCGAACCCTTTAAAAACAAGGTTCACCTGAACCGGGGCGTTACCCGGGTCGAGCGTGATGCCGACGGCGTTACCCTCACGCTGAACGATGGCCAAACCGAACACTTCGACCAGGTCGTTTTCGCCTGCCACAGCGATCAGGCACTGGCGATGCTGGCGTCACCCACTGAAGACGAACAAGAGATTCTGGGCGCCCTGCCCTACAGCAACAACGATGTGGTGCTGCATACCGATGACACCCTGTTACCCAAAAACAAGAAAGCCTGGGCTGCCTGGAACTACCACATTCCGCGCAACCCGTCCGAGGCGGTTGGTTTAACCTACAACATGAACATTCTGCAGAACTTCACCGACGCACCAGTGACCTTCTGCGTAACACTGAACCGCACAGCCGACATCGACCCGGCCAAAATCATCGACCGGTTCAGCTACGCCCACCCGGTCTTTACCAAAGCCGGCATAGACGCCCAGAACAGTTACCACCAAATTGGCAACCAGAACCGTACCCACTTCTGCGGCGCTTACTGGTTCAATGGCTTTCATGAAGACGGTGTGAACAGCGCCTTGCGCGTCGTCACCGATCTTGGAGTGGATCCATGGCACTGAACAGTTGCCTCTACCAAGGTTGGGTTCGCCACCGCCGCTACAGCCCTGCGGAACATCGGTTTACCTACCCGCTGTTTATGCTGTATCTCGATCTTGATGAGATCGATGAAGTGTTTTCAACCTCACGTTTCTGGTCGGCCGAACGGTTCAACTGGGCGAGCTTCCGCCGGGCCGATTACTTCGACCCGGCCACCCCCGATTTGAAACAGGCAGTCATCAACAAGGTCTGCGCGCAAAGTGATCTGACACCCGAGCAGATCACTTCGGTCCGGGTTCTGACCCATGTGCGTTACCTTGGCTATGTGTTCAACCCGGTCTCGGTCTACTACCTTTTTGGCCGTAACGACCACTTGCTGGCGGTCATGCCTGAAGTCACCAATACCCCCTGGAAGGAACGCCACGCCTATGTACTGCTGGCGGACCGGTCCGCCGCCGAAAAAACACCGACCCCGGCCTACTACGAACCCAGCCGGGTTCATCGCCAGTACCGCGAATACCGCCTGAGCAAGGCGTTCCATGTGTCGCCTTTCCTGCCAATGGATATGGACTACCGCTGGGTCTTCGGCCTGCCGCAGCCAACCCTGCGCATTCATCTGGAAAACCACAAGGAACAACACAAGGTGTTCGACGCCACCCTGGTAATGGACGCCGCACCCATTACCGCCAGGGCCATGCGCCGGGCCCTCATCCGTTTTCCGGCCATGACCGTAAAAGTGATAGCAGGCATCCACTGGCAAGCCTTCAAATTGTGGCTGAAGAAGGTTCCCTTCATCCCACACCCGAACAAAGAGAAAAAGGAAACAACGGCATGACAACGGCCACTCCGACGCGTTTCGACGGGACCCAGGGCCCGCTGGCTCAGCGGCTGCTTTTTAAAGCATTGAGCCGGTTTCACACCGGGTCGCTGACACTGCACGACGACTCCGGCACCTACGTCTTCGGGAATCCGGATCAGGACGGACCGCACGCCAGCGTCCAGATACACAACACCCGCACCTACCGGGAAATGCTGACCGGTGGCGCACTCGCCGCCGCCGAATGCTACGTCGCCGGCTTCTGGGACACCTCCGACCTGGCCAAGGTGGTTCGGGTATTCGCCGTTAACCTCGACACTACCTCAACGCTTAACAAAACCCTGGGGCTGATCACCAAACCGGTTTTGCGCCTGGCACACTGGCTTAACCGCAACGACAAAGCCGGCTCGCGCAAAAACATCAGCGCCCATTACGATCTCGGCAACGATCTGTTCGAAGCCTTTCTCGACGACAGCATGATGTACTCCAGCGCCATCTACCCAAGCGCCGACGCCACCCTCGAACAGGCCCAGCGCTACCGGCTCGACCGCATCTGCCAGAAGCTCGACCTGAAACCCGGCGATCACCTGCTGGAGATCGGCACCGGCTGGGGTGGCATGGCCATCCACGCGGCTCAACATTATGGCTGTAAGGTCACCACCACCACGATCTCCAACGAACAGTTTGACTACACGCGCCAGCGCATCGAACAACTCGGCCTGACCGGCCAGATCACCCTGTTGAAACAGGATTACCGCGACCTGACCGGGCAATACAACAAACTGGTCTCCATCGAGATGATCGAGGCGGTCGGTCACGACTACCTGCCCAGCTACTTCCGGGTACTGTCTGACCGACTGACCGACGATGGCGCCGCGCTGATCCAGTGCATCACCATGCCCGATCAGCGCTATCAGCAATACCGCTCTTCGGTCGACTTTATTCGCAAATACATCTTCCCGGGTGGTCACCTGCCGTCGTTGTCAATTCTGACCGACAACATGAAGCGCCATACCGACCTGCAACTGGTTCATCTGGAAGACATGACCGAGCACTACGCCCGCACGCTGAAAGACTGGCACCAGCGTTTCGTCGCCGCCCGCGACCAGATTCTTGAGCTGGGTTACGACGACACCTTCTACCGCCTGTGGCGTTACTATTTCGCCTACTGCGAAGGCGGCTTTACCGAGCGTGCCATCGGCACCCATCAGGTCATGTTCGCCAAAGACAAAAACCGCCAAACCTGGATTGACCCGGCTCGATGAAACAGCAGGCAGGGAAAGTCATTTTCAACTACGCTGGCTTTCAGATCGGCTGGTTCCTGCTGGTGCTGACCCAGTCTGCCTGGGCCATTTTCTGGGCGCTGGGGTTCCTGGCCATACACGCCGTGCTGTCTGGCAACCGTCGCGAATGGCAGGCGGTTATTCCCGTCATGATTGTGGGGCTACTGATCGACCTGGCCTGGCACCTGAGCCCCGCTGTCGAATTTCTGGGCACCGGCCAGCCCATGCCGCTCTGGCTGGTTGGGTTGTGGCTGATGTTTCCGCTGACGCTGAACCACTCCCTGGCCTGGCTGAAAGGCCGCCGGAGCCTGCAGATCATTCTCGGTGTTTTCGGCGGCGGTGGCAGCTACGTGGCCGGCACCCAGTTCGGTGCCGCCACCATGGAAGCCTGGGCCCTGATCGCCGTGCCGCTGGCCTGGGGTATCTGGTTGCCACTTTTTTACTGGTGGATCGATGTTACTAACGGAACGACCGCCCCAATTACACTCACCCGACCAAGGTAACCGCTTCATGACCGAACCCGGTACGCTTCGTCGCAACGCCGGTCAGTGCTTGCTCGGGCTGGTTCTGGCCACCACCGCCATGGTCAGCGCGGCAGAAGAGACCCAAATCACCGACTTTGTGGGCAAGGCCTACGATACCGAGTCCGGCGAGTTGCTCTACACCGAAGAACATCGCCTGGAGCAGGCCGAAGGTGTACCCCAGCGTGAAACCGTTCACTACGTTACGCCTGGAGGCGACACCCTGGCCGAAAAAGAGATGACCTACTGGCAACCGGAACGCCCGGGCTACCGGTTAACCATAACCCAGCCGGAAAGAACCGAGACCGTCGACCCCGGTGACGATGGCGTTGCCATTGAATCGAAAGAATCCGGCACCTTGGAATGGTCTGAAGACAACCCCTCAGTCATCGATGGCGGTTTTCACTACTTTATTCTGAACCACTTCGACCAGTTGCTGGCTGGTGACAGCGTCGACTTCCAGTTCCTGGCCCCCAGCCGCGTGCGCTGGCTGGGCCTGAGGGTCGAGCCCGCAGGACAGGCTGATGGCCAACTGAGGCTCGATCTTAAGGTGCAAAGCACGATACTCAGTTGGGTAGTCAGCGACATCGAACTGACCTACGACATCGATACCCGGCAACTGCTGCGCTACCGCGGCCTGACCAATCTGCCCGACCCCGACGGGGGCAACTACACCGCCGATATCAAATACCAATACCCGGAGACCAACCCGCCATGACACCAAAGCGCGCAAACACCCTGCTGCCGCTGCTGTTCCTTGTTCTCGGCGCCGCCCTGTCGGTCGCTCTGGTGCTCTGGATGCTGCTGTTCGACCCATGGCCGCAGTTTTCCGAGCAAGGCCAGTGGCTGACCAGCCAGGTGTGGGGCCAGATATCACTGTTCGACCTTTACAGCGGCTTTTTCATCGCCCTGGCACTGGCCTGGCTGTTCGAGCCAAACCCCTGGGTTCGCATCCTGTTGCTGGTTACCTTGCCAACGCTGGGCAACCCGGTATTGGCAATTTGGTGTGTAACCCGCTGGCAACGGCTAAAACGCATGGCGGCGGCCCGGGATTTTGACTAACCTGTAAGCATTCAGTATGTTTGCGGCCTTTTTCCGGCCCCATGGTGCATGTAGCGGATGTCTTCACAGGTTTTCAAACCCAGGTTTCTACATCGCCTGTCGTTCCGGCTTTCCCGCAGCGGCGTTATTCTGGCGCTGCTCGTCAGCTTGCTCGGCTCGGGGTATCAGGTCTATACCGACTTTCGTGAAGAACGTAGATCGCTGGATGCCTCGATCGAACGGGTGATGGATGCCTCCCGTTTTGCCGCCTCACGCGCCGTCCACACGCTCGACTACAACCTGGCCAGCGAAGTCGCCAACGGCATGTTCGTCTACGACTTTGTCACCTATGTCGCCATTATCGACGAACTGGGCTCACCGCTCGCCGAGCGCTCCGCCGAGCAGGATCAGCGCGAGCACCACTGGTATGAACTCTTTGTCACCAACCCGGTGCAAACCCTGGAAACCCGGCTTGAAACCAACGCTCTGGGCAGTGATGTCTACGGCCTGTTGCGCATGAAGATCGACACCGTACTGGCCTACCGAAGTTTCGCCGATCGGGCGATCTCGACCTTTCTGCTGGGTGTGGTTAAGAACTTCATCCTGATTCTGCTGTTTCTCATCCTGTTCTACCGCCTGGTCACCAAACCAATCAACAACATATCCAACTCACTGGATGCCATCGATGCCGAAAACCCCAAAGGCCAGCGCCTGTCGCCCCCCCGAGGGCACGAACGCGATGAACTCGGGCAACTGACGGCTCACATCAATAACTACCTGAGCAACGCCGAACGGCTGATCACCGACAAGACCCTGGCCAAACACGAAGTTGAAGAGTCCTACACCAATATGCGGCGGCTGATCGATAACCTGCCGCATTTAATCTACGTGAAGAACCAGCAGGGTGAGCTGGTGCTGGTCAACGAAGCCTTTGCCCGCGCCTTCCATACCAGCGTCGATGAACTGACCGGCCAGCACCATAGCCAGATCCTCCATGAATACGACGAAAAGTCGCGGCAACTGATCGCCGAAGCCGACGACCAGGTACTGGCAGACCAGAGCAGTCTGTTCATTCCCGAGCTCGACTGGATGAACGTCCACGGCACTTTGACCGCACTGGAATTGCGCATTCTGCCCATCGAGTTTCGCGGTGAACCGGCCGTACTGTCAGTCGGTGTCGACATCACCGAACGCAAGCGCAACCAGTCGCGCATGCAGCACATGGCCTATCACGACCCGCTGACCGACTTGCCCAACCGCCACCTGTTTCTCGACCGCCTGGGGCAATCGCTACGCCGCGCGGAACGTTCCGGGCAATTTGGCGCCCTGGTATTCATCGACCTCGATAACTTCAAGAACATCAACGACTCGATGGGCCACAGCGCCGGTGACGCCCTGCTGCGCGAAGCGGCTTCACGGCTGATGGACGCAGTACGCAACGAAGACACCGTGTCGCGCCTGGGTGGCGACGAATTCGTCATCTGCATGGCCGACCTGGGGCATGATAAAAGCGAAGTCAGCATTCTCGCCTATCAGCGCGCCGAGCGGCTGCGCAAATCGCTTGCTGAAGCCTTCTTCATCGGCGGCCAGCAACTGTCGGTAACCGCCAGCCTGGGCATCGCCCTCTACCCCGAAGGCAACACAAGCGCCTCCGACCTGCTGCGCAATGCCGATACCGCCATGTACCAGGCCAAGGCCCACGGCAAAGACAACGCCATTCAATTTGAACAGGCCATGGCCGAAGCCACTGCCTTTCGCCTGAACATGGAAAAAGACCTGCGCCTGGCGGTCGAACGTCGCGAGTTCTACCTCACCTTCCAGCCCCAGGTCGATGTGCGCGACAACAGCATTCTCGGCGCCGAAGCCCTGATGCGCTGGCGCCACCCGACGCGGGGCACGGTATCACCGGTGGAATTCATACCGGTACTGGAAAACATGGGCCTGATCGTCAAGGTTGGCGAATGGGCACTGGATGAAGCCTGCGCCACCGTGCGTCGCTGGATGGACGCCGGCCTCTGGCACGAAGACCAGGTGTTGGGCATCAACGTCAGCCCGCAGCAGTTTTCCCAGCCGGAGTTTTTCGCGCAGGTGAAGCAGGCGATAAAGCAATACAAGATACCGGCCCAGTGCATCGACCTGGAAATCACCGAGGGCATGGTGATCAATGAGGTGGAAGAAACCATCGTGCGCATGAACGAGATTCGCGAATACGGTGTCTCGTTCTCCATCGACGACTTCGGCACCGGCTATTCAAGCCTGAGCTATCTGAAACGCCTGCCGCTCGACGTACTGAAAGTCGACCAGTCGTTCGTGCGCGACCTGACCACCGACAACAACGATGCCGCCATTGTCGAAACCATTCTGGCCATGGCCCAGCACCTTAACCTGAAAACCATTGCCGAAGGCGTCGAAACCGAAGAGCAACTGACCTTTCTGAAATCCATCGGTTGTTTGCGCTACCAGGGTTATTTATTCTCCGCCCCGCTGTGCGCTGAAGACTTCGTCACCCTGCTGCAGGACAATACCCAGGCCAAAGCGGCCACCCAGTAACCCGCTGCAGGCCCGGCCATTCCAGACCCTGAATCCCGAGACGCTATTGTTGTGACCTATTCCGTTAAAGAAATGTTCTACACCCTCCAGGGCGAAGGGGCCCACACCGGCCGTGCCTCGGTGTTTTGCCGCTTTACCGGCTGCAACCTCTGGAGCGGCCGCGAAGCAGACCGTGCCACCAGCATCTGCACCTTCTGCGATACCGA
>DASSWT010000100.1:0-19720 GCA_035704555.1 Saccharospirillum sp. | reverse complement strand
CTCTGTCGGTCACGCCTTTGCATAAGCATACGTACATGTTGGTTTGCTCTGTGCCTGTTGTGTATCGTTAACGGAATACTAATGCGAAGGATTATCATTGACAAGGGAAAAGTTCTGTCAGGCGGTAATATTTTGTATCGGCGGTCATGTCGGGTTTTTGGCGCCCGCTCCCCACCTTCCAACACCCACAAAAAAAAAGGGCCATAGATTCCTCCAATGGCCCCGAAAGCACTGACAACAGCACGCTAGAGTGAGTCGTTCAGGTTAATCGCTTACGGCATCTTCTTTAATGGCGTTACGCATACGGGCACGCAGGATCGGGCCTACCAGGTAAGGCAATATCAGCCCCACCGCGGCTACCAGCCACAGGCCTATCGCCAGCGGTGAACCCCAGAGAATGCCCCAGTTACCATCGGAGATGATCATGGCGTGGCCGAGGTTTTTCTCCATTTCCGGGCCGAGCAGCATGCCGAGGATGACCGGCACCAGCGGCATGTCGAGCTTGCGCAGAATGTAACCGGCCACGCCAAAAGCGACCATAAAGTACAGGTCGAAGGTGCTGTGGCTGATCGAGTAGATGCCCACAAAGGCAATCATCGTCACCATTGGCAACAGGTACATCGGCGGTACCGAGAGCACCTTCACAAATACGCCAATCAGCGGAATGTTCAGAATCAGCAGCAGCAAGTTGCCAATCAGCAGCGCAGCGATCACGCCCCAGACGATGTCGGCATTTTCGGTGAACATCAGCGGGCCGGGAGTGACGTTCAGGGAAATCAGCATCGCTAGCAACACAGCGGTGGTGCCGCTGCCGGGTACGCCCAGGGTCAGCATGGGCACCAGGGCGCCGGAGGAGGCGCCGTTGTTGCCGGCTTCCGGTGCGGCCACGCCACGCATGTCGCCTTCGCCAAAGCGACCCTTCTTGCCCAGCACTTTCTTCTCAAGGGTGTAGCTGATGAAGCTGCCCAGGGAGGCACCGGCGCCCGGCAGAACACCGGCAATGAACCCCAGAACCCCGCCACGGAACATGGTGGGAAACACACTGTAGATGTCTTTCATACTCAGCTTCAGCTTGCCCACCTGAATCAGTGCCCGGCCTTTGCCGGCACGCTCTTCAATGAACAGCAGCAGCTCGGAAATGGCGAACAGGCCGACGATGGCCAGAATGAAGTCGATGCCTTCGTACAGTTCCAGCACACCAAAGGTGTAACGCTGGGTACCGGTGGAAATGTCGATGCCCACGGTCGAAAGCATGATGCCGAGCGTGGCGGCGACCACGGTTTTCATCGGGTTCTTGCCGGTAATGCCGCCCAGGGTCGCAAAGGCCAGCACGAACAGCGCAAAGTACTCTGCCGGGCCAAAGGTGAGGGCAAACCGGGCCAGCACGGGTGCCAGTAAAATCAACCCGAGCGTGCCAATCAGCCCGCCCATGAAGGAGGCGATGGCGGATATCGCCAGGGCTTCAGCCGCTTTGCCTTTTTGAGCCATGGGGTAGCCGTCGAGGCAGGTCATCATCGCCGGTTCGTCGCCGGGAATGTTGAGTAGGATCGACGAAATACGGCCGCCGTACATGGCGCCAGCGTACACCGAGGTGAGCAGAATCATCGCGGATTCTGGCGGCAGCCCCAGGGTGAACGCCAGCGGAATTAGAATGGCAACGCCGTTAGCGGGGCCAAGGCCCGGCAGTGCACCGATTAGAGTGCCAAGGAAGGCGCCGCACAGAGCCAACATCAGGTTGGTGGGTGTTAGCGCGACGGCGAAGCCTTCCATCAAGAATTGCAGGGTTTCCATCAGTCAAACTCCAGCAAGCCACCGGGCAGGCTCAATTCGAGTAGGTTGTTGAACAACAGGAACACTGATACCGCGCTGATCAGACCGACCAGAAACGCCGCTCTCGGTTGCGCGCCCATGCGCCAGCACAGTGCACCCACGGCGAGCGTGGTAGCGATCACAAAGCCCAGGCGTTCCAGCACAAAGGCGTAGAGCACCAGTATCACCATGGCACCGACCAGTTCACCGGCAGTGCGGCCAACGGGCCACTGAGCATCGGGGTCTGGTTTGAACATCAGGTACAGGCTTGAGCCGGCCAGAATAACGGCCAGGATAGTCGGGAAGGTCTCGGGGCCGACGGCCTCGTGGCCGCCAAACGGCGGCGGCCACGTCTGTGCGACCCAGCCGTAAGACACGGCCAGGACGAACAGGAAGAGACCCAGAAAGCGGTCTCCAAATGAAGTCATTGCAGCAGCCCTATTTCGCGTGACAGGGTTTCAATGTCGGCCACTTGCTGGGTAACAAAGGCTTCGAACTCATCGGCCGGCGGGTGGAACGGAATCAGGCCGTTGCGGGCCATTACCGCTTTCCATTCTTCACTGGCATAAAGCTCATCGATGGCGTTTACCCAGTAAGCCTTGGCTTCAGGATCGGCACCCTCAGGCATGTAAAAACCACGCCAGTTCGGGCCCAGGGCGTCAATACCCTGTTCACGGGCAGTCGGGATGTTGCTGAACTTGCCGGGCAGACGCTCTTCTGACAGAACCGCCAATACACGCAGATCACCCGAGTCGATAAACCCCGTCGCTTCGGATATGTCTCCGGTAAAGGCGTCAACATGGCCGCCAACAACCTGAGTCATGGCTTCACCGCCGTTGTTGTACGAAAGGTACGGAATGCTCGGCAGTGAGTCGGCACCGGCCGCTTTGGCTGTGATCAGCACTTTCAGGTGGTCCCAGCCACCGCGCGCGCTGCCACCGGCAAACTTGATGCTGCGCGGGTCGGCTTTAATGGCGTCCATCAGGTCGTTCAGGTTTTCAAATTCTGACTCCTGGCTGACAGCGATGATGCCGTAGTCGGCACCCAGTGCACCTACCCATTTCACCATGCTGGCATCCATGCCCGGGAATTGCTGCTGGGCCAGACGCGTAGTGGTGGCAGTAGACGCCGCGACCAGAAGTTTGTTGTCCGCATTACGCTTGCTGACGGTGTGAGCGAAGGCAACGCCACCACCGGCTCCGGCCATGTTGGTGGTCTGCACCGAACCCGACACCATGCCCAGTTCTTCCAGAACATTACCCACACTGCGGCAAGTAAAGTCCCAGCCGCCGCCCGGATCTGAAGGGGCAATACATTCAACACGGCCACTGGGTTCCCAGGCCATAGCGGATACACTGAACGCCGCAGCGGCCAGCAAAGACAAGGATTGCTTGAGTTTCATGTGGTCTTCCTCTGCTTTTGTTGTTGTATTTCTACTGTGATTCCCGAACACACAGGTTGTGTTATTCGGGTTCGATGCAGAGGCTAGGCTTGTGGTTGTTTGTTGACCAGATTGTGGTCGTAATGCCTTTAAGGCACTTAAAGGGCTTTTTGTTCATAAAGATCACGCGAAATCGGGCGTCAGCTCGGTTAGGCTAACGGGACTATAAAAAAGACACAGTCTCCGGTACCGCTGGCGA
The DNA here is from genome assembly GCA_035704555.1 of Saccharospirillum sp. Taxonomy (GTDB): domain Bacteria; phylum Pseudomonadota; class Gammaproteobacteria; order Pseudomonadales; family Natronospirillaceae; genus Saccharospirillum. The sequence continues at coordinate 16,271 of DASSWT010000100.1, read as the reverse complement.
CTACTACGCAAATACCCAGGCAGAAGCCCATCACGTGTTTAAACGACTGAAACTCAAGACCCGAATGATTCTGGTGCTGGGTCTGGTCAGTGCCATTCAGACCGGCATTATTGGCGGCTTTGCCTGGTACTACCTCACCGCCTCACTGGATGATCAAATCGGGCAGCGCGCCCTGAACGTGGCCAAAACCATTGCCGCCACGCCGGATATCATTCGCGGCGTGCAAACGCGCGATGTCGAATCGCTCAACAAGCTCAGCCAGAAACTGGCCAACACCAACGATGCCCTGTTCATTGTCATTGGCGATCACAACAGCATTCGGCTGGCCCACCCGAACCCGGAACGCCTGGGCCATTCCATGGCGGACGACGATGGCGACGACGGCTCGATCGCGCTGATCGACGGCCAGGGCTACGTTAACAAGGCGCACGGCAGCCTGGGGTTATCGATGCGAGGCAAGGCCCCCATTTACGACATGGCCGGTGAAGACATTATCGGTATCGTTTCGGTCGGCTATTCGCTGAACCAGGTGCGCTCGACCATCGCCAGATACAACCTGGTGTTGTATCTGGTCATGGCGGTGATGCTGGTAGGCAGTGTTGCCGTTGCCATTATTATTGCCGGTCGTTTCAAGCGGGCTATTTTTGGCCTGGAGCCAGAGCAGATCGCCCGGTTGTTTGAGGAGCGGGACGCAACGCTGCAGTCGGTACGCGAGGGCATTATCGCGGTGAACCGGGAAGGCATTATCACCACCATTAACCGCACCGCGGTCGACAGCCTGGGACTGGAATCGGATAAACCCCTGGCCGGCCGGCCCATTGCCGAGGTACTGCCGGACAGCGGTTTAATGGCGGCGCTGGAACGGGGCGAACCGGAATTCGACCAGGAAATCTGGCTGCAGGGCCGGCACATGATCGTGAACCGGCTGCCGGTCAAACAGGGCAACAACATCATTGGCGTGGTGTCGAGCTTCCGGCTGCGCGACGAGCTCGACCAGATCAGCCGCCAGCTCACCCGCATTCAGCAATACGCCGATACACTGCGCAGCCAGACCCACGAGTATTCCAATAAACTGCACACCATTGCCGGGCTGATTCAGATTGGCGCCAACAACGAAGCACTGGCGCTGATCGGCAGTGAAGTGCATGACCACCAGACGCTGATCCACCTGCTGCTCGATGCGGTGCCAGACCCGGTGTTAGCCGGCTGCATTCTCGGCAAGTACAACCGCGCCCGGGAAATGGGCCAGACCCTGGTGATCGACCCGGACAGCCACATGACCGATGTGCCCGCCCAGCTACCACGGGACCAACTGGTCAGCGTGCTCGGCAACCTGATCGACAACGCCCTGGAAGCCACCCGCCGCCAACAGGGTGAAGGTGGCCAGGTGCAACTGAGCATGACCGATCTCGGGCTGGACCTGATTTTTGAAGTGGAAGACCAGGGGCCGGGCATCAGTGCCGAAGAGGAAGCGCGGATGTTCGAAAAAGGCGTGACCAGTAAAACCGACAGCGGCCACGGCATTGGTTTGTTCCTGGTGCGCCAGTTTGTAGAGCGCTGGGGCGGCTCGATCACGGTAGAAAATCTGACAGCCGGTGGCAGCCGGTTTACACTGTATTTGCCCAAGCAACCCCTTAACCCGGTGGGGGCCGCGCAATGAGAACACTCAGACTGTTAGTTGCCGAAGACGACCGCCAGGTCGCGGAGATTCAACGCCGGTTTATCGAACGCATGCCCGCCATTGAACTGGTCGGTATTGCCCACACCCTGGCCGATGCACGCGACCAGATCGACGTGCTCAGCCCGGACCTGGTATTGCTTGATGTGCACTTCCCCGACGGCAGTGGCTTGGAGCTACTGCGCGAACTGCGCGCCGGCAACAGCCACACCGATATTATTCTGATCACCGCCGCGCGCGAGGTAAACGCGGTACGCAGTGCGCTGCACGGCGGCGTGTTCGATTACATTCTCAAACCCCTGGTCTACGAACGCCTGGAAGAAGCGTTGAATAATTTCCGCGCCCATCTGGATACGCTCGACAGCCTGCACAATGTCGCGCAAAAGGAAGTCGATTTATTGCTGCCCCGTGGCCACGCCGACACCGCCGCCGATGAACCGGTGCGGTTACCCAAGGGCATCGATGCCCTAACGCTGGACAAGATTCGCCAGGTCGTGGAAACCGGAGACTGGAGCGCCGATGCCGTCGGCCAGCACATCGGGGCCTCGCGTACCACGGCACGGCGTTACCTGGAATTCATGGTCAGCACCGGCGAACTCAGCGCCGAGGTCAATTACGGCACAGTCGGTCGGCCCGAACGTCGCTACCGGCACCTGAACGGATAAACGGCGACTGAGCAACACCCTTGACGATGCCGTATACTGACTAACACATCCTCATTTAAAGAGACCCCAGTGGACGGCAAATCCCTATTGATCCTGTTGTTTGTGGTCATCGCCGGCGCCTGGATCTGGCACCACCTCGGCCTACGCCAGATCGCGCTGTACCACGCCCGCCGCGCGGCCAAAAAAGAAGGCGTGCAAATGCTCGACGACAGCATTTACCTGCGCCGCATGCGCCTCGCCCGGTCACCGGATACCATCATCGCCTTTCAGCGCATGTATCAGTTCGAATTCAGTACCGTGGGAGACCGCCGGTTTCTCGGCTGGGTGATTCTGCAGGGGCGGCGTTTGGAATCGGTGCACTGGCAACCGTACGTTGAAGACAAGGTGCTTCACTAGCCGCGCCATAGGTTGGTATTTAACCTGGTTGCGCCGCCAACATACTCAACGAAAGACTCTGCAAATCGACGCCTTCGGCGCCATCCGGCAATACCTTGGAAATGCGCAGCGGTACTTGGTTTTCTTCGGGTGTCAGTTTGGCGAGGTCAAGGCGTGGCCCGAGCTCATAGCCGGTGTCGTTGGCGACGAGTACTTGCACCACCGGCAACAACCGCTGACCCATCCGGGCCTGTAGGACCACAGCGATGGAGTCGTCGGTCATGCGGACCAGGGTGCCCGGGGTGACCCAGCCCATAAACTGAATAAACGCCTCGACGATGTTGCCTTCAAACTGGGTTTCGCGCTGTTGCCAGAGAATGCTCAGCGCTTCGTGATGCGAGCGGGCGGCATCGTAAACCCGGTGTGAGGTGATCGCATCGTAGGCATCGACGACCGCCACCAGCGCTGCCATGGCGCTGTATTCGCCTTCTTTCTTGCCGTCGGGGTAACCGCGTCCGTCCGGGCGTTCGTGGTGTTCGAGCACCGCCCGGGCAACCTCGGGCGGTACATCCTTGTCGGTTTTGAGCAGGTCGTACCCGAGTTGGGAATGGCGTTTCAGGTGGTCGAATTCTTCCGGTGTCAGCCGGCCGGGTTTGTTCAGAATTTCGTGGTCGACTTTCATTTTGCCGAGGTCGTGCAGCAGGCCTGCCAGACCGGCGTGTTCTACGTCTTTGTCTTCCCATTCCAGCGCCCGTGCCAGGCCCATCGCCAGAATTGCCACGTTAATGCAGTGCTGGGCGGTGTAATTATCCTGCTGTTTAATGCGCGTCAGCCAGACCAGGGCAGACAGGTTGTTGTCGAGTGTGACCGCCAAGGCCGCGACCGCCCCTTTGGCCGCGGTCAGATCGAGTGGGCCGCCTCTGGTGATGGTGTGGATCAGCCGCCGTGCTTGCTGGTCGAGCCCGACATAACCGTGCAGGGCGGCTTTCATCGCCCCCTGGGTAACCCGGGTGTGACGCAACCGGTTGATCGGGTGGCGGGCGTTACTGGCTGCGGCGGTCACGTTTAACGAGGCAGTCAGGGGTTTGCCAGGGCTGATCGCCGGTGGCCGGCGCGGCGCGAGAATTTTGCGCAGGCTGCGTTTCAGGTCAACCACCACCCAGGCGCAGTGGCGCTCGAACCATTCTTTCTGTTCTGGGGTTTCAATCATCACACCCTGCATCAGAAACGGAGACTCGCTCCACTCCCGATCCATACGCGCCACAAAGTGCCCAACCAGTAATTCAGCCGGGTGTATCTTCGCCTGATGTTCCCACAAAGGTTCGGAATCCTCATGGTTGGGATTCGATGGCCGTTTCATAGACAGCCAGGCTCTTTAACAAACCCAGCGGCAAGCGGTTGGGTTAACACTGCACACATTGTGTTTCAATACTCCATCGACAGGTGAAAACACCATTTGGGCACACCATTCGGGCCGGGCCGGGCCGGACCAACCGGTTAGACACCGGAGCCGGGCCGTACAGACTTCCCTGCTTCCCGGTCATTACCAATCTGGAAAGCGTTTTCAAGAATACCAGTGATTAAACCGGAAAACAGTCCGGGTATGTAACTCAGCGTTCCGCTGCGAGCGCCGGGCCGTCAACAATTCGACTAAAGTTGCAGGCCCCGGCGCCAGAAAAATCTGGACAGAACCGCGCTGCTCGCCGACAGTCGGGGCATGGCCAACCCGGTCCCGACGACCGGTCGCGGTCGGCTTCACGCAAGCCGGGATGGACCGTTCACATCGTTTCCGGGTTGGCCAACAACCCACCCCTTGCCAAATCAGAAGCCTGTTTTCACACCCGAAATACGATTAACAGGCAAAAAACCGACAAAAACTGCCCTGCCCACCATATTCAAGGCCCCTGCAATGCGCTAAAGTCTTGCAGCAGCCAAGGGCTCGGTGAGCCTCAGCTCCCCAGGGGCTTCAGCTCCTACGACATTTGTCCATTCATCATCTTTTTCGATAACAATCAGGATGCATTCATGGTTAAGAAAGCCACTGCCATTAAAGAACGTTACACCAAGACTCAGATCGTCACCGAGATTGCCGAAAACACAGAACTGACCAAGAAAGACGTTCAGGCCGTTCTGGACGAGCTGGCGGATCTGATGGAACGCCACCTGAAAAAACGCGCCTGCGGCGAATTCGTACTGCCCGGCCTGATGAAGATTCAGTCGGTCAAAAAACCAGCGCGCAAAGCACGCCCCGGTGTAAACCCCTTCACTGGCGAAGAGATCATGATTGCAGCCAAGCCAGCCAGCACTGCGGTCAAAGTCCGCCCGCTGAAAAAGCTGAAAGACATGACCAACGCCTGAGGCGGTTTCCGCGCCAAGGCTTTGACTCAGCGCCCGGTTAGCCGGGCGTTTTTGCATCTGTACCACAGACTTTTAAGCTAGGGAGCCTCTGAACAACTCCCCCGGGGCTCTGGCTTATCCGAGGGACGTTGCCACAAGGCGGACTCATGCAGGAATGTCTAGACCTTTCAAATGAGTCCAACGCGGTGGCAGCGTTCCTCGGAAAGCCCCGGAGGGCGCGGCTAAAACGTCCTGCCCCGGCGTTGCACTTCTTGACAAGGGCTACGGCCATTGCGCTGCGAAGTGCGTCGGAGTGCCGCCCACTTGGGCAAAACGTTTTAGCTCGCGCAGAGCCCTGGGGGAGTTGTTCAGAGGCTCCCTAGTTATTGCATCGAATCGCAGATCGGTGCATGGTCACCCTAGCCAGACAGGTTGTAACGTTTTTGCCTGGCAACAATAAAAACAACCTATGGATCACCCCTATGAATCTCTGGTGGTTAATCACGTCCAGCGTGCATTGCAGTTACGAAGAACTGAAACGACGCCAGTGCGTTGCTCTCGGCTGGGCCGAGATCGGTTCACTGGAAAAATACCTGAAAGACAAACCCGGCTGGGAACGCCAGTTTAAAACTCTGGTGCAGGTGCGTGGCAACCTTGCTTACTCGCGAGACAAGCGCTGGACCGAATCCGCCAGTGCATTGAGCGGTGTGCCCACCTTGCTGTGGTCGCTGCTGCAAATGCGCGCCGGTGATTTTGTCGTGGTCATGGAGTCGGGCAACCAGTTAACGCTGGGCCGGCTGGAAGTACGTGGCATTACCCAAGTCACCCAGGACGGCATGACCAGCTACAGTTTCGAGGAAGGCGTGCACCATGCGCACCAGATCAGCAAAGGCCTGACCTGGGTCGACTGGGACCGGGCGCACTTCGGCGAACTGGAGATGCCCAATCAGTCTTTCTTCTCCCTGCTGCAGGATAACGATCAGCTCGAAACCGTGAAGCTCGCCTGGGAACAGCGGCAGCGCTGAACTTTCCAGGCTGAACTTGCCAGGCCGAACTTGCCAGGAGTGAGCGGACTTAGGGTGCGGCCAATGTATCCCGCGTGATCATGTGCGTTGGAATCCGGATGCTGCGCGGGCTTTGCAGACGATTCTCCCTGTGTTTCAGGCTCATTTCGATGGCACGCCGGGCCATTTCTTCGGGTGACTGGGCGGCAGTGCCGATCAGGTTCGGGTGATTGGCCGCCATAGCCGCCAGCACTTCATCGGAGCCGTCGACAGAAGTAATCAGCACATCCTCCCGGCCCGCCATCGTTGCTGCCTCCGCCGCCCCCAAAGCGCTTGGGTCGTTGATGGCGAAGACGCCGTTGATGCTGGGGTGCTGGCTTAGCAGAAAGGTCATTGCTTCCAACCCGCCACCGAAGGTGCCGCCGGCATTGAAGCGGTCGCTGACCAGCCTGATCTCGGGATATTCCTGCAGAGCCGCCCGGCAGCCGGCGACTCTGTCGGTCACCGACGAGACGCTGGCGCCGTTAATAACTCCCAGGTCTCCTGCTCCGCCCATACGCTCAGCCAGATAGCGGCAGGCCACCATACCGGCCTGAACGTTATCGGTGGTGACGCTGAGGTCGGCACCCTGGGCGTCGATATCAACCGCAGTTACAGTGATGCCCGCCTGACGTGCCTGATGGATTGAAGGTTCAATGCCGACGGAATCGGCCGCCGAAAGCAGAATGATGTCCACCCGGTCGTCGATGAAACGCCGAATCTGCGCTTGTTGCCGTTGCAGGTCGTAGGCGCTGGAGACGACCGTCATGTCTACCGGCTGCGACGACTGGTCGTTGGCGGCATCTTGCAGGTGTTGCGCCAGAGCATAGAAAAACGGGTTGCCCAGATCCGCCAGGCTGACGCCCACCCGGAGGGTATCGGTATCGGCCCTGACGACCGACTGACCCGCCAGCCAAAGACTGCCCAGGCACAGCACCGTGACCAGCGTGCGTTTCATCTAGCGATTCCTCGTGTCGGATCATTAAGCCGCCCTCAGGCGGCATCGACCTCTACCGCACCGGTCATGATCGCCACCGCGTCCGACATGCTGTGGGTATCCGGCTTGATCAGGGCGGCGCGCTTGCCCAGGCGGTGAATGTGAATGCGGTCGGCCACTTCGAATACATGCGGCATGTTATGGCTGATCAGCACCACAGGCAAACCCCGATCGCGCACATCGCGAATCAGGTTCAACACCCGGCGCGATTCTTTCACACCCAGAGCGGCCGTCGGTTCATCGAGAATCACCACCTGGCTGCCAAAGGCGGCCGATCGTGCCACCGCCACACCCTGACGCTGCCCGCCCGACAGGGTTTCCACGGCCTGATTGATGTTCTGGATGGTAAGCAGGCCGAGTTGGGTCAGTTGTTCAGTAGCTTGGCGGCGCATCTCGGCTTTATCGAGCATGCGGAACACCGAGCCCAGTATGCCCGGTTTGCGCAGCTCGCGGCCGAGAAAGAGGTTATCGGCAATGCCCAGCGCCGGCGATACCGCCAGGGTCTGGTAGACGGTCTCAATGCCCAGGCTGCGCGCGTGCATCGGGTTCTTGAACTGAACGATCTCGCCATTCATGCGGATTTCACCGGCATCCGGCACCAGGGCACCGGAGAGCGCCTTGATCAGCGACGACTTGCCCGCGCCGTTATCGCCGATCACCGCCAGCACTTCGCCGGGGTAGAGTTCGAAGTCGGCGCCATCGAGTGCGGTCACCCGACCGAAGCGTTTGACCAGGCCCTTGGCCTGTAAAACCGGGGTTTGCTGACTCATGCTGAAGCCCTCCGTATCCATTGATCGATGCCCACGGCCACCAGAATCAGCAGGCCGACGGTGAATTCCTGCCAGAGCACGTCGACCCCGGCCAGTGCCAGACCGTTGCGGAAAATACCCACCACCAATGCGCCGATTAAGGTACCGACGATGGAACCACGCCCGCCAAACAGGGAGGTACCCCCGATCACCACTGCGGTAATGCTGTCGAGGTTCGACATGGTGCCGACCTGGGGGCTGACCGAACCGATGCGGCCGATCATTAGCCAGGCGGCCAGGCCACAGATAACACCGGCAACGATATAGACAGACATCAGCACGCGCTGGGTACGAATACCGGCCAGTTCGGCGGCGTCTTTGTCATCACCGGTGGCATAGACATGGCGGCCCCAGGCCGTCCAGTTCAGGGCGTACCCGACCAATCCGACCAGAGCGATCATCATCAGCGAGCCAAAGGTAATGCGCGCCCCGAACAGTGAGAAGGAGTTACCGGCCCACTGCAGCAACGGTGCTATCGCTTCGATGTCTTGCGAGCGAATGGTCTGGCTTTTTGAGTACCAGAGGTTCAGTGAGAAAAAGATGTTCCAGGTGCCCAGCGTCACGATAAAGGGCGGTAGCTTGATCTTGGTGACCAGGGTGCCGTTGATGGCCCCGCAGGCCGCGCCGCAAACCAGGCCCAGTAGCAACGCCATGGAAGGTGGCAACCCGAAATCCACCGCCAGCCGGCCCATGACCACGCTCGACAATACCATGATGGCGCCGACACTCAGGTCGATGCCCATGGTCATGATGATCAGCGTCTGGCCGACGCCCAGGGCACCGATGATGGTGACCTGCTGAAGTACCAGCGACAGGTTAAAGGGTGTTAGAAAACGCTCACCGGCGATCAGGGAAAACGCCAGCACCGCCGCAACCAGCACGATGGCAGGTGCTGCGGTTGGGTTGGCGTGGAAGAAACGGTGGATGCGGCGCGGCCAGTCCAGCACCTCGTCGCTGCGCATCGCTATGGAGCCACCCACCGACTCGGTAACCCGTTCATGGTCGGCCTGCTGGTTGGGTGGCTGAGAGCCTTGAGTGGTGTGTTCAGTCATAACGCCTCCCGGCGACCACGCCGCTGATTGCAACGACGTGGCCCGCACGGATAGTTAGGTAAATGCTGCGCCTGCAGGCATCAGCCCCAGCACTGATCCAGTGCTTCTTCGGATGAGATCGACTCAATGCCATCAACCGGCTGATCGGTAACCAGCGTCACACCGGTGTTGAAGAAATCGAGCCCCGGGGTCGCGCCTGGTTTCACACCGGTTTCGGCGTAGGTAACAATCGCATCGACACCCAGCGAGGCCATTTTCAGCGGGAACTGCATGGACGTAGCGCCAATCACACCGGCGGCGACGTTTTCAACACCCGGGCAACCGCCATCGACCGACACAATGTCCACCTGGTCAGTCAGACCCACGGCTTTCAATGCTTCATAGGCGCCGGCAGCAGCCGGTTCGTTGATGGTGTACACCAGGTTGACGCTCGGGTCGCGCTGCATCAGGTTTTCCATCGCCCGGCGTCCGCCTTCTTCGGAGCCCTGGGTGACGTCGTTGCCGATAATGCGGTCGTCTTCTTCATCACCGATGTCTTGCGGGTCGTTCAGGTCAATGCCGAAGCCCTGCAAAAAGCCCTGGTTACGGGCCACATCGACCGAGATTTCGGAGGAGTTCAGATCCAGCAAGGCGATTTTGGCGTCTTCAGGATCTCCGGCTTGGGCCCGGGCCCACTGGCCGATCAGTTCACCGGCTTTGAAGTTGTCGGTGGCGAAGGTTGCATCGGCGGCGGTGGCCGGTGACAGCGGAGTATCCAGCGCAATCACCACGATCCCGGCGTCCCGGGCTTGCTGCACGGTCGGCACGATGGCCTCAGAATCGTTCGGGGTGATCAGAATGCCCTTGGCACCGGCGGAGATCAGGTTTTCGATGGCCTGCACCTGGGAGTCGTTATCGCCATCGAACCGGCCGGCGAAGGAACGCAGTTCAACGTTGCCGTGCTGGGCGGCCTGCGCCTCGGCACCTTCCTTCATTTTGACGAAGAAGGGGTTGGTGTTGGTTTTGGTGATCAGACCGATCAGGATATCGTCGGCCAGTACGCCACCCGACGCGACGCTTAAGCCCAGAGCTACGGTGAGTGTTTTGAGTGATGCTTTCATGGTGCCCTGCCTCTTGTTGTTTTTCATGGAATGCTCATCAGGAACCGGTATTCCGGTCAGCCATGGCGTTGGCCATGCCCTAAGCATTCACTTTACGCAGCCACACTAATGAAATATTTCAGGCTGGCCGGGCGGTCTGAAACAATTGAAATACAGGGACAAAACAAAACGTTGTAACGCTTCGTTTCAATAGATAGGTAGCTATCTATCTAAATGCGAGTATCCTATTTCGTTCATTGTCTGATTCCGCTGCTGATGACCGATCTGAAACACAACCGCGAACGACTGGGGTATCGCCTGGGGCAAATTGCCCGCTTGTGGCGGGCCGAAGTCGACCGGCGTCTGTCGCCGCATGGCCTGACTGAATCGCGCTGGCGCCTGCTGTTGGCTTTGCATAAAGCCGAGCACCCGATGCATCAGAAAGAACTGGCTGAACTGCTTGGCGTTCAGGGCCCGACGCTGGTGCGTACCCTCGATTGGCTGGAGAACGAACAACTGGTCGAGCGACGCTCGATCAACGGCGACAAACGCTGCAAGACGATTCATCTGACGCCGCGCGCCAAACCCTCGCTGGAACGCATCAAAGCCGTGGTGGAAAGCGTGCGCGAAGAAATTTTCGAAGGCATTGACCCGGCCGACATCGACACCTGCCTGTCGGTCATTGATCGACTGGCCAGCAAGCTGAGTGCCGCAAACGACTCAGTCTGAACGACCCGAAAAGTTGGTGTAACTCAAGTTTCGGAGTTCGCGGTTGGCTAGGTTGCCAGTCGCCCGCACCGGCCACCAGGTAGGGCTATCGAGGGTCGGCGTAAACCCATCCATGGGGCCTGGACCGCAGCATCCTTGCTGCGGACCACCCTCGATAGCCCTACCTGGCATCCGGTGCTAGTCCTTTGCTAGCGAACTCCAAAACTTGAGGTTATAACAATTAACAAAATGGACATCCGATGACCGCACACTCAACACAGACAAACAGCGACACCATACCCGCCTACAACCGGACGCTGATTGTCGTCATTCTGATCGCCGGCGCCTTTGTGTCTGTGCTTAACCAGACGCTGATGCTGGTCGCCATTCCACCGATCATGCAGGACTTTAATGCCGACGCCAGCCTGGCGCAGTGGGTGACCACCGCCTTTATGCTGGCCAGCGGCTTGCTGATTCCGATCACCGCCGCGCTGATGGATAAGTATTCAAGCCGTAGCCTGTACATCGCCGCGCTGGTGTTATTTACCCTGGGCACCTTGCTCGGTGCAGTCGCCCAAACCTTCACCATGCTGTTGATCGCGCGCATCATTCAGGGCGCCGCGGCCGGCATCATCATGCCGATGATCCAGACGCTGATGATGATCATGTTCCCGATCGAGAAGCGCGGTGCGGCGATGGGACTGGTTGGTTTGGTGGTGGCTTTTGCACCGGCGATTGGCCCGGCGCTGTCGGGCTGGGTGGTGGATCAGTTTTCCTGGCGTTATCTGTTTGTACTGCTGCTACCCATTGCCTTGCTGGTGATTCTGGCAGCGCTGTTGTTTATGAAAAACGTGACCCGCCAGCGCGCCAGCCGTATCGATTCACTGTCTGTCGTGCTGTCGAGTTTTGGCTGGGGCGGGTTGTTGTTCGGCTTCAGCATGGCCGGCGCGGCCGGTTGGGGCAGCGCCAGTGTGCTGGTCAGTTTGCTGGTGGGGGCGGTATCGCTGGTCGCTTTTATTCACCGGCAACGGGGCCTTGAGCAACCGCTGCTGGACTTCAAGGTGTTTACCTCCCACACCTTTACCGTCACCACTTTTTTGTCGGTGCTGGTGTTTACCCTGCTCATTGGCACCCAGACGATGATTCCGCTCTACGTGCAAACTGTGCGCGGCATGACCGCGCTCGACGCCGGCCTGATTCTGCTGCCGGGCGCGGTGATGATGGGCATCGTATCGCCGCTGGCGGGTAAGCTGTTCGACCGCTTCGGCATTCAGGTACTGGCCATCTGCGGTTTTGTGCTGCTTTCCTTCGGCATGTTCATTCTGGCGACCATGCCAGACGCCGTGCACCCAGCCTGGATTGTCGCCGCCTCGGTCGCGCAAATGCTGGGCGCCACCTTGCTGATGATGCCGCTGATCACCGCCGGCATTAATTCACTGCCGGTACATTTGATCGCCCATGCGGCAGCAATGAACAACACCCTGCGCATGGTCGGCGCCTCCATAGGCACCGCCCTGCTGATCACCGTGCTCAGCGGCCGCGCCGCTCTCTTTGATAATCCGGATTCACCCGCCGCCCTCGCCGCCGGCATTCACCTGGCGTTCTGGTTTGCCTTTGGCCTTGGTTTACTGGGCCTGGCCACTACCTTCTGGTTGCGTCACCACGTGCTGAGTGAACGGCGCCGGTCGCAAAAGGCAGTTAATGAAGCCACTGGTGTGTAATCCTAACCGCTGACTGATCGGGCTCGCTCATCGGGCCCTGATCACCCTTGCTCCGGGCGTCAACCCAGTCGGCAAGGTCATCCAGTTGTTGCCGGTCGATACGGTTTGCTGCCCGGTCGATCTGCTCGCCTTCACTCCAGGTTTCTGTGATCTGCGAACTCTGGGAAGACCGCCACATCTGGGCGGATGCCAGTTCGTTGTCTTCCCAGACTTGCTGTGTCGTGATCTCATGGCGTTCTTTGATCACCGTCCAGTTGAAGTTTTCGTAATTGAAGTCGGGCCGTTCAAGATGCGGCAGAGCGGTAAAATAGGCGGCATCGAGTGCCATTAACTGGGTTTGATCGATCAACAGGCGCCCGTCTTTTTCAGTAACGTTGGTAGACTGGCTGAGCTCGAAGGATCGCACGCCGCTGTATTTTTGAAAGTGTTCGTTGTATTTCAGTTCCTTGGGCGGTTCTGCGACACCCTTAAATCGGATGTCATAATCCGGCAACCCGGTCAGCAACGCTTCGCCGCCTTCGGGAATTGATGGCCCCGCTTCAGACGCTTCCGGCATTCCGCCAAATAACGACAGTGCCTGCAGCAGAACGTTCTGGTCATCTTCGCTGGCTTTGGCTTTACCAAGCGACTCGGTAATGGTTCTACGCACGTCGTTTAGCGCGTCGGCAGCAGCCCCTCCGGCCAACGTATCAGCCGCGACCGACATCGACAATGATCGGCCATTCCACTTCAGATCCAACTGGCGCCCATCGGCATCCGACTGATACGACAACGCCATTGAGTCTCTGTCAATCCGCATGCTCAGTTTGATGGTGGTTAACAGAGGCGAGTCGGTCAGCTTCAGCAGGGCAATATCCGGTGACCGGTTGCGGGCGAAATCGCCGGCAAATTGGCCGAGCCCCTGGCTGAACTGGTCCAGCGCTTCCTGTTCCGCTTCAGTCAGCTCCACATCCGAGGCGTAGCTGACATCGATGGACCGGTACGCCATGGAGCCACCCCGGCTCTGGCCGTGGCCCTGGTTCGCAGTTACCTCAAAGGTGATCTGTGCGCCGCTTTCAAGCGTGGCTGAAAAGCTCATTTTGCCCAGTGGGTTGGGCGGCTCGGGGAGTTGGAAGCGGTCAATGGCCTGACCGGATTGCAGCCGGGATTCGGCATGCTGCGTAGTGCCCTCACGGCCTGCCAGCATGCCGGGACCGCGCGCCAGCATCGACCAGCTTTCGGGGCTGTCGATGTCGGTCAGGGCCTGGCCCAGCGTCTGATCCCAGTCAGGTGATGAAGACGCAGGGCTGATTTCAAAGGTCGCCGCGACGGGTGCCGGCCGGGTCATCACCAGCGGCGCGGTGTCTTCGTTCAATCGCGAGGAACCGCTGCTGGCGAGCGTTACAGGGTTTTCATTTCCCGGTTCAAGCTGCGAGGCCGGTTCCGTCGCCTCCTGGCGGGCATCGGGTGACAGCCGAGCCCAGTCTGCCTTCGTGCCGGGCTGGGTCACCCCTGTAATGTGCGCCATTATCCCTCCACAACTTTTATTCCTGAACACTCTGTATCGACCCAATCGCTTACGACTTTATGCAAACCTTATGCTTTTCTTACGCGGCTTCCGACCGCGTTACAGCTTTGTTATGGGGCGATCATTACCCTTTACATTGCATCAGTTGCAGTGGAAAACCCCCGTGAACGACTTCAAACCCGCCCTGAAAATTGCCACTTTCATCATGCTGATCTGGGGCTGCCTGATGGGGCTAACGGTATTACTGGCAGATTGGACCACCCCTCAGGAAGTGCGCGCCATGGTGCTCAGTGCACTGGCCTGCCTGGCAGTCGCGACGGCATGTTTGTTGTTGTCCCGCGGGCCATCGATTCGCATGAAGGCGAAACCCATGTTTCTGGTCACCACGGTCAACTGGGGTCTGCTGTGTTTAACTGGTGCCCTGCCGCTGTATCTCGGCTGGCCCGGGTTGAGTTTTGTGGATGCCTTGTTCGAGAGTGTCTCAGGTGTTACCACTACCGGCTCAACCGTTCTGACTGGGCTCGATGATGGACCCCGCACCCTGATTCTGTGGCGTTCACTGACACAATGGGTGGGTGGCGTTGGCATCATTCTGATGGCCGTTGCGGTACTGCCGTTTCTTAAAGTCGGTGGCATGCGCCTGTTCAAAACGGAAAGCTCGGAATGGTCCAACATCAACAATACCCGGGTGCAAACCGTGGCCTCGCAGATTGGTGTAGCCTACATTGCGTTAACCGTATTGGCTGTCGCTGTTTACTGGGCTCTGGGAATGACGGAATTCAATGCCCTAAACCATGCGCTGACCAGCCTGGCAACCGGCGGCTACTCGACCTCGGATTCATCCTTCGGGCAATTTCATAACAACGCTCTGATCTGGGCGGGCAGTGTTTTTATGATTCTCGGAGGCCTGCCGTTTTTACTCTATGTGCAATCTGCACATGATCGTTCCTGGCATATTGCGCGGGATGCGCAGGTGCAACTATTACTCAAGCTGATCGCGGCGACGTCGGTCGCCATAGCGTTGGATCGGCTGCTGAACGGCACCAGCGAGTCTTTTTTTGATGCCTTGACCCACGCTGTATTCAATATCACCTCTGTAGTCACCACCACCGGCTATGCCACTGAGGATTACACCCTCTGGGGCAGCTTTTCGCTGATGTTGTTTGTCTTTTTAATGTTCAGTGGCGCTTGCTCGGGATCGACATCGGGTGGTGTCAAACTGTTCCGGTTTCAGCTACTGGGGCTGCTGTTGCGCGAGCATTTGTTTAAGTCGTTACATCCCTCCGGACACTTCCAGCGCACTTACAATCATCGCCCTGTCGGGGAAGGTGTACTGGTCGCCTCGCTGGCCTACCTGTTTGTGATGGTGGTCAGTCTGTTGCTGTTTTCGGTTTTGCTGACACTCACCGGCCTCGATGTCGTTACCGCCAGCTCCGCTGCCTTAACCGCTCTGATGAACGTCGGCCCGGGTTTTGGCGACGTTATCGGACCGGCCGGTAATTTTTCCACGCTGCCCGATTCCGCCAAAGTGATGCTCTGCCTTGCCATGCTGCTGGGCAGGCTTGAATATATGGCCTTGCTGATTCTATTCACACCGGCCTTCTGGCGCTGGTAATGGGAAACCGGAGGGGTTCGAAGAAACAGGCCTGGTTGTGGCCGCTGTGTAATGTACTGATCCCGCTGGGCATTACCGGCCTGGGGTTGCTGCCGCTGCCCTGGTTGGCGCACACCACCCTGCTGTTGCTGTATTTGATGGCCGTGGTGCTCAGTGCTCTGCTGACCGACTGGCGCGGCGTGCTGACCAGCGCCGGGCTGGGCCTGGTGCTATTCAACTACGCCTTTACCCAGCCGGTGTTCAGCCTGGAAATGCACGAACCTGAAGAGATAGTAGCTGCAGCCCTGTACGTGGTTTTCGCTCTGATGACCGGCGGGCTGGCTTACCGGTTGCGCCACCAGGTCGACCAGTTGTCGTTTCAGCAGCGCTTCGTCAGTGCTCAACTGGCCCTGACCAAACACCTACAAGACGACCCGGCCAAAGTCGATGCCGACCACTTGGCGACGTTTTCACAGCAGGTGTTCGGTGATGCCCGGGCACTGACCCTGAATGAAGGCCAGACCGACCCGTTAACCGGTGCGCGCGGACTGACCAGCGACCCGGACCTGACCCACAACCTGCCCGATGGCTGGCAATCGATGGTGCGAGCGCTGGGCGAACAATGGCTGGCCTATCAGGAACGGCGCGAAGCCCGGCAGGAACGCAATGCGGCTGAACGCCGGGCCGATGAAGAGTCGTTGCGCAA
>DASSWT010000013.1:0-5057 GCA_035704555.1 Saccharospirillum sp. | reverse complement strand
TGCAGCTGATCATTAACGAACCGGCGCCAGTCGCCAGTACCATCTTCCCGGCTTTCCAGCTCATTGACCGGCTGCTCCAGCTCAGCCTCGGATTGCGCCGCCAGGCCAACACACCAGCCTTCAAACAGCAGCACATCGGGTGGTGCCTCACAGGGGTGCCAGTCGGATCGCGGCGCTCTATCGTCCCGGGCTTTGTCGAATCGGGGCAGCGCAAAGGGCCCCGTGCCTGACTGCACCCAGGAAAAAATCTTCTGCCCCAGGGCGACGTCGTGCGTACCGGGAACGCCCCTTGTGGCCAGCAATGGATGGGTACTTCGGGCCAGGGTTTGGCGATCGGCCCGGCTCAGATAGAGGTCGTCAATCGACAGCACCTCAACGCGCAGGCCGCCCCTTTCCAGATTCCATTTAAGCACCTCGGCCAGGGTCGATTTGCCAGAGCCCTGAGTGCCCTGAATACCCACCAGCCTGAACCGGTTCTCAATCACCCAGTCGGCCAGTGGCTGATAGAGGCTGCTCTGGTGGGCCAGCAAGGCCTCGGGCAAGCCCGCCGTCCGGATAAAGTCTGCGAATGTCGAGTCCATGGTCGAATCCTGTCCTGCACCTATGCCCAACAGCATAGATTGAAATGATTGCAGTACTTCCATGGAACAAGACAGAGCAAGATATCAGCCAGGTATGAGGGCGATGTGAAGACCACACATGCACCATTAAGGTGCGTACCGAGGGTTTCGCCCCATTTTCTTCGGGGATGCGCACTTACATGGAGCGAGGATTGGATACCAGACCTCTCTCCATCAACGGGTATGGAGAGAGGGTTGAAGCAGAGGTCAGTGCTTTGGGGTCGTCAGGCGAAGCTCAGCGGCCGTAGTTCGCCCTGAGGTGGTCAAATTCAGCGATGACGCCATCCATCAGCTCGGCGTCGAAGGGCTGCAGCCCGCTGACGATGAGTTTCTTGATACCGGTGCCCACGCGCTTGCCACCGGCGACGATGTTGAACTCAAAGAGGGCATCGCCGCGTTTGCCGTTCACGATCAGGGAGGTGTTCGCCAGTTCGAGCGATGGCTTGCTGATGTCGAGACTCGACAGTTCAAACGCCATGCTTTCATAGATCACCAGCGGCCGGCGCGGGTTGAACATCACCTGATGCTTTTCCAGCAGCGGCACCATGATGAACGGGAAATTCTGGCCGGAGAAGGCCACATAGCTGCGCGTCAGATCTTCGATCAGCGCCGCGTCGTGGCTGGTTTCGCCACTGTGCTCCAGATGCAGGTAGGCTTTGCCGTCGGCATCGACAATATCGATGGTGCCTTTGTCCACTTTCGGCAGTATCAGTTCCCGGTCAGGTCCGACCATGCCGGAAAACCGGACAGACATGGATTTGCTCAGCCCGTACCGGTTCAGCACCAGGGCGAACAGCAAATCGCCCGGCACCACAAAACGCTTGGCGCCGACATTGTGAATGGGGTTGAAGTCGCCGGCGATTTCCTTGGCGAAGGCACTGCCCTGCTCAGCACTGATGCTGATCGTATTGTCGGTGTGCTGGGTGTGAAAGGCGTCTAGAAACACAGGGCTCCCCTATTGTTTACTGCGGTCGAAATAACAAAATACCGGTTTGAATGGCCGAATAGCCATTAACCCATGACCGGCCATTGTTAACCAAAGTATTGTTCTATTCAGCGGTCATCAACAAAAAGATCTGTGAATAAGGGTCACTGAACATCCTCAAGGGTTGGCAGTGACGGAAAGGCACCGGCCCGTCCAGCAGCCCAGGCACCACACCTGACCGCCAGCGCCAGCGCTGCCTCCCAGTCCGGCGACTCGCTCTGACACAGGCTGAACAGAAGGGCACCGGAAAACGCATCGCCGGCACCGGTGGTATCCACCACGGTGACATCGGGCACCGGCACTTCAATGCGGTCGGTCGGGGTAATCAACGTAACCGGGTTGGCGCCGTCGGTAATGAATATAGCCTTGGCCACGTGCGCAAAGGCCCACTCCACCAGCTCAGCCTCGGCATCGCCGTCCCACAACTCTACCAGCTCCTCACGACTGACCTTAATCACATCGGCACGCTTGAACATGGCGTGTATCGGCTCACGGAAATTGGTCTGGTCGGGCCACAGAGTCTTGCGCAGGTTAACGTCGAAACAGACCAGGTTACCCGCCGCCCGGCACCGGTCAACAAAGCCAATATGCACCCGCCTTATGCCCGGCTCAGTTAGCGTATTGGAACAGACGTGCACGACACCGGGGGCAAATTCATTCGGGTTCGGTAATTTGTGCGCCGCCAACTTCACATCAGCCGTGCCCTGCCGATAAAACTGGAAGCTGCGCTCGCCACTGGCATCCAGGGTAACCATGGCCAGCGGCGTGGGAGCGTCGGTCGAGCGCAAATAGCGGGTGTCGACACCGTAGTGATTCAACGCCGATTTCAGGTACTGTCCAAACCCGTCCCGGCCAACCTGACCAATAAAGAGGGACCGCGCCCCCAGGCGCGCCGCAGCAACGGCGGCATTGGCCGGTGCACCACCCGGGTAGAACACAGCCTGGGGCATGGCCAGACCCTGCTCGGTTACGGTACCGTTTTGAAGTGCATCGACGAGAACTTCACCAAAGGCATATACCGGCTTCATGAACAATTCACTCGCTTGGGCTGTTGCATAAAGTCTGAAGTGTGTCACTTCCGCCCCGGGCTGTCACGGCTGCGCCATATGCCGGCGCGGGCGATCAGAGGTGAAACCCTGGCAGATTGAGCGGTTCAAATCGGAAGATTGGGACTAAACTGGATCACAGAGACCGGGATAAACCGGTGGCAGGAGCAAGGAAAGCGAAGACTGAAGTCGGGATCGATCTATCGGGAGAGAGCGCTTGAGTGGTATCCCGTAGGGGACTCGAACCCCTGTTACCGCCGTGAAAGGGCGGTGTCCTAGGCCACTAGACGAACGGGACACGTCAAAAGCGGTGGGAACTCTAAGGTTGAGTCTGAATACTGTCAAGCAAATCTTTGTTTTTATACGTTTTTTTAGATTACACTGCTGTCTATCATTCCGGGTTCAGCCGCCGCCCCTTCGGGCCGGGCCGTCTGCCGGATGACATTGAGAGGCCATATGGGCGCATCCACAACGACATTGCTTGGTGTTATCGCCGTCGCCATCATCAGCCTGATGGTCATCGGCATGCTCATCGCCCAGGGCCGGCACAAAGCCCGCGCAGCCAATAAAGAGCTGCTGCAGAACCTGCTCAACCAGCAGCGCAAGCTGACCAACGTCCTACGGGGCCTGCCAACGTCTTTCCTGTCGCCCGAATTGCGCGACTTTATTTACCAGGCCCTGCTGCAAAACATCAAGGCACAGATTCCACTGTCACCCGACAAAGCCAAACTGCTGGAAGACGACTTTCAGGAACTGGCCAAAGAGCGTGCCCGCTTGCGTAAGAACCCGCCCGCGGCTGTGGCAGTGCACCTGAATTCGGAAGAAACCAACCTGCACCGCCAGACCCTTAAATCCCTGTTCCTGTTTATCAAACGCAATTACGACAGTGGCCGTCTGAGCAAGCCGGACGCCGACAAATTACTAAACCAGGTGGAGTACAAACTGGTCGAGACCGCGCTGGACTACTTTAAAAACCGCGCCGACCAGGCGATGTCCGGCAAACGCTTCAAGGAAGCGCGCGTTGCCTACCAAAAGGCCATCGATACCATCGCCACCTCCCGTCAGGCGGCCCTGTTCAAGCAGGAGGAAATTGAATTGCGTACCCGCCTGCAGCAGATCATCGACGCCTGGCGCAACGACCGAAAAGAGCAATCCAGTGGTCAGGCTGAACGGCTGGCTGCGGATATGGAAGGCCTGATCGATGAACAGGACAGCTGGAAGAAAAAGAATGTCTACGACTGAGGCACCCTCGGTTCGGCTGGCTGAGCGTATTCTGGCCGGGTTCGACCAGCACTATCAGATCTTCAGATCCTACTGCAAACGCGCCCACGAAGGCTTTCTAAACAGCCAATGGCTGGAATTACAGGCCATACACCGGGACCGGGTCGATCTGTATGACGCCCAGGTTGACCTTTGCGTCCAGTCGCTGCGCGAACTCGACGGTGGGCTCGACCCGCAAAACTGGTTGGGTGTTAAGCAGCTACTGAGCGAGCAACTTCGTACTCACCCGCAGCCCGACCTCGCCGAGACCTTTTTCAATTCAGTGTTCTGCCGCCTCTTCGACCGTCGATACTTCAATAATGAATACATTTTTGTCGAGTCCGATGCGCTGTGGCGTCACTACGAAACCGATGAGGATCTGGTACGCCGCTACACCGTAGACGGCAACCTTGAGGCGACTATTCTGCAACTTCTCAGGGACATGGACATCGGCCTGCCGTTCGAGAATGCCCACCGGGATGTCCGGCATCTTATTCATCGTTTTCGTGAACAGGAACCGGACCTGGCCAGAACCGTGTCCAGATACAGCATCGACCTGATCACCACCCCGTTTTTTCGCAACAAGGCCTGCTACCTGATCGGGCGGCTGAACCTGGCCAATCGCACCCTGCCGTTTATCGTACCGGTGTTGAACAATGAAGACGGTTTTCTCTACGCCGATACGCTGTTGCTCGACAGCAACGCCATGGCCATCGTCTTTGGCTTCGCGCGCGCCTATTTCTTTGTCGATACCGGCAGCCCAATGGCCATCGTCAACTTTCTGCGCAAGCTCATGCCCACCAAGACCCGGGCCGAGCTCTATTCCTCCATCGGCTTGCACAAACAGGGGAAAACCCAGTTTTACCGGGAACTGCTGCAACATATGGCCGTCAGCGACGACCAGTTCGAGGTTGCCCCGGGCATCAAGGGTATGGTGATGACGGTGTTTACCCTGCCCTCGTACCCTTATGTGTTCAAAATCATCAAGGACAAGTTCGCCCCCCAGAAAGACATGACGCGCCAGCACGTCAAAAACCAGTATCACCGCGTCAAACAGCACGACCGGGTTGGCAGAATGGCCGATACCTGGGAGTTTTCGAAGGTTGCCCTGCCGCTTAACCGGGTATCACAAACGCTGCGGGAAGA
>DASSWT010000010.1:0-24412 GCA_035704555.1 Saccharospirillum sp. | reverse complement strand
TCTGGTTTGTTCAACACTCTGGCAGTGGTGGGCATTGCTGCCAGCATTGATCCGCTCAAGGTTGATCCGGAAGTCCTGTATCGCGACTGGGTGGTGATGGCGGCGCTGACCGTTGTGCTGTTGATCATGGGCATTGGCTGGCGCGGGCGTCAGGGGCGCATTAACCGGGTTGAAGGCGGAATGCTATTGCTGGCTTATGCGGGCTATACCGGCTATCTGGTTTCTCTGGTGTTAAGTTGATCACATAATGGGTGAGAAGGCGTGGTGAGCAGTGGTATCGGACATTACTATGCTCACCGCCCGGAGCGAGGATCGCTTCGGGTCATTCAACTCATCAACAAGGAAGACGACCATGTCCTCTGCACCAACCCGCCGTTTACCCGTTTTTGCGTTAATCACTGAAAGCCTTCGTTACAGTGTCAGCCATGCCCGGGCCTTACTGATCCTGGCACTGCCCTTTCTGCTGGTGCAGTACGTGCTGCTGCAGTTCACCAAGCCCGCCACTGACTACCTGCCCATTCTTAGCTGGCAGTATTGGGTTGTGGTTGGTATTTCTCTGCTGGCGGGTGTTGTGGTTGCCGTGAGTGTTCACCGCCAATTTCTGCAGTCTCCCGACCGGCAGATGCCGCTGCGCTGGGGACAGGCTGAAACACGCTATGCCTGGGGTATGCTCAAACTTGTCCTGATCATAATCTTTCCATCCGCTGTGTATAGTCTGGTCGTTGTCGGTATTTTTGCCGCCGTTTTCTCAAACTGGAATATTCAGTCCTTTAGCGTCGAACAGCCCTTGCTGGCGCTACCGCTTATCTGGTTGGCAATGTCACCGCTATGGTATCTGTGGGCCCGGATGGCGCTGATTTTGCCCTCGGCGGCTATCAACCAGCAGCCCGTGGTCAGCCTGTCCGGTTCCATGGCATTAACCAGAGGTAACGGCTGGCGTATGGTTGCACTGACTGCGGTGCCCCTGCTGGCACTTGGTATGCTGGATATCTTAATTCAAATGAGTCTGCCTGCCGTTGTTTACTGGTGGCTGCAGCCGCTGATTGTCAGTGTGCATACGGTGCTGGGCGTTATGCTGGTGTCGGTAGCGTTCAAGCAGTTGTACGACGAGCGTTCCCTGAGCGTTGAGTCTGACGAGACCGCGATAGCCTAACCTTCACTGACCAATAACAGCCATGTCAGCTCTTGATTGCAAGCAGTGCGCCGGCGCTGATCATGATGCTGCCAGCGGCCCGGTTCAGCCGTTGCATGGCCCGGCTGGAGCGGGCCAGTTTACGGGCTTTTGATGCACCCCAGGCAACCAGCATTAAACCCGCCATCAGCGCGACTACGGTGAGTGCAGCGGCCAGCACAATGTCGGTATGGCTGAGTCGGGTCAGATCCATAAAGGTCGGCAAGAAGGCAATGTAAAACAGGATGACCTTGGGGTTGGAGGCTGAAATGGCCATACCCTGTAACAGGCTTGCCCCGGTGCCTGAGCGTTTTACCGGAGTATCGCCGGCTTCCGTCGGTGCCGGTGCCGCCCAGAGTTTCCAGCCGAGATAGATCAGATAGGCTGCGCCCGCATAACGAATAACCGTGAACAGCGTGCCGTAGTTTTCGGCAATGGCCGACAGACTGAAACACGCCAGCACCAGATACACCACATCGCTGATGACCATGCCAAACGCC
Source organism: Saccharospirillum sp. (assembly GCA_035704555.1). Classification (GTDB taxonomy): domain Bacteria; phylum Pseudomonadota; class Gammaproteobacteria; order Pseudomonadales; family Natronospirillaceae; genus Saccharospirillum. The sequence goes on along the minus strand of DASSWT010000010.1, from coordinate 22,741 downwards.
AGAACCGCACAGGCCCTGGCGCCCTGGCTAAGTGCACGGGCCATAATCGCGAAAATACCCGGGCCCGGCGTAATGCCGAAAATGAAGATGGCGACAAAGAAGGTCAGGGCACTGGTCAGCGTCATGGTGGGGCTCGAATGGCAGGGTGACGCGCTATTCTCGCAGTATCCCGAGTCGCCGTGAAGCGGCCCCAACCCCTTTTATTCGGCAATTCGTGTCCAATTTGCGGACCCGGTTGGCATTTTTTGCCTTCGTTTCATGAAAAGATCGGGAAAAGGCTTGGCGCTCACTCAGGCGCAGGTACACTGACTAAAATGACGATGAGTATGGATACGGTGATTGAAAAACAGGCGTGGCGACTAATCAGTCTGGGGGTATTGCTGGCATCACTGGCCGCATGCAATACCGCCATCGACGAGCCGCCCGCAACGAACACTCTGCTGGCGGGCGTCCCGCTAGAGGCACGCAGTGCCAGTGCGTTCTCAGTGATCGACCACAGCCCAGTCGACGGCTCTGACAACCAGGCGTTAACGCGGGATATCCGCGTCACGTTCGATACCCCTTTGCTGATCGAATCCATTACCCAGGACGCCGTTGAAGTGTGGCAAGGCAACCGCCGGGTGCCAGTGAGTACCGTCTACGTGGCAGATACCCAGAGTATCCGTCTGATCCCGACCTCAGAACTGAATCCAAACCAGACCTATCGCGTACGGCTGAACCCACAGCTAATGTCGGTTCAGGGTGAGTTGTTTGGCGGGGCGCAATGGCAATTTGAGACCGCAGGGCCGGTAGGTGCCACCTCCCAGTGGACGCTCGACAATTGCATGGATGCGACCGAACAAGCCTGGCTTGAGCAGATAAACCAGGCCCGCAGTGAAGCCCGGTATTGTGGCAGGGTGTTGCAGGGTGCCGCACCACCGCTGAGTTACCAGTGTACTCTGGCGGGAGCCGCGCAGCAGCACAGTGACGATATGGCCAGTTATCAGATGCTCAGCCATCTGGGCAGCGATGGCTTGGATGCGTATAGCCGGTTGCAACAGCAGGACTACGAGGCGACGGCGCTGGGTGAGAACGTCGCCATGACCTCGGCGGCCGATTCCGATGTGGTGCAACAATGGCTGGCCAGTCCGGGCCATTGCCGCAATATAATGGATGACACCTTTACCTCTGTGGGCATGGGTCAGGCCATTGCCGACAACGGCGACGTCTACTGGACGCTGAATCTGGCAGAGCCGGCCAGCCGACAGTCGGACGATTAAACAGCCATTGCCCGACCGCCGCCAAGGCGCCGGGCAATGCCGGCGTTACGACAACCGGTAGCCCGAGAGCACCGTTTGCACCTGGCTCGACTGCTCCACCAACTGGTCGGCCGCCTGGTCGATTTCCTGCGAATGCCGGGTATTCTCCTTCGAATAATCACTGATCGATACCAGATGCTCGGTAATGCCGGAGACGACCTGGCTCTGTTCTTCAGTGGCGGTGGCAATCTGGGTGCTGATGTCGTTGATGTCCTGCATCAGGGATTCGATGGCAATAAAGGACGTTTGGGTATCGCCGACGTTGCCCGCCGTCTCCTGAACCATGCTGGACCCGGTTTTCATGGCGCTGACGGTCTTGTCCACACCCTGTTGCAACCGTTCGATGCGCTGCTGAATATCGGCGGTCGATTGTTGTGTCTTCTGCGCCAGGCTGCGCACTTCGTCCGCGACCACGGCAAAGCCCCGGCCCTGCTCGCCGGCCCGGGCCGCTTCGATTGCCGCATTCAATGCGAGCAGATTGGTCTGTTCGGCAATGTTGCGAATCACGTCGAGCACGCTGGTAATGCTGGTGGCTTCTTCGGCCAGCACCTTTGAGGCCTGAGTGGCGTTGTCCAGCTGGGCCTTGAGCTCGGTGACCTTGTGGTTGGCCTGAGCGGCGCGCTGGGTGCCGGTGCGCACGTTGTCCAGCGCTTCGTTGGCGGTAGCGGAGCCGCGTTCGGCATTGCTGGCGACTTCACGGGCCGACCCGTGCAATTCCTCCACAGCAGTGACCACCTGGTCCAGGGCGGCTTCCTGCTGCTGGGCCAGGGACATATTGCCACGGCTGGCCTGGTTGAGAACCTGGCTGCTGTCGCGCAATTCTTCGTTTACCCGGGTGATGTGCGACATCGACTGATGCAGTTTTTCCATCAGACGATTGAAGTGGTGCGCCATCTGCCCGGCTTCGTCGGTACGGTCGGCATCCAGACGTGCCGTCAGGTCGCCTTCGCCGGAGGCCAGATCGCTCAGCCGATCGCGCAGTCTGGCAATAGGCCGCGACAGCGACAACGGCAACCAGAGCGCGATGGCGACAAGCACAGCAAGGCTCACGCCCAGTTGCACCCAGGCCTGAACAATGGCCCGGTCGCTGATGGACTCGGCTGCCTGAACACGTTCGGTGGAGTCCGTGCTGATTTGTGCAGACAGTTCATTTTTGGCGCCCAGGGCTTCATCGAATAACGGTGTTCCCTCCAGTTCGCCGATCTGCAGCGCAACGGACGCTGCGCCGCTATCGGCGAATTCAATAATCTCGGTATTTAAGGTCTGCCAGGTCTGAACCGCCGTAGTAAATTGCTGCATCAGTTCAGCGCTGCGGTCAGTGGACAGGGTGGTCGCGGTGTCATTGGCCAGGCGCAGGGCAAGGTCTGTTTTGGTCGCGATGGTTGTTTTATAGCGATCGAGTTCGTCGCCGACCGTGCCCCAGGAGGCCGCCTGTATGTAAGCCCGCTGGGCCAGCAGGGCCTGGTGCAGCGAGGTGTCCATTTCGGCCAGCGTCAGCAAGGCGGGCTGATAACGTTGAATCAGCACATCGGAACTGGAGGTCACGGTCATCAGGCTGCGAACGCCGCTGACGGTGCTGATCAGGGTTACCACCAGAATCAGCAGTAAAGGAAGTCGCACTTTATTAGCGATCGACAGGTTTTTGAGCCAGGGCATAGCATCGAATCCTTGAACGTTATTTAGCACATTGGGAAGCGCCGGGCTAAGAGGTCCTTGCCGCAGTGCTGTCTTGAGGGAAGCGTAAGTGATAGTCGTTATCGGCGATTATCGCATCGACTTGATACAAGTACTGTTCCGTTTCGATAAACGCTGGGTCCAATTTGACGGAAAATTGGCGAAATTCAGGCCGTTGAAAACGGCATTGTTGTGGTTTCCAACTAGACTGGGATTCTGAGTCAAGACCGCACAGGAATATGGCCTTTTGATTTTGAAGGAACGACCTTTAGGCGCGAGGGATGCATCGACCGTGACCACGATAAGCCAGCCCAACCCGGCAAGCACAGCAGGGAAAGCGCACACCAGCAGGCGCCGTTCTTGGTACCGTGGAGTGTGCCGGGCAGGTTGTGCGTTTTTCATGCTGCTGGCTATGCTCAGTCAGGCGTGGGCGACGAACACCTGGCCCGATCACGACTGGCTAAGCCAGCCCGAAGCGGCACTGCTTGCATCGCCGGATAGCCAGCTTGATGAGGTGCAAACCGAACTGTTCCTGATGGATCGGGCCGACCTGCCGGTGGTCAGTCGCCAGGCACTGTGGTTGCGGTACGATCTGGTTCTGGAAGGTGAACCTGGCGAGTCCCGGACCTTTCTTCTGACCAATCAGAACGTCATTCTGGCTGAGTTCACGGTTTACCTGTTGGACGAGCGAGGCCGGCTCATCAGCTCGCACGCGCTGGGCATGAACCAGCCCGGCCTGGCGCAGCGGCGTGCCGTCGAACGCTATCAGGACAGAATGCTCCTGCCGGGCCCGGGTGAATACCACCTGGTATTGCGCCTGCTGAGTACGACGCCGCTGGCCCCGGCGCTGCTGATCTCGCCGGAATCGGAACGCGAACACCTCAATCAGAATCGCCTGGCGACTGACTGGGTGATGCTGGCGCTGACCCTGGCCATGTTCGGCTTCAACGCCGTGCTGCTTTATGGCCGGGCCGATGCGGCCTATCGCTGGTTTATGGCGTTTCATGTGCTCATCGTGTTCTATTTCGCCGCGCTGACCGGTTACGGTCATCTGTTTTTGCCGTTGTCGGTTATGCAGTTCCTGTCGACGCATATCATGACGATGAACTTCCTGCTGATATTTCTGATGTTCTCGTTCGCCATCCCGTTCCTGGGCAAGGGTGCTGACCGGGGCTATTTGTTTCACTTGCCGCTGGTGCGTGCCTTACAGGGGCTGAATCTGTTGTGTGCGCTGGTCAGCCTGGTGATTCCCGACTTCTATATGTTTGTACCGCTGATTCTGATGCAGCTGATTACCTTTGGGCCGGTGCTCTACATGAGCGTACTGCAGATCCGGCGTGGCTATGGCCCGGCGGCGTTCCTGCTGGGATCTGTGACGGTGCAGATTATTGGTGGTGGCATCGGCACGGCCACCTACGCCGGCCAGCTGCCGGTTTCCTGGTTTACCCTGAATGCTTTTTTTGCATCCACGGTCATTGAACTGCTGTTGATGTCGTTCGCGGTGACATCGCGCATGCGGTTTCTGGAAAGGCGGCAGAAGCAACTTTTGCTGCAAGACCCGGAAACCGGCCTGCCCAGCCGGGCTTATTTCAGCAAGGTGTTGAGCCCGAACTGGACGAAACTCAGTGTGCAGATGTCCGAGCCGGTTGTGGTGCTGATCGAAATCGAGGGCATTCGCAGCATGATTCGATTGCTGGGGCCGACCGTCGCGCACCGGTTGTGGATGCAGGCAACCCAGCGTTGGAACTGGTTTCTGCTCAGCCAGGCCGGGGTTATGCCCCTGGCGGGTTACGAGGCCGATGCCTATGCCGGCTTGCAACAAAAAGCGGCGATGGTGCTGTGGTCGCGCAGCAGTTTCATGACGGTGTTTGATGCGGCCGATCTGACCGATCTTGACGCCGCCATGGCCCCGATGCGCACCCTGGTTCTGGAAGAAGACCAGCACCGCTTTGAAGTGCAGTGCCGCATGGCGGCCTATGCGGTTGCCGACACGACCGAGCCGCTGGATGAATTGCTGCGCAAGCTGAACGTGGCGCTGATTACCGCCGAACGTGAGAATCACTACATCCACTATTACTCAGACCAGCAAAACGACTTTTTTATTCGCCAGAACGAGCTTAACCGGGCGTTGCCACAGGCGATCGAGCAACGCCAGATGAGTTGCCACATACAGCCCATTATCGATCTGGCCGGTGGTGCTGTAGTGGGCGGGGAGCTGCTATTGCGCTGGCAACATCCGACACTGGGCAATGTGTCGCCGGGCGAATTTATCCCGCTGGCGGAGCAGACGCACGGAATAGCCGCCCTGACGCAAAATGTATTGCGCGTGGCCGCCGGGTGGCTGGCCCGTCACCCGGACGCGTCGATAGCGCTGTCGGTGAACCTGTCGGTGTTGGATCTGATCACCCGGCTCGATGACCAGGATCTTGCGATGCGGGTTGCCGCTACGGGCGTTGACCCGACACGGCTGAAAGTGGAGGTGACGGAATCGGTGCTGATGGAAAACCCCGATGCCTGCCTGGCGATGCTGGATCAGCTGCGCCAGCTGGGCTGTCAGATCAGCATCGACGACTTTGGCACCGGCTACAGTTCGCTGGCCTATCTGAGCCGCATCCGGCCCGATGAAATTAAAATTGACCGGGCTTTTATCTGCAAGCTGGATTCGTCGGCTGTGGATCGGGATATTGTTGAAGCCATCGTCAGGCTGGCGCGCAGCATGGGGGCAATTGTGGTCGCTGAAGGCGTGGAGCTTAAGACGACCTTATCGCTGTGCCGTGAGCTCGGGTGCAACCGGGTTCAGGGGTACCTCGTCGCCCGGCCCATGCCGTTGCAGGAATTCAGCGCCTGGCTGTCGGCGCACAGCCCGGTGACTTCATGAACAGTATCTCACCGGCCAGGCCTGGTTTTGCAGGCTGAAGAAGGCGTTTTGCGCCAGTTGAATGCGCACCGTGGCCTGGAACCGGAAGCTGGCGGTATCGACTTCAAATTCGACTCGGTCTTCGGCCCGGGCGACGCCGGGTTTGAACGGTGGCTGCCAGTCCATGTCGAAGGCTTCCCACAAGCTTACCCGTACCCGGATCTGCCCGTTCAGGTCGGCTTCGGCGGCATTGTTGATTTGTTGCATCAGGCGGCCAAGATCGAGTTCAAGCTCGGTTTCGTCGCGCGGTAGCGAGCGATTGATGGTCCAGCTCTCGTTGCCGCACCAGGCGGTGAACGACCAGCCCCGGGGCCGCTCGGTCGCACCGCGCACCGATAACACCAGCTCGTCTTCACGGTCGAAGCGATCACCGGCGATGCCGCTGGCGCCTGCCAGGGAGACCGTTTCTCCCACCGGTAACGTCAGTTCGGCCAGGTCAGGAATCGTCAGTCGGTAGGGGCCTGTCTCGGGGTCGAGAGACAGTGAGTATTCGCCATCGTCCGCACCGCGATTGAGCATTAGGATTTCACCGCCTCGTGTCAGCAGTTCCGGTGGGTTGCCGGTGGCATCGACGCGGCGGTTCCAGAAGCCGGTGCGCCATTGGGTGTCCAGTTCAACCCGGTCAGGCAATTGGCGGTAGTCCACCGTGACTTCAAGTTCATCGGTGTCGACTTTGCTGAGCGGTACGGAGCTGCAGCCGGCCAGCAGTAACAGGCTTACAACCAAAGCGGTGTGGGTGCGCATAGGCGATCACTTCCGAAGCGAATATCAGGGTTGCCAGTATAGTGTTTTCAGGGCTGAAGCATAGGTATGGTCGGGGCGGTTTACAGGCTGAAGACAACGGGGTTATCTATCTGGGGTACCATGTTGGCTGTCATTCACAGACACACAGGAGTCGCTCATGATTGCAGAGGGTCCCAGGAACGGCCCGATACTGGTTCTGGCCCATGGTGCCGGCGCACCGATGGACTCGGAGTTTATGAATGAGATGGCCACCCGGTTAACCCGGCGCGGTGTGCGTGTCATCCGGTTTGAATTTCCCTATATGGCAGAGCGGCGGACGACGGGCAAAAAGCGCCCGCCCGACAGAGCGCCGCGGCTGGTAGCGCATTTCAATCAGGTTCTGGATGAGCTGGGCGACGGGCCGGTCTATATCGGCGGTAAATCCATGGGTGGTCGCATGGCGACGCTGGTGGCCACAGAGCGGGATGTCGCCGGTGTTTGCGTACTGGGCTATCCGTTTCACCCGCCGGGCAAACCGGAAAAGACCCGGCTGGAGCACCTGCCCGACGTCCGTTGCCCGGTGCTGATCTGCCAGGGCGAGCGCGATGCGCTGGGTACCCGGGAGCAGGTCGCGGGCTACGCGCTGCCGGAGTCGATCACACTGACCTGGTGCCCGGATGGGGATCACAGCCTTAAACCGCGCAAGGCCAGTGGTGTCAGCCTGGCCGATAACCTGGACCTGGCAGCAGGCGCCATCGCCGGGTTTATCGGTGTTTGAGGTCGTATGTCGAGGTTTTGTCCGAAATTGGCCGGGTTCTACCTCTACGCTTGGTAACGCTTTAGTGGCCCGGTTGCCTTTCATGCAGCGCTCCGCACTGGTATTCTAGCCAGTCTGAGCTTCGGATCCGTGCCCGGACCCAAGAGAGACTAATCAGGGCGAGGGCCTGCGCATACGACACAGGTCTTACATTCTCAGGCTGCAGTACGCAGCCACCTCCAAACAGGAGCCTCTTATGAACATTGCTGCTCAACGCGTTGTATCCATCCATTATGAAGTGAAGGATGAAGACGGCGTTGTCGTGGATTCCTCCGAAGGGCGCGATCCTCTGGTTTATCTGCACGGTAACCAGAATATCATTCCCGGTCTTGAAAAAGCCCTCGATGGCCTGGCACAGGGCGATGCCTTTGACGTTCAGGTAACACCGGAAGAAGCCTACGGCGAAGTCCAGGATGGCCTGGTCCAGTCCGTGCCCATGGCCTCGTTCCAGGGTGTCGAAAAAGTTGAGGAAGGCATGGTATTCACCGCCCAGACTCAGGGTGGGCCGCTGCAGGTGACCGTTACTGCGATCGATGGCGATACTGTCACTGTCGACGGCAACCATCCGCTGGCCGGCAAATCGCTGAGCTTTAAAGGCGAAGTGGCGGACATTCGCGAAGCCACGGCGGAAGAGCTCGAACACGGCCACGTACACCAGTAAGCCGGTACAGGTCGTAACCGAACGCTGAGGGCGAAGGTGCAGGCTCTTTGAGCCGCGCCGGACGCCCGTTTCAGGCGTTCTGTTACCAGGCAATCCGGGGCCCACCAGAGCTCTCCTGATGGACCCTGACAATCAAATCACTCGCCTCTCCTCTTTGTGGCGACGACAATGCTCGAAAATCCTACTATTTCAGGTTAACAACAGTGTCGGTTAAATATTGGACGAGTGCGGTGCCCAGCGACACCGAATTGCGCAGCGAGTCGCTGCGCCACTGCCTTTGGATCGGCGTTTTTGCCTACGCGCTTTATACTCTGGTACTGGAAGTAACCGCACCTCCCAGCGTACTTGGCTTGTTTCTGGTGCTATGCGGCGGTTTGCATGCACTGGCCATCCTTGCGTTTTATCTGAACCGGCCGCTGCTGGCATCGATCTGGATGATCGTCGTGCTGTTGTTTTGCATTTCTGTCATGAACCTCTATGGCTTTACTCAGGAACAGTCTGCCGAATATTACTTTCTGTTGGTTCCCCCGCTTATTTTTATGGCTCTGCCGCCGGAGCAACGCCAATGGCAGTTGTCGTTGCTGACGCTGACCGTGGTATTACTGACGCTGGTGTTTGTACTGCCCAGAGCCGTCAATCCGTGGTTTCCCATGGCCGCTGACGGTTATGAGGCCTACAAATGGCTGGACCTGATGATCTGCCTACTGGCGATGTCGGTCGTGTGTCGCTCCTTCATCACCCGTTTGTTACTGCAACGCGACCAACTGCAGCGGTTGGCACTGATCGATCAACTGACCGGGCTACCCAATCGCAATGCCAGCCTGGAGCGCATGGCAGCACTCTATAACCAGGCCATGCCGTTTTCCGTGGTGATACTCGACATCAACGATTTTCGCGAAGTGAATCGTCGCAAGGGCCAGGAAATGGCCGATGTCCTGGTGCGCAAGCTGGCGCAACGATTGCGCACCCACTTGCCGGAGTCGGTGTTTCTGGCCCGCGTGGGTGGTGATCAGTTCATGATCGTCAGTGATCGCGATACCTCAGCCGAGGCGGTGGAAACGCTCATGGTTCAGCTTCAGGACCTGGTGATCCGCCGCAGTTTTGAACTGGGCAACGGCAGCGAGCGGGTACGGGTCAGCCTGGGCGCCACTCTCAGCGAGGTGTCGGAATCGCCACAGGCGCTTAATCGCCGCCTGATGCAGGCGCTGGCTCAGGCGAGAGCGGATGATCGCAACCGCTTTTTACTCAACGCTGGCCCGGATGCAGAACAATCACCCACCCAGCCCTTCATGTCGTCGCGCGTACCAGCCCGATGATCCGGCGCTTGCTGGCCTGGATCGCTATTGCTGCCATGATCTGGCTGGTGTTCTTTACCGATGGCCAGGGTCTGGTGATGCGCTGGCTGGAGGCTCAGGATCAACCTCATGTCTGGATCGTGATCGGCACGGCCCTGATCTATGCCATCGCGTTGTCTGTGCCGTTTCTGCCAGCCGTAGAGCTTGGCTGGCTGGTGATGGCGGCTTTCGGCCCCGTCGGTATTCTGGCCATCTGGGTAGCCACTCCGGTGGGCCTGTTGCTGGCCTTCAGCATCGGTTACTGGCTGCGCGAATGGCCACAGATTCAACGTCTGCAGCGGCGCTTTGAAGCCCGGGTCGCGGCGGCAACCAGCGATAGCCCGGGCGACAGAATGCTGCGCTTTGCCAGCGATAAACTGGCTAGTCACCCCTATATCGCCCTGGCCATTCTTGTGAATACGCCGGGTAACTGGTTGATAGGAGGCGGTGGCGGCATAGGTTTGCTGGCAGGTGCCTCAGGGTTGTATCACCCGCTTAAATTCGTTCTGGTGCTGATTCCGGCCACTGGTGTGGTTGCCGTTCTGATGTTGGTTGGGGTTTATTCTCGGCCCGTCGGTTGAATTCAACTAGATGAGGTTTGCTTGGGTGCCTTGAGGTCGTGCGGGGCACCGGTTAGGCCTGTCCGAGGTCGGCGTAGATTCTTCCGTGGAGCCTAGACCGCAGCATCCCTGCTGCGGACTACCTCGGATAGGCCTAACCGGCACCCCGCACTTTGCATCCGGTTAGCAAGCCTGCAGTAAGAAGAAACCTCACAACAACGGACTGGCCAGCTGTGCCAGGTTTTCCAGAACCCGTTTGTGGAAGCGGCGCTTGCGCCACTGGCTCAGTTCGAGCCGATGACTGTTCTTTTTGTAGTCGGCGATGAGGGCGATCATGGCGTTGCAGAATGCCGGGTCGTCGACCACCAGGGTGGCCTCGAAGTTTAGCCAGAGGGAGCGCATGTCGAGGTTGACGGAGCCGACCAGTACCAGGTGGTCGTCAATGATGACACTTTTGGTATGCAGCAAACCGCCTTCAAAGCGCAGGATTTCGATACCGTGGCTGAGCAGCTCGTCGTAAAACGAACGACCGGCGTATTTGGCCAGACGACTGTCGATGCGCCGTGGAATCAGCAACGTGACCTCAAGGCCCCGTTTGGCAACGGATTTGAGTGCTTGCAGCAGAGAGTCATCCGGCACGAAATAGGGGGTGCTGATGATCACCCTGCGCTGGGCGTTGTGTACGGCGGTGAGCAGCACCTGTAACAGGATGTCTTCGTCGAAGGCTGGGCCGGTTGGCAGAAACTGCATCAATGCCGGGCCATCGCTGGCGGCTTCCGGCCAGCTCAGGGCATTGTTGAGGCGGTAGCCGGTTTCCATTTCCCAGTCGAAAATCATTGTGCCCTGAATAATGGCCGCCATGGGTCCCTCGACCCGAACCATCACATCCACCCAGGGGCCAAAACCGCTGTGTTTTTTGAACCAGTCCGGGTCGGCCAGGTTCATCGAGCCGTTGTAGGCGATGCGGTTATCGATGCTGATCAGTTTGCGGTGCTGGCGCAGATCAATGCGCTGCAGAAACATTCGCAACACATTGGCATGCAATACATCCAGTACGTCGACACCAGCCTCGACCAGTTGCCGGTGTCGGGCGCTTTTCAAAAACCGGTCGGACCCCACGCTGTCGAGCATTACATAGACCGAAACACCGCGCGCCCGGGCGTTGGCGAGTGCGGTTAATACCTCCTCGACCCGACCGGCGGGTTCCAGAATGTAGAACTCCATGAAGATCCAGTCCTCAGCGAGGTTGATGTCGTCGAGCAAGGAGTCGAACACCGCATCCGGATCACTCAGCAATTCCCAGTTGTGACCGCGCAGGGCCGGTAGCTTGAGACTGCCAAGCGTGAGTTCCATCACCGGCCGTAGCGGTGCACCCACCAGACTATTGAGGGCGTCGCGTTCACTGACTTGCTCAAGCCATTGGTTGTAAAACCGGTTCTGCACCATGGCCCGTTTGGCGCGTAACCGGCCCAGGTAGCGTTCGCCAAACATCAGGTACAGACCGAAGCCGGCCAGCGGCAGAATGTAGATCAACAGTAACCAGGCCAGGGTGACGCCAACGCTGCGCCGGCGCATCAGGATGCGAAAACTCAGTGCGATCAGCAGCGCAAAATAGAGCCATAAGCCCAGTGTCAGCAGCCATTCCCAGGTCATGGGTTATCCAGTGTGGGTCGGGGGTTCAATGAGTGTCGGCCATTGTACGATGGTCTACAAGGTCAGGGGGAGGCTGGCAGAGGGAAACCGTGTAAAACAGTTGAAATTGACCGCGTCAATTAATGGCTGCCAAGCACCAGTTGGCGGGTGTAGTCCTGCATGAAAATGCCATAGCTGCCATCGTGCAGCATGGTTTTTATCCGGAACAGGGGGCGGCCGTCTTTACCGGTCAGATGTTTCAGGTTGACCACCCGTTCGGCAACCGGTTGTTTGTTGCGATCCCGCACCACGGCGATCTTGGGCAGCAACCGGGCATCGTGGTTCTGGCCGATAACCACGGCCACTTCCCCGCTGTTCAGCTCCACCAGCGTGCCGATCGGGTAGACCCCCATCAGCTCAATGAACTGGTCGACCAGGGCGGAATCAAACTCGGTGGCGCGGCCTTTGTATAGCACCCGAATGGCATCATAGACGGTGCGCTGCTGGGCATAGGGGCGGTAGCTGATCATGGCATCGAAGGCATCGAGAATATGAATCAGCCTGGCGCTCAATGGCACCTGGCCGGCCAGCTTCTGCACCGGGTAGCCCTGGCCATCGGGCCGTTCGTGGTGGTAGTAGCAGGCGGCGATAACATCGTGGCCGAAGCCGGATTTCTCCAGCAAGTAGCGGGTCCATTTCGGGTGGTCGTGAAACAGTTGCCACTCGGTCTCGGTCAGTGGGCCGGGCTTGGTGAGCAGAGCTTTTGGAATGCGCAGTTTGCCCAGGTCAAACAGCAGGCCGGCCAGCCCCACGGTACGCACTTCATCGCGCGGCCAGCCGCAATGAATACCAAACACCATGCTGAGCAGGCTTACATGCAGGGCATGTTCGTAGGTGTAGTCGTCGTGGCTTTTCACGCGCGACAGCCAGGTCATGGCGGGAATGTTGTCGATCAGGGCGGTGATGCACTCATCAATGTCTTTGCCCAGGGTCTCGGGGTTCAGCGGGTGGCCTTTACTGAGCCCGCGCATCGCCTCTTTGACGTGTTTCAGGGTGCGGGTATAAGTGGGCAGCACGGAACGCAGCCCCATTTGCGCCATATCCCGGTCGAACGAGGTCGGTAGGGTCGGCGGCGCCTGTTTTTTGTCGGGCCGGGCCTGAAATTTGACCAGGCTCTTGCGGGTATCGACACAGACCTGGCTGCACAGGCCTTGCACCTGGTGCAACATGTCCCGGTTTTCGATCAGAAAGCCCTGCATCAGGAACGGCGTACCCAGCCAGGGCCTGTCTAGCCGGCACACGAACATACCGACCTGCAACAGGGCAACCGGCATGCGAAGTGTTGTGTCGGAGATGCGCTGACTGTATTGGCTCAAATCCGATGTTCCCGAGTTATTGACATAATGTGAACCAGTTCACTTTGTAACCAGGCAACTTATAGCAGAAAACGGGCCGTGTACGCCAGATGCCGGAAAACTTTACGCCGTGCGATCACCCTGATGAACGTCGTCGGATAACGTTCGAACTGAAATGTTAAAAGCGTGGATTGACCATCGCCAGGCTAGCTCAGCGTAAGCCTTTGAAATGCGCGGAGACTTCGCCCGGTTTCGTTAATTTCAAAGCTTCTAAGGTAATAGAGTATCGGCTTAGGGAGCCAGTATTGTAGTTAAACTTGGCTGGCCCCGGGTTACCGGATGTCAGTATCTGTTAGCGGGGCCGGCCAGATCGTGCCAGGCCTGCGTGTAACCAGCGTACTGGAAGGTGGCGCAGCACGGCAACAATCAGCCGGTAATTCCAGCCCTGAATCGACAACACCCGGCCGCGGGCAAGGTCTTTGAACGAGCGGGCGACAACGGCCTCGGCCGACCAGGCCCGGGTCAGGCCCCGGCGTTTGTAGAAACTCTCCGGGTCGAGACCCAGCCGCTGGTGAAAGTCCGTTACCGTAAAGCCAGGGCACACGGCCAGGGCGCGCAATCCCTCCCGCTGGTAACTCAACGCCAGCGTCTCGGTAAAGGCCCGCACAAAGGCTTTGGTGGGGCCGTAGAGCGCGCTGTGTGGTGTCGGCAGCCAACTGGCCACCGAAGCCAGGTTGATCACCAGGCCCCGGGCCCGGATCAGGTTGGGCAGGGCGGCATGGGTCAGCTGCAGGGTGCTCAGTACATGCACATCCAGCAGAGCCCTATGACGCGACCAGTTCGCATCGCCGAAACGGCCATCGTCGGCATAGCCGGCATTGTTGATCAGGGCATCCAGCCGGGGCAGCAGGGTTACCTCCTGGACCAGCGCCTCGCGCTGATCGGTCTCGGCCAGATCTACGATTCGGTACTCAACCTCGACCGGGTAGTGCTCACGCAGGCGATCGCACACCGCTGCCAGCTCAGCTTCGCGCCGGCCGGTCAGCAGCAAATGATAGCCATCGGCTGCCAGCCGCTCGGCGTAAGCAGCGCCAATGCCGCTGGTGGCGCCGGTTATTACGGCCAGGGGGTGGGGCATATCGCGTAATCCTTGGTGCATTCGGGCATGGGATGATGCCAGAGTGGCACCCCCGGGCAAACAGGGGGTGTCGCGTATTCCCGGTCAGTGATTCCAAAGAGGGCCTGCTTTATACTGCGCCGCTCTTTAGCCCAGACACCCAGGAAGGATGCCCATGGCGCACACCGACACATCGCAACGACCGCAATGGCCCGGTTATCGCTGGCCGCACCTGTGCGACCTTACCCGGGCCTTGCAGGCTGAACCCCAGTGGCCACAGATGGATCGCTGGCTGGCGGCCCGGTTCCGGGAACGTAAGGCGTACGGTGGCAAAGACCGACGGTTTTACAGTGACCGCCTGTTTTACCTGTGCCGGTTAGCGGCCGTGCCGGTGATTCTGCAGCATGGCTATTCGCGACCAGACTCCGGCGATAACGGGCAGCAAGCGTGGACGGCCGAAACCCTGTGGCAGGCCTTTAAGGCCATTCCTGCGGTTGAGCTCTGGGGCTGGTTGGTGTTGCTGGAGGGGCTGGATCAGCAGGCGCCCAATGAGCTGACGGATATCCCACAGCGACGCGCCTGGCTGGACCGTCAGCGCGAAGACCCCGATCTACAAGCCGCTAGTCAAGGGTGGCTGCGCAGCTGGCAGCCCTGGCTGGATCGCCGCATGGCGGCAAGCCGCTGGTCGGACTCCCAAACCGGGCAATGGCAGGCGATGCAACTGACGCGCGCGCCGCTCTGGTTGCGGGCTCTGCCCGGCAAGGGCGAACAGGTCGCCCGGTCGTTGCACGCCGCGGGCCTGGCTCTGCTGGCAGAGCAGGGCGATGTAATGGCGCTTGAGGCTGATACCCAGGTCACCAAAACCAAAGCCTGGGATGCCGGTTGGGTGGAAATACAGGATCGGGCCAGTCAGCGCATTGTCGAGGCTGTAGCGGCCGAGCCCGGCCATCGCGTCTGGGATGTCTGCGCGGGTGGTGGCGGCAAAGCGGTGGCGCTGGCAAGCCAGGTGGGGCCGACCGGAGAAGTTGTGGCGACGGATATCCGCGCCCACGCCTTGCAGGAGACCGAACGTCGCGCCACTCGACAGGGCTTTTCCAACCTGCGTACTCAGACTCTGGATGCAACCCGGCCGGATGCGGTTGCTGAACTGAACGCGGGAGTCTTCGACCGTGTCGTGATCGATGCACCCTGTTCCGGCGCCGGAACCTGGCGGCGAAATCCGGACAGCCGCTGGCGCCTGACTGAAGCATCCATTCGCACCCTGCAGCCGATTCAGGATCAACTGCTGGCGCAGGCGTCAGCATCGGTAAAGGCGGGGGGTTATCTGGTGTATGCGACTTGCAGCTGGCTGGTGGAAGAGAACGAAGACCGGGTTAGCCAGTTTTTAACAGACCACCCCGGCTTCAGATTGCTCAGCCAGCAACTGGTCGGCGCGCCCGAAGACGACGCCGACACCATGTTTGTGGCGGTGATGCTTAATGAATCCAGTTTCGGCGTTCGCCAGCAAAGGCTAGCACCGGATGCCAGGTAGACCCATTGAGGGTGGTCCACAGCATGGATGCTGTGGTCCAGGCCCCATGGAAGGGTTTACGCCGACCCTCAATGGGCCTGCCTGGTAGCCGGTGCGGGTTCTTGGCTATACAGCCACTGCGAACTCCGAAACTTGAGTTAATAACTAATCCTCTTTGGGCGGTGTCTGCTTCGCTTGCTGTGCCTTGAGGGTTTTAGCCACTTTAATGGCATGCTGGGCCGCCGCCCGTGCTTCTTTCACTTTGCGAATTGACAGGTTAAAACTGGTTTTCATGCGTGATGTGGCCAGTTTGAGTTGGTCTATTTCATTGCGGCTGTTGAGCGGAATAGCGCTCACATCCAGCTCGGTCTCCTGGCCTTTGGAGATGTTGTCGGCCATCTCTGTCAGCACGCCGACAGGCTGAATAATGGTGCGACGGACAAACCACAGAATGGCCAGAACCGACAGGGCAATGGCGACGATTTCCACAATGCCGAACAGGGACACCGTGCCCGCCAGCAAGTTACGCTGCGGAATGGTGACACTGATGATGCCGGCCAGATCGCCCACCTCAAAGCCAAAGCCATTCTCGGAACCATAACGGGTCAGAACATCCTGGGGCGCATTTTGGGCGCTGCCGTGGCAGGCAATGCACGCCTCGGTATGGAACACCGGCTTGGCATAGCGATATTCGCCGCCGACGGTTTCAAAAAATTCGGGCAGATCAAACGACTGAATGTTGTTCAGTGCCCGCGACTCGAACGCATCGGGGGTGTTGGCCGGGTTCATCACGTTTTGCGAGGTCATCCGGAACTTGGCCGGTGATTCGGAAGCCGCTACCGTTTCGGAAAATTCCCGCTGAGCCAGGGCCGGGTTTTTCGAATAAAAGGTAATGGTCTGGCTCGGGTTGTTGACCGGGTGCACATCCATCTGGCCGAGAAAGCTGTTCTGGTCTTCACGCACCCAGACCCGGCCATTCTGGGCGACCCAACTGCCAAAGGCTTCAACATTGGCAACCACCGTCTGTGCCTGGGCGCGCAATTCCTGCATATAGACGTTTTTAAGCAGCAGGAAGAACGCACCGGCGTTCAGGGCCAGCACACACAGCAACAACAGCACAAACTGGGTGCTGATCGAAGAACGTTTTCCGAACATTGGGGGGTAACTCCTTTTATACCTTTTATTTTAGCTATATTAACGGTGAGCCTGTGGCTTCCCGGTACCGGACGTCATGCTGTAAACCACCTTGCTGGTGGCTTCGAGAAAGGCGCGTTTATCCCGTTCACTGTCGATATTCGACGCCAGCTCATTGATGTAATGGCGCAGCGCTGAAGGGCCTTTCCAGCCCTTGCGGCGCCAAATCTGTCGGGTATCCTCAATAAGTATCTCGCCAATCGGGCCGACGGCGGATTTGAATTCCTGGTCAATCAGTGCCAGCAGCCGTTGCGAACGGCTTCCCTGTGCTGCCATGGGGTGATCTCATTTTCTGGGTGTGTGCAATAAAACGGGTCGCAAAATACCAGATTCGGCCCAATATGTTCACTGAAATAGGGTTATATAAACCTGATTACTGGTTATTAACGTAGACTCTTGACCTCGTCAATCGATTTTAGGAGTAGGAATGAACAAAATCTGGCCACTGGTCGTCATCGCGCTGTTGTTTGTACTGGCCCCGTTGCTGGGCGTCTGGCTGCCCCTGGGCGCTTCCACGGCCCCCGATTTCAGCGACTATGCGGCTGGCGATGCCCGCAAAGAAGCCTTTTTTGATTACATGGTCCCTCTGGTTGAGCAGGAGAACGAGGCCATATTGAGCAGTCGGGAGCGTTTACTGGCGATACAGGAAGAAGGCTCACCTGGCTGGGTGGAGCGTCGCTGGATGTCGTTGCTGGCCGAGCGCTATGAACTGGACGAGTTTGACGCCACCGACCCAGCGCATCGGGCGCAACTGATCAAACGCGTTGATAAAGTCCCGGCCTCTATTGCACTGGCCCAGGCCGCCAACGAAAGCGCCTGGGGAACCTCTCGTTTTGCAGAGCAGGGCAACAACTACTTTGGACAGTGGTGCTTTGTTCCCGGCTGTGGTTTGGTGCCTGAAGCCCGTAGTGAGGGCGCCAGCCACGAAGTCGCCGCGTTCGAGTCAGTACGCGAGTCGGTGCGTCGTTATATGAACAATATAAATACCCACAGCGCCTACGCGGACCTGCGCACCCGTCGTGCCTCACTGCGCAGTGAAGGCAATACGATCAGCGGCCTGGCGCTGGCGCCAACCCTGATCCGCTATTCCGAGCGGGGGCAGGAATACGTGAGCGAGTTGCAGGCGATGATTCGTGGCAACGAATTGCAGCAGTACGATTTATAGCCGCCCTGGTCAGGTGTCTTTTTTGCGCTTTTGATGAGAACCATCAGCAGTAGCAACGGTTGCGTCGATGGGGTTCGCACCTCATGATATGGGGTCTGTATGCTTAACCCTTTCCCCACCCAGCCGGATGTACCCAGGATGATCCAAGTTCCCCATATCGACGGCCTTAACCAGATTTTGCCCGAAGAACCCCTGTTGATGATGGGCGCCGGTCCGGTGCCCATTCCCGGTCCGGTGGCGGCGGCGAACGGCATTGTGATCAATCATCTAGGCGAGACCATGGCGCGCATCATCGATCAGGTGAAGCGCATGGGGCGTTATATTTTCCAGACCGAATCGCCCTGGCTGATGGGCGTAGCCGGGCCGGGCTCTGCGGCGATGGAGATGGCCGTTACCAACCTGGTATGGCCTGGCACCCGGGTCCTGTGCGTGTGCAATGGTTTCTTCTCCCAGCGTCTGGCCGAAATGGCCCGGCGGGCCGGCGGCGAGGTTGAACGCCTGATGATTGATGAGGGCCGCAGTGCCGACGTCAGTCGCATTGAAGCCGTTCTGCAGACGTTTCAGCCGGAAGTAATGACCATTGTTCAGGGTGAAACGTCGAACACCACCCACAACAAAGACCTGGCCGCCATCTGTGCGCTGGCGCAGCAATACAACTGCCGCATCATCGTCGATGCGGTCTGCACCCTCAGCACCATGGAACTGAACATGGATGACTGGGGCATCGATGTGGTGATCACCGGTGGTCAGAAGGGCCTGAGTTCGATTCCCGGTGTGTCCCTGGTCGCCTTTTCCGAACTGGCCTGGCAACGCATTCTGCAACGCCCGGTGCCGATGCCGCACTGGACACTCGACGCCCTGCTCGCCACCCGGTTCTGGCATGAAGCCTCCTATCACTACACCGCGCCCGTGTCTGGCCTGCTGGCCCTGCACGAGGCCATGCGTCTGGTCTGCGAGGAAACCCTGGAACGCCGCTTTCAGCGCCACCGCAAGAGCAGCCTGGCGTTGCAGGGCGGCATTGAAGCGCTGGGGTTGTCACTCTATGTGCCCCAGGAAGCCCGGCTGAATTCGGTGGTGGGCATTGCCTTGCCCGAGGGGCTGGATTCCAAAGCAGTCTGTGCGCATATCTCACGTCACTTTAGAGTCGAGATCGCCGGTTCCTTTGGCCCGCCCATCGTCCGTATTGGCCAGATGGGCGAGCAATGCCGGGTGCACAACCTGTTTCGCACGCTGCACGCCTTCGGCTCCACCTTCAACGCCCTGGGCTACCCGGTGGACGTGCCAGCCGGCATGGCCGAGCTGGAGAACCGCCTGCAAGCCCTGTCGGCCGAAGAGTAAGGTCGCCGGATGACGCACTGGTGGGTGGCCGAAGTGATTCTGACCGCCAGTGCCTGGTGGGCCAGTCAGCGGTTAATGCAAAGCCCCCGTTCGGCGGCGTTTCTGGCCGCGGTGTGTTTCGCACTGCTGGGGCTGGCCTCGGCCATCGGCGCCATCAAGTTCGGCTTTCAATGGCAGGCCCGTCTCGATGACTTGCACAGCCTGGCCTCCCGGGCCTTTGGTGTTGCGGGTCTATATTTGCTGACCATGGCCCTGCTCGACTGGATCGGCTGGCTGCGCCTGCACCGTAAATTATGGCTCGCGCATTTGGCCGATGCGGCGCTGGTGTTTATCCTCGGTTATTGGCTGGCCCGACTGTCACTGTTTCAGCTTGTTATTGGCCTGGTCATGACGCTGATAGCGGTGGCCATTGCCGTCGCCCTGTGGCAACGACAGCAGCGCAATCAGGCCGGTTGGTTGCTGCTGGCGGCGGTGGTTTTTGTGGTAAATGGGTTGTTCATCGGCGGTGGCAGCGAACCTCTGCTGGGCCTGCCGGTGCGTATGGATGTGTTTCATCTCGCACTGGCATTCTGGGCGTTTTGTATGGTGCAGGTGTTCGCCTATTCGGCTGACAGAATGAACGGGAATACAGAATAAAAGAGGACGTAGAATGAGGCAGGGTGGTAGGAAGACGGCGTTGACGGGTGCTTTGTTGTCGCTGTTGATCAGCGGTTCAGCGCTGGCGGAAATGTGTTACGACCGCAGTGTTCAGGGGCACCGTTTGGTGGTCGACAGCCATTTGCACTTTCAGCCATTCAGCGGCCCGCATCTGGACCATCAGGTATTGGTTGAATATCTGCAGCGTGCGGGAGTGGAGTACGCCAATGTCTACGGCATCGGCCAGACCCGAATTGAAGACTGGGCCTGCCTGAACGGTGGCGACTGCAGTGGCAATACGGTGATTGCCCCGACCATGAAAAACGATTTCGTCAACGGCGTGAACATGAATGCCTACCCGCGAACCGGCGTTGAATTGCGCGCTTCAATGACCTTCCCCGATCTGCAAAATCCCGAAGGCATTGTCGACCGCATGGCCATTCTGGACCGTGAATTTCCGGGTCTGTTCCAGTGGATGGGCGAGGCCAATCTGGTCAAACAGGCGCTGTTTTCCTACGGCCATGAACCGGCCACGCTGGAAGACATTGCCAACTGGGCACCCTTTATGGAACAGCTGTCCGAGCGCAATATGCCACTGGCGCTGCATTCCGACATGGGCAACGACGAAGACGATTACGGCTACGTGCACCTGATGGAAGCAGTGCTGGAACAATACCCGGACAACACCGTGGTGTGGATGCACCTGGGCACCTCGCGCGAGCAAATGGAACTCGACCCGCAAGAACACGTCGCCGAAATGAGCCGGCTGATGGATACCTACCCCAACCTCTGGTTCGATATTTCCTGGAACGTGTTGTACGACGGCTATTTCCGGGATGCCGACCGGCGCGAGCCCTACGTTGAATTTCTGAATAAATATGCCAGCAGAATACTGACCGGCACCGACCTGGTGGCCTCAAGCTACACCAGTTATAACGACTATTTGCGCGCGCTTGAGCAGAACAGTTTTATTAACCAATACCTCGACAAACGCGCCTTTCGCTACATCGCCCTGGGGCAGAGCTATTTCGACTTGCTCGACATCGATGACGTGGCACCCCCTGTTTGCTGATTGGGCGGGGAGCAGCTGACTCCCGTTCACTGGCATTAAAGGCGTTAACCGACTTTACCTATAGCACTAAGGAAACCTTCATGCGCAGCATGACACTGGCACTCTTTACTCTTTTATTGTCCACCTCAGTCCTGGCCCACGATTACACCCTGGGTTCACTGTCGATAGACCACCCCTGGGCGCGGGCGACCGCACCGGGGGCACCCGTAGGCGGTGGCTTCATGAGCATCAGCAATACCGGCGACCAACCCGATCGCCTGCTTGGCGGCTCGGCAGACTTTGCCACCGAGGTTCAGATTCATGAATCCAGCATGGCCGATGGCATGATGCGCATGCAGCACCGGCCGGATGGCGTATCTGTTCCTGAGGGGGGAAGTCTTGTGCTGCGCCCGGGTAGCTATCATCTGATGTTCGTCGGTTTGCAGCGCCGGCTGGTAGAAGGCGAACGTGAAACCGTGATACTGGAATTCGAACGTGCCGGTGAGATTGAGGTTGAACTCACGATTGAAGGCCCGGGTGAGCAAGGGCCGCATCAGGACGGCGAAGCCATGGACATGGAAATGGACCATGGCGATATGAGCCATTAATCATGGCTCGTCGGGCTGACGTTTAGTCAGCCCGATTCTGGTCAGTCGCGGAAGTTGTTGTACTGCAGCGGTGTCTCTATATCAGACTGCTTAAGCAGGGCCATGACTGCCTGCAGGTCATCCCGCTTTTTACCGTTCACCCGCACCTGTTCACCCTGAATCGATGCCTGGACTTTCAGCTTGCTGTCCTTGATCAGCTTGATAATCTTCTTCGCCGTCGGCTGGTCGATGCCCTGTTTGAAGGTCATGTTCCAGGAAAAGGTCTTGCCACTGTGCACCGGCGTGTCTTCCTTGTCGGCACCGGCGGCGCTGATGCCCTGCTTGACGCAGGCCTTGGAAAACAGCTCTTCAAGCTGGCGCAGCTGAAAGTCGGATTCGGTTTTCAGCGTAACGACCAGGCCTTTTTGCTCAATGCTGGCTTCGACGCCACGAAAGTCAAAGCGGGTGGCCAGTTCCCGGTTGGCGTTGTCAACGGCATGGCGCAGGGCCACTTCATCGATTTCAGAGACAATATCAAAGGAAGGCATGGTGGAGTCCTTGTGGTAGATGGCTTCAATGGCAGCAGTTTACCACCTCAAGTTTCGGAGTTCAGTTTTGCTTTAATGCCAGGCGTCCGTGCAAGGTACCGGGTATGCCTGTCTGGGGTCGGCGTAGATCCATCCATGGAGCCTAGACCACAGCATCCATGCTGTGGACTACCCCAGACAGCCACACCCGGCACCCCGCACTAAGCTGTTGCGAACTCCGAAACTTGATTTACCTCAGGCATCTATTCCAACGGCAAGCGAGCCCGTTCGTTACGATTCTGCAGCGCATCGAGGCGGTCATCGAACAGTTGAATGGCAACGGGTGTGATCAACAGCATCCGCTCCCCGTGCAGGCCAATGTAACCGGCCCGGTGTTCGGTCATAAAATGCCCGTCCCGGTGGGTGAGAGGTGATGCTTGGGACAAGTCAGTCAGGGCGATCAGGCCATTACCCAGCGGGTCGCCCACGGCGGCTTCGTCTTTGTACAGTGCCAGCGCCGTTGCACTGATCACTAAAACCGAGCCGCCACGCAAGGAGAGCTGTTCGGCAGGCTCGCCATTACTCAGGGTGAAGGTTACGCTGTTGGTAACAAGGTCGGACGGGCCAAAGATCATGATCGGGTGT
>DASSWT010000107.1:0-30374 GCA_035704555.1 Saccharospirillum sp. | reverse complement strand
CGGCACGGCCGCAATGGCCGAGGGATTTTAAGTCCCTTGTGTCTACCAATTTCACCATCCGGGCGAATCGAGGACTGTGTCATTGCGGTCACGATGGCCGCGGATACTGCAGAACCCTGGATAGGGTTGTATAGCCACTTCTGAGTGAGGAAGTGGAGGCTGGAGTCGGAATCGAACCGGCGTACACGGAGTTGCAGTCCGCTGCATGACCACTCTGCCATCCAGCCTTTACAGGCTTGCCTGTGTAGAAAGGCATTTTAACTCGGAGCGGGAAACGAGAATCAACTGGTCGGCATACCGATGGCCGGCATCCCGGTCGTGACCCTCGGGTCGCGCTTCAATTGGAGCGGGAAACGAGATTCGAACTCGCGACCCCAACCTTGGCAAGGTTGTGCTCTACCACTGAGCTATTCCCGCTTCACTTCATTACCAATGGTAATGCACCAACACTGCCCGGTTGACTGAGGCTTCTTCGAAGCCTGAACTCGCGAGACTGCGCGTCCCGCCCCAACCTCGGACAAGGTTGTGCTCTACCACTGAGCTATTCCCGCTTTTCATTGAGTTTGGGTTAAAACAACTGCCTCAACCCCAATCAACGAGCGCGCATTCTAAGCATTCGTTTCTGGGGCGTCAATTATTTTTCTTTACAATTTAGGCACTTAGCCGACTTTGGGTGGTATTTGCGCGTCGCTTCAGTGCCCGGTTGATTACATCTTGGGTCGCAGTTCAGGCCAGGCGGCGCGCAGGTAGACAATCATCGACCACAGGGTCAGTACGGCCGAGACCTGCAATGCCAGCAGGCCCAGGTTAGCCAGCCATTCGGCAGACAGCGCGGTGCGCATGGCAGGGTCCTGAGTCAGTAGTATGACGATGGCGACCATTTGCAGCGTGGTTTTGATTTTACCCAGCATATTGACGGCCACACTGGCGCGTTTGCCCAGTTCGGCCATCCATTCACGCAGTGCGGAAATAACGATCTCCCGGCCGATGATCACTACCGCCGGCACGGTCATCCAGATACTGCTGTGGCTCTCTACCAACACGACCAGAGCGGCCGCGACGATAAGCTTATCGGCCACCGGGTCCAGGAAGGCACCAAAAGGCGTCATCTGGCCCAGCTTTCGGGCCAGGTAGCCGTCGACCCAGTCGGTCACTGCCGCAGCGGTGAAAATAATGGCAGCCAGCAGGAACGACCAGCTTTGCGGCATGTAATAAACTACAACGACGACAGGAATCATCAGAATCCTGAACAACGTTAGTAAATTGGGTATGTTCATAGCCTTCCTTTAATGATGCGGACCAACAGTGTCTCGCTCAGCGTCCAATGGGGCGGAAGGATTCCAGCTTTGTTCCACACTGTAAACCATTGCCGGACGCTGGCTGGTACTTTTTTCACTTTTCCGACTCAGCGACTGTGCAGAAACTCGTAAATTGATTCAGCCAGCGCCCGGGATACCCCTTTAACCCGGGCGATCTCTTCCTGACTGGCTGCCTTCACGCCCTGGGCACTGCCAAAATGCCGAATCAACGCTTTGCGGCGGCCGGGGCCGACATTTGGAATCTCGTCCAACAGCGACCCAACCCTGGCCTTGCCGCGCCGGGCACGATGGCTGGTGATCGCAAAACGATGTGCCTCATCCCGAATGTGCTGAATTAAATGCAGGGCCGGCGCATGGTTCGGTAACTGTATTACTTTGTCCGGCGTTTCGAAAAACAAGGTTTCCAGTCCGGGTTTGCGAGTTTCCCCCTTGGCGATACCCAGCAAGGGAATGGCAACGCCCAGTTCATCCATCACCTCTCGGGCCATCTTCATCTGGCCTTTACCGCCATCGACGATCAGCAGGTCCGGTAGTTTGGCCTCTTCTTTTTGCAGTCGGCTGTAACGCCGCTCAATTGCCTGGGACATGGCGGCGTAGTCATCCCCGGCGGTTACGCCTTCAATGTTGAACTTGCGATAGAGACTCTTATTGGGGCCGTTCTGATCGAAAACGACACAGGAGGCCGTCGTGGCCTCGCCCGAGCTGTGGGAGATGTCAAAACACTCAATGCGCTCGGGCATTTCTTCCAATTCCAGCGCCTGCTGCAGCGCCTCAAAACGCTGGACCACTTGCTGTCGATGGCTGATGCGCTGCTGCAGTTGCTCGCGGGCATTGGTCTGGGCCAGTTCCAGCCAGCGCGCATTGCGCCCGCGCACCGAACTGCTCAGCGTGATCTTGCGACCAAAATGTTCACAGAGTGCGGCCTCGAGCCAGTCTTTGTCGGTTACCGGAACATTCAGCACCACACTTTGCGGACAGTCATCGTGCGTGCGCCCGAAATAATACTGCCCCAGGAAGCTGAGCATGATGGTCGCCGGTTCTTCTTCAATGCCAGGCTTTGGAAAGTAACTCTGACTGCCGAGCAACCGTCCCTGACGAATCATCAGGTAGTGGACGCAGATGCCAAGATCCGTGGATTCCAGCGCGAACACATCCACATCACCGCGGTCACTGGAGACGTACTGTTGCTCCTGCACCTTGCGCAAAACCAATAGCTGGTCACGAACTTCAGCTGCGTTTTCAAAATCCAGATTGGCTGCCGCCGTGTCCATTTCCAGTTCAAGCGTCTGAATCAGGGTCTGGTTCTTGCCCTGCAGAAAGGCCCGGGTTTTCTCAAGATCCGCCTGGTACTCCTCTTCACTGACAAAGCCAACGCACGGCGCCTTGCAGCGTTTGATCTGGTACTGCAAACAGGGGCGCTGTCGATTCGCAAACACGCTGTCCTTGCACTGCCGCACTTTGAAGGCTTTTTGCAGAATAGCCAGAGATTCACGCACCGCACTGGCATTGGGAAAGGGGCCAAAATACTCCGACTTGCCCCGCCGAGCCCCGCGGTGAACATAGAGCCCGGGCGAATCGTGCTCGGTGGTCAGTCGGATATAGGGGTAGGATTTGTCGTCAATTAACAGAATGTTGTAAGGCGGTTTGTGCTGCTTGATCAGCGTCTGTTCAAGCAGCAGCGCCTCGGTTTCACTGTGAGTGACGGTGGTGTCAATGCGCTGAATACGCGCCACCAGGGCCAGGGTCTT
Source organism: Saccharospirillum sp. (assembly GCA_035704555.1). Classification (GTDB taxonomy): domain Bacteria; phylum Pseudomonadota; class Gammaproteobacteria; order Pseudomonadales; family Natronospirillaceae; genus Saccharospirillum. The sequence goes on along the minus strand of DASSWT010000107.1, from coordinate 27,307 downwards.
GTTGGTCAGCCCCCGGCTGCGAAAATAGCTCGATACCCGGTTCTTCAGGTTCTTGGCTTTGCCCACATACAACAGCTGGCCGTCAGCATCGTACATACGATAGACACCGGGGCGGGCCGTCAGATGTTTCAGGTAGGCTTTATGGTCGAAAGGTTGCGTCGTCTCTGGCATAGCCAGGATTATACCATCTCGTTGGGTTCCAGGATGCCATGACGAATGGCCAGATGCGTCAGTTCAACGTCACTGGAGATTCCGAGCTTGTCAAATATCCGATAGCGGTAAGTATTGACGGTTTTTGGACTCAGGCACAGCTTGTCGGAAATCTCCTGAACTTTTTTGCAGGAGCAGATCATCGTCGCAATCTGCATTTCCCGGTCAGATAACTCTGAAAACGGCGACCCACCCGCCCCGACATTCTGCAGCGCCAGCTTTTGGGCCACATTGGGCGCCAGATATTTCTGACCGGCAACCACAGTACGCACCGCCAGCACCATCTCCTCGGAAGAGGCGCCTTTGGTCAGGTAGCCAGCGGCACCGGCCTGCAACAGACGAGCGGGAAAAGGGTCATCGCCACAGGCAGTCACCGCAATGATTTTGATATCGGGAAACTGGCGATGGATCTTGCGAGTCGCTTCGATGCCGCCAATGCCGGGCATCCGTACGTCCATCATGATGACATCCGGCTCATGCTCCTTGGCAAGTCGAATGGCGTCTTCGCCGCTGGCACCCTGCTTGATGACTTCTATGCCATCAGCGTCACCCAGCAACCGAACAAGCCCCATCCGCACTAGATCATGATCGTCAACCACGATTACCTGGATCACGCACCCACCTCAATCGTTAACTGCAAAGCTCATCCTGAGGTTTTGTCCGTCCTGGAATACTGTGGCGTCGGTATTGCGCTAACCTGCGGTAGCGGCAGAAGAGCTGCAACACCAAATGGCTGATCCCGAAAGAACCGGACCACTAAAAAGCCAATACACCCACAGTCGCCAATAATACGGCTCAACCCAATCGGATAAAAGCACTATGTCACTTTTTTGTCAGCATTCCGGGCACAAGGCCCGGACAGACTGATTGGGTTGCTGCAGGTATACCTATAACTACAGGTGCGACTCGGCATAGGCTGCCAGCCGGCTACGCGCTACGCCTTCCAGAGTGATCGAGCCACCATGTTCGAAGCCCTTGAACCGCTCGCTCATGTACGTCAGCCCTGAGCTGGTGGGCCCGAGATAAGGCGTGTCGATCTGAGCCAGATTACCGAGACACACCACCTTGGTGCCCTGCCCGGCCCGGGTAATGATGGTCTTGATCTGATGGGGCGTCAGGTTCTGGGCTTCATCGACGATCATGATGCTTTGTTGAAAGCTGCGACCACGCACGAAATTCAAGCTCTTGAACTGAATGGGAACCTTGGCCCCTACAAAGTCCTGGCTGCTGCCCGGATCGAAATCCTCGGCGTGCAGGGCTTCAAGGTTATCGGTGAAGGCACCGAGCCAGGGCTGCATTTTCTCGGTTTCGGTTCCCGGCAGGAAACCAATGTCTTCATCCAACCCGCGGGTGCTGCGTGTGGCAATGATTCGCTTGTACTGCTTGGTCTCCATGGTTTGTTCCAGCGCACAGGCCAGGGCCAGCATGGTTTTGCCGCTGCCGGCGGCACCATTGAGTGCAACCAGATCAATTTCCGGGTCAAACAACAGGTACATGGCCATAGCCTGGAACAGGTCGCGCGGCACCATGCCCCAGGCTTTCTGGCGCATCAATACCCCGGTATTGAGCATTTCGATGGATACATGAGTGTCTTCAACGCGGTGAATGCGACCAACAAACTCTTTCTGGTCGTAAAAGAACTGGTTGGCGTAGAAGGCTTCGCCCAGCACTTCTTCAAGCACCGACCGTTCGAGCACATGGTAACGCTCACCACGAATGTTCTGTGGTGCCACCGCTTCAACCTGCTCCCAGAAACTGCCCTCCAGATTGTGGTACCCGGTGGTTAGGCTGTCGATATCCGAGATCAGCTGATCGTTGTGATAATCCTCTGCCTGCAGACCGCTGCCCCGGGCCTTGAGTCGCATATTGATGTCTTTGGTAACCAGCACGACTTCCGCATCCTGATGCTGGGCCTGCAACGCCAGCAGATCATTGATGATGCGGTTGTCGTTACTGTGCTCAGGCAGAATGGACACCGATGGATCCTTCGGCATCATAATGCTCAATCGGCCCATGCTTTGCTGGGTATGCTGCCGGTTAATACCGACACCTTCCATGATTTGGCGCGGCGTGGCGTCGCCAAGAATGCTATCGATGGTGCGTACCGACTGGCGAGCATCGGCGGCCAGCGCCGTACTGCCTACTTTCAGTTTATCGAGCTCTTCCAGCACCACCATCGGTACCAGAACCTGGTGTTCTTCAAAGTTAAATACGGCATTGGGATCGTGGATCAGGACGTTGGTATCAAGAGCGTAGATTTTCGGGTTGGAACCTTCACGAGCTGATGCGTGCATAACCTCTCCTGGTCGGGACAGAGGAGCGTCGGGGCCGCTCCTGCGCGACAGCCATTCTGGTGACCTGGCTGCCCGGACGGTAGCTGACTAACTGAATGAACAATTTCCCGGAGAACCGGACTACCCGGCAAACAAGCCTGACCGGGGCCCCGGACGGGATTACTTGGGCGATACCTCCCTGCAATGGCTACCTGTTCAGAATAGGTGACCGGCGCTTACTTGTCTTCCCGATTTTGATCAACTTTAAAAAAGAATAATGAACGAACAACCCGCCTTATTAATTGCATCTGAAAAAATACAGTAACACCCGGGGCCGGGACGATGTCGGATGAGACACATTACCGGTTACCCATCGAACTCATGGTCTTCATCCGCAAAGGCGACGCATATACTGCCCGGGCCAACGTTGAGACCGCCAGTCAGCCCCATAACGCAACTGAGCACCGTGACGCCCTGCTTGACGGCGACGGCCTCCAGCGCCTTGAAGCCCTCATGGTCATGAAGACCGGCCAGATCACCTGCAATCGACACCACCACATAGGGGGTCAGCAATCCATGCTCAATCCGGCGAATGGCATAACGCATTAACCGGTCGACGCTGGTGCCAAAACCACGCCCCTTGGCGACCGGAAAGGTGTCGTCCCCGCGTGCGGACAATATCGGCACGATATCCAGCGATTTGGCGACCAGGGCGGTCAGTATCCCGACACTCTCATCCCCTTTCTTCCGTGCCCGCTCCCGAATGTAGTACACATCCGGAGCCACCAGGTAAGCATAGATACGCTGGCGCATGGCATCTGCGAGCTTGAGAATTTCGTTTTTGGCCTTGCCTCGCTCGATCATATCGCTGGTGAAGGCGGCCAGCACACCCTGACCACAAAACAGGGTGCCCGAGTTCATGATCCTCATGCCAAAGTTTCCCTCTCGTCCAGCGGCCTCGCGGATATCGTGGTAACTGCTCAGGATGGCATGTGAGGCCCTGGTCGCGTTGTCGTAGATTGGACTGCGTTTTCGACTGACCGTTTGCACCAGGGCAAAGTCATACTGGGCGACCAGCTCCTCCAGAAACAGCTGCTCGATTTGCTCGCTGCTGTAGGGGATGGACTCGGCGTCATGATTACGCCCAAGCAGGTTTTTGGCGTAAAAATCAGCCAGTTTCTGAGCATCCTTGACATCAGTATAGGTCTGGTCGTCGACCCGAATGGCAATCGGCAACACCTTGATGTTGCGGTCATCGATGAATTTCTGCGGCAAGTCACAGGCCGCATCGATAACGAGAACGGTGCTCATGTTTCACTCCTGATTGGGGTTTTTATTATTCAGAGCGTAGTACCCTAGCGTTACCCTAGTAGTACCCTAACAGAGTATTGATGGTGCTCCCGTTCTGTGAACTCGGTCAACTTTCAGTGTTCAGGAGGGGGTGAATCCAGCCTTTTTCACCCGGGTAATCGATTCATTACAGAAGATTTTTCACTAAACCGCGGTGCAGGCAGGACTTTCGACACAATATCGCTAGAATACCGCCGGCTCATTTATGAAGAAGTGAACACTTTGCAACGTCTGGAACTCCCCTACACAGAGACCGCCCGGCCCTACTTTGCATCACTTGCGAATGAACCCGGTGCCATCTGGTTTCATTCCGGCCATCCGGTTCGTAAAGGTCACCGCTGGGAGTGGTGTTCAGCCTGGCCTGATACCCGATATCGACTGCTGGCGAACCAACAGATTCAGCGTTCACACCAGGGCCGGACTGAGAGCATCGAGACCACCGACTTTCTGGGCTGGCTGGCTGATCAGCAACCCAGCCCCTCCATTGAAACCGACCTGCCCTTTAGCTCCGGTCTGGCAGGACACCTGAATTACGAGGCCGGTTACGCTCTGCAAGGCCTGACCAGCCGCCACCCGAGCCCGACCAGTCTGGCCAGCATCGACCGGTACAACTGGAGCCTGGTGTTTGACCACCAGCACCAGCGCACCTGGCTTTGCTTGTCTGACCGTCTCGGTGAGTCACTCAAAGAGCGGTTGATGACCTGGTACCGGGGATGGCGTGAACAACCGCCGGTTACCCAAAAAGAACCCAACATAGCGCCGGTTAGCTGGCGTTCGGGAATGAGTCGTGAAGCCTACGAGCAGCGGTTTGCAACGCTTAAGGAATACATATTGGCCGGGGATATCTATCAGGCCAACCTGACGCGCCCCTGGTACGCCGACATTGCCACCGAGGTATTGGACTGGTCGCTCTACAGCCACCTGATCGACCGCATTCAGGCCCCCTACTCGGTGTATCACCGGGCCGATAACCATACCCTGATGAGCGTATCGCCCGAGCGGTTTATCACCATCGCCAACGGGCACATCACCACGCAACCGATTAAGGGCACGCGCCCCAGAGGGGCCACCCCCGAAGCAGACCGGCAACTGGCGCGGGAGCTGGAAAACAGCGAAAAAGACCGGGCTGAAAACCTGATGATCGTCGACCTGCTGCGCAACGACCTGTCGCGCAATGCGCAGGTTGGCAGCGTAAAGGTACCGAAACTGTGCGAACCCGTGGCATTTAGCAATGTTCATCACCTGGTTAGTACAGTAACCGCCGAACTGGCTGCCAATGCCACACCGCTAGACGTTCTGCGCGATGCCTTTCCCGGCGGCTCCATAACCGGGGCCCCTAAACGCCGGGCCATGGAGATCATCGATGAGTTGGAGGTGTGTGCACGCGGCCCCTACTGCGGTACCGCCTTCTGGCTGAGCGACAGCGGTGCCTTCGACAGTAACATTCTGATTCGTTCGCTGCTGAGAACCCCGAACCAGCTGATGTGCTCGGGAGGCGGTGGCATCGTCGCCGACAGTGTCGCTGGCGACGAATACGATGAAAGCGCCACCAAGGTGGCGCACATTCTCAACGCTCTGGGGAATGCCTCAGGCCGGTAAAACCCGGTTACTCGCCTGCAGAAAAGCAGCTTTGAGGTTGTCATAACCGGTAACGGCGGGAAACTGGGGAAACTCGGCAATCACGTTCGCCGGTGCATTGAACAGAATGCCAGCATCGGCCTCACCCAGCATGGTGGTATCGTTATAGGAATCGCCGGCTGCAATGCAGCGGAAATTCAGGCCATGAAACGCCTTAATGGACGCTCGCTTGGGATCAGGCTGGCGCAATACATAGTCCAGCACCTTCCCGCTGCCATCCACCTCAAGCCGGTGGCAAAACAGGGTCGGGTAACCCAACTGGAGCATCAGCGGCGCGGCAAATTCGTAAAAGGTGTCTGACAGAATAACCACCTGAAACCGCTCCCGTAGCCAGCCAACGAATTCCCGGGCGCCGGGCAGCGGTTCAAGCTCGGCGATGACCGCCTGAATTTCATTCAGCCCCAGATTGTGGTCATCAAGGATCTGCAGGCGCTGTTTCATCAGCACATCATAATCCGGGATATCACGGGTGGTTGCTTTCAGGGCATCAATGCCGGTTTTTTCCGCAAAGGCAATCCAGATTTCAGGAATAAGGACCCCTTCCAGGTCGAGGCAGGCTAGTTCCACAGTTCGTTCATCCTAGTGATATGAAAGTCTAGTAACTCAAGTTTCGGAGTTCGCAACCAACTGAGTGTCAGGTGCCGGGTATGCCTATCTGGGGAAGTCTGAGGCATGGATGCCGAAGTCTAGGCCCCAAGGACGGGTTCACGCCGGCCCCAGATAGGCATACCCAGTGCCGGACACGGATTCTTGGCACCAAGGCAAACCCGAACTCCGAAACTTGAGTAGTAAGACGCTAACGGTACTGGGCTGGCAGAAAGAAGACAACGGCATAAACTGAATGGCAGTATTGCCCGTTCAGCCAGGACCCCGTTTGGCACATTCGCAACTGATCATTTTTTGTTCCACAACCATAGCTCCACGTGGAACAGTTCCACGAAATCACGCCCAGGCCAGGAACGCTCCGCCACCGGCAACATAACCTTATGAGATGCGGTTATTTAACGAATCCCGCGCGAGCTGGTAGAGTCGCCGCTTCACCGTGACCTCCGTGCCGACCATGAATCTGACTGAATTGAATCTGGAATTATCCGGGATGTCGCCCCGCGACATCCTCAAACGCGCGCTCGACAATCACGAACGCATTGCCGTCTCGTTCAGCGGGGCTGAAGATGTGGTGTTGGTCCATATGCTGAGCAAACTTACCCAGTCGCCCCGGGTGTTTACGCTGGATACCGGTCGTCTGCACCCCGAAACGTACCGGTTTATCGATCAGGTGCGCAATCACTACGACCTGCCGATTGAACTCTATTCGCCACAGGCAGAACCGCTGCAGAAGCTGGTGCAGGAGAAAGGCCTGTTCAGTTTTTACCAGGACGGCCACCAGGAATGTTGTGGCATCCGCAAAATTGAACCCCTGGAACGGGCCCTTAGCGGCCTCGACGCCTGGGTGACCGGACAACGCAAGGACCAGAGCCCGAGCACCCGAGCCGAAGTGCCCAGTGTTCAGCGTGACGACCGGTTTAAAGGCCGCGGCGAGCACCTGTACAAGTACAACCCGCTGGCGAACTGGTCTTCGGCCGAGGTCTGGAATTACATTCGAATGATGGAAATCCCCTACAACCCGCTGCATGAACGCGGCTTCATCAGCATCGGCTGTGAACCCTGCACCCGCCCGGTGTTGCCGGGCCAGCATGAACGCGAAGGCCGGTGGTGGTGGGAAGAAGCCACACAGAAAGAGTGCGGCCTGCATGCGGGCGGGAAACCAGGCGCGCTGCCGTTTGCCGAGTAAGGGTGGCTGCATCACACCAGCAAGGCGCTGATGCGATGCTTGGGTAACCGGGTGTCAGTAGGTGGGTAACTGGGTGTGCTGAAACAGCTCATCCAGCTCATGGCGACTTGTGGTTGCCATGGCTTCATCGACGATTGACTTGCTCAGATGGGGCGCAAAACGCTCAATAAAGCGGTACATAAACCCACGAATAAAGGTTCCCTTGCGAATCCCGATCTTGGTGATGCTGGCTTCAAACAGGTGGCTGGCATCCAGGCTGACCAGATCCCGGTCCTGCTCCGGATCTATCGCCATATGCGCGAGAATCCCCACGCCCAAACCCAACCTGACGTAGGTTTTGATGACGTCAGCATCGGCCGCGGTAAACACCACCTTGGGCGTCAGGCCACGCTCCAGAAAAGCTTCATCCAGTTTGGAACGACCGGTAAACCCGAAGACGTAGGTCACGATCGGATAAGCCGCAACATCCTCAAGTGTAATCTGGGTGCGTTTTGCCAGAGGGTGCTCCCTGGGCACCACGATAGAGCGGTTCCAGCGGTAGCAGGGCATCATGACCAGGTCTGAAAAATGCTCCATCCCTTCGGTCGCGATGGCCAGATCAACGGTGCCGTCCGCCGCCATTTCAGCAATTTGCACCGGCGTACCCTGGTGCATGTGCAGCGATACGTCAGGAAAGTCGCGTATGAAACCGTCAATCACCTGCGGCAAGGCATAGCGTGCCTGGGTATGAGTGGTCGCCAGGCTCAGGCTGCCCTGGCGATCATCGCTGTGTTCCTGCGCGATCTGCTTGATCGAGTCGACCTTGCGCAGTATCTCGCCGGCAACTTTTAGCACCGCCTCACCGGCTGGTGTAACGCGGGTCAGGTGCTTGCCTGAACGGGCGAATATTTCAATGCCGAGTTCATCTTCAAGGAGCCGTATTTGCTTGCTGATGCCAGGTTGCGAGGTATACAAAACCTGTGCTGTTGCCGATACGTTTAAATCGTGATGAGCTACTTCCCAGATGTATCTCAATTGCTGCAACTTCATAGAGCTCCCCTTAAATCCGCCCGATATGGCCCTGACTGACGTCAGGACCTTTTCTTGTTGTCATCTTGCTAGTGTGTGCCGGGGCCACCCTGCTCACAGGCGAGTTATCCGTATCACACAGCACAATTTCTATCAGGTTATATAAAGATGTTCAATTATTCTTTTTTTGCATAATATTTTGAGCCGTCCACGGCACCATCTCCAGAGCGGATTTCAACACGCCAACTGGCCTGCTTACCCCCAAAACATGTTTCCATAATTCTGCAGACGGTACTCCAGTATTAACCGATTAACGGCCGATACATCGCAGCGGGCGTAGATGTCATCACGCTCACGCCCTTGCAGGGTGAGATCCAGAAAGACGGTGTGCACCTGCAGGTCGGTGCTGTAGCGCGAGGAGCGCTGATCAAAGCTTGTCTGCAATAATTCATTGCCCAGTTGGCCGGATACGCGCTGACGGCAGATTTCCACCGCCAGCTGCACGCTGACCTGCGCCCTGCCCTCAGGTATCGCCGGCTTGCCGGTAATCCGGTCCCAGACGGTACGCCGGAACTCACCCTTACCGGCCGCCATTTCTTCCAGTGCCATTCCCATGCCGCCCGCCAGCAACACAATAATGACAACACCACCAAACAACCCCGACCAGGGATGTTGTTTTTTCTTACTTTTTGAACGAGCTACCACTAAACTGTATCCTTTTCTTTACGGGTTGTATTTTATTCTTTACTTACTTATCATTCGGTCATGGTCAGGCCTACCCTGGCGGGGGTTACACCCGCCGGCGGCCTGACAAACCCCCATTCTGGAACGAGCCACCAACGAGAGTCTTAGCGTTATCATGCAAGCATTAGCGAACTTAAACGTAGAAAGCCAGGAAATTCTACTCACACCGGATGCCCTGAAAGCCGACATTCCGGTAACAGAAGAAGCCGCCACCGTTATTAACAACGGCCGCGACGCGGTGCGTAATATTCTTGATCGCAAAGATCCTCGCATCATCGTCGTTATCGGCCCCTGCTCCATCCACGATCCGGCCATGGCCATCGATTACGCCAAACGCCTTAAAGCGCTGAGTGATGAAGTCAGTGAATCCATGCTGATCATCATGCGCGTGTATTTTGAAAAACCCCGCACCACAACAGGCTGGAAGGGTCTGATCAACGACCCCTATCTGAACGACTCCTTTAAAATTGAAGACGGCCTTCACATTGGTCGCAAGCTGCTGATGGATATTGCCCACCTGGGCCTGCCGACAGCAACCGAAGCACTGGATCCGATCTCCCCCCAATACCTGCAAGACCTGATCAGCTGGTCGGCCGTCGGCGCCCGGACAACAGAAAGTCAGACACACCGCGAAATGGCCAGCGGCCTGTCCTCGGCCGTTGGCTTCAAGAACGGCACCGATGGCAGCCTGGACGTCGCGATTAACGCGCTCAAGTCGGTTTCCTCGCCGCACCGCTTTCTGGGCATCAACCAGGAAGGCCAGGTCGCGATCATTCACACCAAAGGGAACGCCTATGGGCATGTGGTGTTGCGCGGCGGCAACGGCAAGCCGAACTACGATTCCGTCAGTGTGGCCCAATGCGAAGCCACGCTGCGCAAAGCCGGTGTGCCCACCAACATCATGGTCGATTGCTCACACGCCAACTCCAACAAGGACCACGCACTGCAGCCTCTGGTAGCCGACAATGTCGCCAATCAGATTCTCGAGGGCAACCAGTCCATTATCGGATTAATGATCGAGAGCAATCTGGAGGAAGGCAACCAGAGTATTCCGGACGATCTGTCTCAGCTGAAACCCGGCGTCTCGGTGACCGATGCCTGCATCAGCTGGTCAACGACAGAACTGTTGCTGCGCTCCATGCACACCAAACTGAAAGACATTCTGCCAGGCCGTACCGGCGCCTGAGCAGAAGCCAGTCCGGACCCCGTGTCAAAAACGCGGGGGACGGGCCTAACATACTCCCTACCCGGTTCGTTCCCGTTTCAACGGCGCACGAGTTGGGCTGATGGTTGACATCAGCGCCAGCCAGTCCTTTGCGCCGGCGCCGGAAATCACCCTTGATGGGTCCATACCCAGTCGTTTGAGCCCAGAATCAACTAGCTGCGCCGACACAACCCAGTACAGGCGGTTTTCAATGGCTTTCACCCGGGGCTTCATTAATGCCTGATCATAGGCCCGCCAGCGCCCAAACCAACCCTGCCGCCGCAACAACTGCCGAAACAGGGTTGCCGGTTCAATCTCTTCACGCCCTTCTTTACGGTGCCATCGCCGCCAACCAAGACGCAATCGGCGCCAGGCCTTAACCCCGGGGATCCAAAACACCCGACGCGGCCAGATGGGTGCAGCATCCAAAAGCACGACATTGGCCGGATATTGCCGCACCGCCGCGTGTTGCAACAGCATCTCGCAACCATACCCCTGGCTGATCAGTGTGGGTAACTGGGCCGTTTTTTCTTCGATGAACTGAATGACCGGTGGCAAATCGAACTCGGCCATGGCGTCCAGTGTATTGAGCGCTGGCCGTTGATTGCGGGATGACAGACCATGACCGCGCCAGTCCATCAGCCAGACATCGTACCCTGCCCGAACCAGAGCGCCGGCTACGCCGCCCACGCCGTAATCGAGCCATTGCCAGTGGTTGGAAAAAGCGTCATGCACCAGCAGCAGCGGGTGGCCGCGCGATATTTGCTCGGAATGCAGCCTCACCAGGGCAATCTCTACCGTGTTGTCGGTGCTGGTGTTGGGCTTGAGCGAATAGACATCTTCATAGATGCCCTCTTTGTATTCAGCACTCAGCAACGCGACCGGGAAGTATTGACTGCTACTTTTCAAACCAGAGAATCCTTTACAGCGACCACAGGCTGTATATAATCACAGCTACTGTATATAAAAACAGGGCGACATTATGTTTAAACTGACGGCTCGTCAACAACAAGTTCTCGATCTCGTGAAAGACCACATGCTGGAAACCGGCTACCCCCCTACCCGGGCAGAAATTGCCAGCCAACTGGGTTTCCGGTCCCCCAATGCCGCTGAGGAGCATCTCAAGGCATTGGCCCGCAAAGGCGCCATCGAAATCATTCCCGGCGCATCGCGTGGCATTCGCTTGCCTGAAGAGCCCGAGTCCGGTCTTCCGGTTGTAGGTCGGGTCGCGGCCGGCGAACCCATCCTGGCGCAAGAGCAGATCGAGGAGTTCCTCAGTCTGCCGTCTACGTTATTCAGCCCCAAAGCCGACTTTTTGCTGCAGGTTCAGGGGCTGAGCATGAAAAACATGGGCATTCTGGAAGACGACCTCATCGCTGTCCATAAAACCGACCAGGTCCGCAATGGCGATGTCGTCGTGGCCCGGGTTGGCGACGATGTCACGGTTAAACGCTACGAGCGCAACGGTCAGACTGTCACGCTTTATCCGGAAAATGAAGACTTCGAGCCGATCAAAGTTGATTTAACCCAACAGGATTTTGCCATCGAAGGCTTGTACGTAGGCGTGATCCGGCGTTCGCTGCACTAAAACGAGTGCAGCGAACGCTCTAGTATGAATTGGCTGGTTCTCAATTGCCTTTACCGGCCAATTCAAGCCACAGCGGCGTCTTACCGGCTGCTTTTTCAATGGCAGCCATCATCTCATGATGCGCAGCCTGTTCTTCCGCAGTTGGCCGCACACGCTTGAGTGGCTGGTTTGAGGCAATAACGGCACTGGCATCAAAACTGACCTGCTCGGTATTGCCCTCTTCTTCATCATCCAGTATCAGCGCGGTCTGCCCGCCGGTCATCAGCAAATAAACATCGGCCAGGATTTCCGAGTCAAGCAAGGCGCCGTGCAGGGTGCGGTGTGAGTTATCGATGCCGTAGCGTTTGCACAATGCATCCAGCGAGGCCTTGGCACCCGGATGCTTTTCCCGCGCCAGCTTCAGGGTATCGAGTACTCCGCAAACCTCTTTGAGCTGCCCAAACTGAGTAAAACCCTCATCGACCAGACGGTTATATTCCATCTGCAAAAAGCCCATGTCGAAGGCTGAATTGTGGATAACCAGCTCAGCACCATGAACGTAATCCCAGAACTCCTGGGCAATGTCACGGAATTTGGGTGCGTCTTTTACTTTCTCGTTATCAATACCGTGAACGGCAATGACTTCTTCGGGAATATCGCGCTCGGGGTTAATGTAGTAGTGAAAATGCCGGCCGGTCAGCTTGCGATCCACCAGCTCCACGCACCCGACCTCCACAATACGATCACCCTTGTTGGGACTTAAGCCTGTGGTTTCTGTATCCAGTACGATTTGTCTCATGGCGCTATGAATCTCATTCAATCAGGTTCTGGTTAGGGTTGTATGCTCTGGAACCGGGCGTACTCAGGCCCGGGCGCTGCGCTGGTCTATACCCATATTTGCGAGTGCATCGGCCCGTTCGTTTCCAGGGTGACCGGCATGGCCTTTCACCCAGTGCCAGTTAACGCGGTGCCGCGCGATGCTTTCGTCCAGACGTTGCCATAAATCCCGGTTCTTCACGTCTTTTTTAGCCGAGGTTTTCCAGCCGTTCTTTTTCCAGCCATGTATCCACTCGGTAATGCCTTTACGAACGTACTGCGAATCGGTATAGAGATCGACCTGGCAGGTCCGTTTCAGGGCCTCCAACCCGGCGATAGCGGCCATCAGCTCCATACGGTTATTGGTGGTCTGGTCTTCGCCGCCAAACAGCTCCTTGCGTTTGGCACCGTATTGCATAAGGACACCCCAGCCACCCGGGCCGGGGTTGCCACGACAGGCACCATCGGTATAAAGCACGACGGACTGCCCGGATTGCTCACTGTTGCTCATGTTGTTTCCTGATGGTTCGACCGGCCAACCCGGATTCCAGAATGGGTTTCGCGCGCCACCGGGCCCGACCATTGATTCTGCCGGGAACCTGCTTGCTGCCAACCAGCAAATACACTGACCCGGTGACCGGTAACACCACCTTTTGCAGCCGGCCCAAAAATCTCAGACGCGCCAGCCAGCCAGGCCTGGAGAAGGGTGACATAAAGCCGTGCTTCTCGGAGCGCTCCAGTTCAAAGTTCAGTAATTGCATCCAGTCTGATACCCGACTGCTACCAATGAACCTGCTGCGCCAGAGACCCGAGTGCGCACGACTGAACAGGGCCCGAAGCCCCCAGGTCGAATAGGGGTTAAAGCCGACAATCACCATGATCCCACCGGGGCGCAATGTCTGCGCCGCCTCACGGACCGCCTGGTAGGGGTTATCACACTGATCCAGAGTGTGGTGCATTATCAGGGCATCCAGACTTTCCGGCTCAAATGGCAGGGCCTCTGCATCGCCCCGCACACTCGGGCAAGGGGCCCGGTTGTCCAGTTGCGTCATCAACAGGCCACACCCATAGAGGCGTGGTTCAAACAGGGGCTCGTGTAAACCGGAATCCAGCTGTACCAGATGCGTCCCAAAGCGGCCCGATAGTGCACGGGCAACCAGTTGTCGTTCAACTTCAACCAGTCGGCCGCCCATGGGTGTGTTGTACCACTCGTGCAGGGCTGATTCCTGGATAGCAACGGACGGAGGCCCGGCTCGAAGCCATTGTTTGAATCTGAAACCTATCCGTTTAGCCAAAATGTCCTCATTTGAATCAGTGCGGGTCAGAATGTGTCATAAAGCGCCGTTTTCGGCGCTACTGATCAATGCTCAGTGTCACAAAGCAGCCCAATTCCTCTGCCGGTACTATGCCTTAACTTGCCCCTGCACCCCATAGCAACATAGAATTATCGCTCAACTCGAACCCAGCATCAAAAAAGAAACGATTCATTCATGGCATCTAAACGACTTTTGATACCGCTGGCCGTCGCAGGCTTTGTCACCAGCGGATGCAGTACATTGCCTGCACTCTCGTCTTTTTCCCAGACATCAGCAGAGCCGGAGTCGAAACCCGCCGCCGAGGTCAGCGAACAGATTCTGGTCGAAAACGACCAGAATTCTGCCCTGAATGAAGTAACCGACAGTGAGTCGGATCCGGTTTTCGATCCTCTGCTCGCCGACCTGACTGCAACGGATTACCTGTTCGACTCAGACCCGGATCTGACTGCAGAAACGCTGCGAGCCCGAGCAGTATATGACCCCTACGCTCATTACCCGGACGACCTCTATCAAACATTGCGGCGTGGTTTTGAGTTTGACCTGGCCCTTGAAAACCCGCGCATTACCTCACAGCTACGCTGGTATGCCAGTCATCAGAGCTATTTCAATCGTGTCAGCGAGCGAGCTGGCCGTTACATGTTTCATATTGTGGATGAACTGCAAGCTCGTGACATGCCGCTCGATCTCGCTTTGCTGCCCATCGTAGAGAGCGCGTTTGACCCCTTTGCCTACTCTCATGGCAGTGCCGCCGGCATGTGGCAGTTCATACCCTCGACCGGACGCATGTTTGGGCTCAAACAGGACTGGTGGTACGACGGACGCCGGGATGTGGTCGAATCGACCCGTGCGGCCATGGAATATCTGGATCAGCTTAACGAGATGTTTGACGGCGACTGGCTGCTAGCGCTTGCGGCCTATAATTCGGGGCCCGGTACCGTTATGCGGGCCATGCGACGCAATCGCGCCGAAGGCAAGCCAACGGATTTCTGGCATCTGGATTTACCGCGGGAAACCGAGGCCTATGTGCCCAAGATGTTTGCACTGGCCAAGCTGATTCACTCGCCGGAAACCTATGGCATTGAATTACCATTGCTCAGCACCGAGCCGTTCTTTGAAGTCGTGGATGTCGGCAGTCAGATAGACTTGGCTCAGGCTGCGGCCATGGCCGATATGGACTTGAGCGACCTGTATCTGCTGAACCCGGGTTTCAACCAGTGGGCAACCAATCCGGAAGGGCCGCATCGCTTGTTAGTACATGCTGATAAAGCCGAGCTGTTTCGGGACCGTCTCGATGACCTGCCGATGGACTCGCGCATGGCCTGGCAGCGATACACCATCGAACCAGGGGATTCCCTGCTGACCATCGCCCGCGATTTCGGCGTGACCGTCGACATTATTCAGGAAGCCAACGATCTCAGTGGCAGCCTGATTCGCGCCGGCGACGCCCTGATGATCCCTACCGCTTCGGCCAGTAGCAACGCCTACTCGATGAGTGCGGAACAGCGTCTTGAGCGACGCCAGAATTCCTCCGGCAGCTCCGACACGAACCGGGTCGACTATGTCGTCCAGCCGGGCGACAGCTTCTGGGACATTTCCAGAGAGTTTGGAGTGACAGTGCAGAGCCTTGCTCGCTGGAACAACATGGCACCCCGCGATGTGATTCGCCCGGGACAGACGCTGGCGGTCTGGGTCAGCAACGATGCTTCAACCGGCGGCTCTGCAAGCTCCTCGGTACGTAACGGCCGTGAAGTGGTGCGTAAAGTCGGCTATGTGGTGCGCTCCGGTGACTCCCTGTACCGGATCGCCAACCGGTTTAACGTACGCATCGCCGACATTCAGAACTGGAACACCATTGGTCAGGAATACCTGCAGCCTGGTCAGCACCTGACCCTTTACGTCGACGTAACCCGCCTGCAGTAAACGGGGTTGCTATCGGGCAGTGCCATCAGGCACTGCCCGAACCATCAAACCGACGACGATATCTCTCAGGGAAAATAACGCTGCGACAGCGAGTCGACGGCACCCTGAACCGATGACGAAAAGGCCTTTTTAAGCCGCTGATCGACCCCTACTTGCGGAACCCAGGTAACCGAAACCACCTCACTGCCTTTCGCTTTGGCCAGCAAATAGGCATCGCTGGTTTCCAACTGATCCACCAGCCCAAGTTCGCAAGCATCTTCCGCCAGCCAGAAATCACCTTCAGTCACTGCCGCCAGATCCAGCTGCGGGCGATAGCGCCCTACCAGCTCTTTGAACCGCGCATGGATGGCTTTGAGGTCCTCCAGCAATTTCTCCCGGCCTTCCTCGGTTTTCTCGCCCATCAGCGTCATCGGTGCCTTGTGCTTGCCTGCCGTCAACACCTCTACATCAACCTGGTGGCGTTGCAGCAGCTTATGAATGTTCGGCACCTGGGCCAATACCCCGATGGAGCCAACCACAGCAAAGGGCGCCGCAATGATGCGATCGGCGATACAGGCCATCATATAGCCACCGCTGGCAGCTACCTTGTCGACACAGACCGTCAGTGACAGCCCGGCCTCTTTTAACCGAACCAGCTGCGAAGCCGCCAAGCCGTAGCCGGACACCGCCCCACCCGGGCTTTCAAGAACCAGCACCACCTCGTCACCGCTCTCAGCCACCTGAATGATTGCGGTCACTTCACGGCGCAGGTTATCCACCTGAGAGGCATGCATATCCCCTTTGAATCGCAATACCCAGACATTCGGTGAAGACCTATTTTCAGCCGCTTTGCGCTCGGCTTTTTGTGCTTTCTGGTGAGCTTTATAGGCTTTTTTGGACATCACCATCTGACGCACCTTTTCGGCGCTCGACTCCAGCCGGGCATTCAGCTTGTCAACCTGGAGTCGTCCGCCCGATTTCCTGGAAGCACCACCACTCCCCTGCGATGCCCGGGCTATTGCGATCAGCGCGACCACCAGAATAACCACCAGGGTGATGGTTTTTAATACAAATGCCCCATATTCAGCCCACACAGTTTTCTCCTTTTCATCAGTTAAACTCACGTTTCAAACAATCGTTTGATTTTGCCTGTTCAGCTCTCTACAATCCAGTCACTGTCATTCAGCCACCTATCGGAGAACACACCATGGCTTCGACTGCAGATTTGTTCAACAACATCGAATCGCAATTCAACCCCGACGCTGCTTCGGGCCTGGATGTTGTCTTTCAATTCAACATCGATGAGAGCGACACCTACCACCTGATCGTTAAAGACAACCAGTGCCAGTTAGTATCCGGTGAACATCAGGACCCATCGGTTACGCTGATCATGGATGAAGAGACCCTGAAAGAAATCGTTTCAGGCGATTTGAATGGCATGCAAGCCTTTATGGCCGGTCGCCTGAGAACCGAAGGCGACATGATGCTGGCAACCCGATTGTCGGATCTGTTTTCGCTGTAATCTGACGCGTAACCCTGATCTTCAGTCTGGGGTTCTCAATCAGAAAACCACTGCCCCAGCGCTTCGCGAGCCGGTTCATTGACCGGTCTCGCGACCAATCCCTGAGCCCCCAACACCACCTCGAACAAGCCGTTGTCGACCATGGGCAAATACACGCTGCTACCAAAGCGTGCGTTGATCCATGGCAACCAGTCGCTGACCTCACTGGCCGACCAGAGCGTATCGGTCCGCAAATCAATCACAGTTCGCGGCGCATTCAATTCCCGCTCAACCGATTGATAACGGCCGCCTATACGGTCCAAGCGATACACTGGCTCCATGCCCAACACGACCAGCGGACCCGACCAGGTAAGAATGCGGGCATCCAACTGCCATTCATCACCGTTCAACACCAGCGTGCGCTGTTGCTGATCCTGATTGGTCTGCAGGCTGACCTCGTAGACCTGCTCCCCCTGCTGCTGGAACGACAGCGTCGCGATGACCATTTCCCGGGTAAAGGCGCGATAAGCCGCCAGATCAAAGATAAAGAGACCAATGATAAGCAGCCCAACCAGGCACACGACGCCCAGAGTGCCGCGTATAAAGCCCCGAATCCAGCCGCGACGCAACAGTAGGCGCAGGGCGATATAAGCCAGCAGCAGACCTGGCAGAACCAGCAAGGCAAATAAGGGCCATTGCGTCATCAGTTTCATTGTATGGGGTTACACCGACAGCGCTGCCAGGCTGTGTTTGGCGAGTTTCAGAATATCTTCATTGGCCGAATCGCTGAGTAAGCCTTCCAGGAAGAACTCGAGGCTCGACAACGCATCTGCAAAAGACTCCAGCTGCCCGGGGTCGACCATGGTGCCGGATTCTTCCAGATCCCGGCTGATGTAGTTGATGGCTCGCTGTATCAGATCAGCGGCGGTGGTGCTGTTGAGGAAAATAAAGGCCCCTTTTACGCCGTGGAGCGTTGGCACGACGTTCGACAGATGCAGCCGATCCCCCTGGGAGTCCATATAGGCCGTGATGGCCCGTTTGGCGAGGGCCAGGCCGGCCTCGGCTTCATCGATCAGGACCACCCGGGCATCGTGCAACTGGGCAAGTGCCGCCTTGTTGTCACCACTGCCTTCCAGCTGACGCTGGCCCTGCAAAATACGGGACAAGGCACTCTCGGCGTACAGGACGGCATCGGCGATGGTCAGCAGCTGTTCGTTGGACGGCGCCGCATTGTCGGCCCAGCCGGCAATCACTTTTGCCTGTTGTTTCAAGACGTTAGCCGGACTTTGCAGACCCAGCATCACATAGACATCCGCCACCTTGGTCATGCGTTCTTGCAGCACACGCGCTGAAAAGCCGCTGTCGCCGCGAGCCGCCTGATCTACGGTGTCTTTAATGACCGAGATATCCTCTTTCAGCGCATCGGAAACGCTCGAAAGCACACTGCGACCGGGGCTGAACAGTATTTGCCGCTGCTCTTCCAGCATGTCATCGCTCTGCCCAAGCGTTGGCAAATTATAATATTTGGCAACCTGCCGGGCCCTCAGGCTTTCTGCCGGGTTCATCGCCAGCAAAAACAGAAACTCTTTCATCAGCGCGAGCGATGGCTGCTTGTTCAGCGATTTCGGCGCATGACTGATCAGATCTTTAAGGTGACGGTCGAGCTGGGCAAAGAGCATTTTGCGGGGCCCGGTCATCAGGGCGCTGCGATTGGCCATTGACTCAAGTGCCCCCGAAGCGACCCACCACAGCGGGGCGCAGGGAGCGTTTGCCAGAAGCTGGTCGATCCGGTTGAGCGCCAGTCCCATGTATTTGAAGGCGCCCAGCGTACGTTCACCGCGCAACAGGTGTAACAGGCCAGCCTGGTACATGTGACGGAATTTCTTGAGCTGACGTATTTTCTGGGGTGAAAACTCAAAGACTTTACTATCCGCCGGCTTGCCGGGTTTGAAGGAAAACTGGAAAAAATGCCCTTCGCCCAGCAGGGAGACGCCTCGCGCCCGCCTAACCTGATTGATGGTCGGCAACAGCACAGCGGGGATCGCTTTCTGCCCGAGACTGAGAAATTCGAGGTAGCGGCTGAGCACCACCAGGCCGCCACTGATGGCATCCAGCTTGACGCGCACATCGTCGTTATCTGCGGACTCGCCCGTGGGGATGGCATTAATCAGAGCGTTAAACTCATCGCACAGAGCAATGGCACCCTCTTCTTCCAGCACCTGAAAGATGCCCCGCATTTGCCCAATCAGATCCTGTGATTGCTGTAACTGCACCAGATCACTGGTGTCCGAACTAAAACTCTCGAGCGCAGACTGCGCCTGCTGCAGCGTGGCTTCAAGCTCGGTCTTGATCGCTTCCTTAGATGTGGCTGTACTCATCGTTCACTAACCTTGTTGCGGGACACACGTACGGGACGTGCTCAACAACCGCCTGCTGCCTTGGCGGCGACTCCATGGGTGGTTTTACTGTCCGCCAGCCCGGTACCATCATCATACCGATGATAAGCCCATTTGCGCAGTGAACCGGTAAAAAACGACTTCCCTTTGCCAGTATACCCAGCAACGACCCCTTGCATCAGTGTTCCACACTCATTTTGTTAATAAAAGCACATATTTAGCGCCGATTCCTTAGGTTTTCTCTTAACGACTGACACTCCGGGGTTACCGAAAGGCGACCCGGGTTTGTTGTTTTCCTACAACTCGCTTGAAATTCTCCCAGAAACGGGTACTTTGGGCGCGCTTTGCGCGACCCGTACTGGCAGCATCAGGGTTGTGGCAATACCGCTTTCACATTACCCGAAGAGCTCCTGATGAACACCTCGCTTAGTCAGTCCTTTATTAATAACTTTCTGGGGCACAGCCCCAATTGGTATAAGAAAACCATCGTCGCCTTCCTGGTCATTAACCCGGTTCTGTTATTCAGTCTGGGGGACAGCGGTCCGTTAATCGTTGGCTGGATACTGATCGGGCAGTTTATCTTCACATTGGCCATGGCACTGAAGTGCTACCCGTTACAACCCGGTGGTTTGCTGGCCTTCGAAGCAGTTGTCATTGGCCTGACCAGCCCGGAAGTCGTATACCACGAAGCGGTAACAAACTTTCCGGTGATCATGCTGTTGATGTTCATGGTCGCTGGCATCTACTTCATGAAAGACCTGTTGCTGTTCATTTTTACCAAGTTGCTGCTGGGTATTCGTTCCAAAACATTGCTATCCCTGACGTTCTCTGGCGCTGCAGCTTTTTTGTCCGCCTTCCTGGATGCACTGACGGTAACTGCCGTGCTGATCAGCGTCGCCGTGGGCTTCTACTCGGTATACCACAAGGTAGCTTCGGGGAAGCACTTCCATCACGATCATGACCACAACATGGATGAAGGCGTAGACGAACTGCACCGCGAAGATCTGGACTCGTTCCGCGGCTTTTTGAGGTCCTTGTTGATGCACGGCGCTGTCGGCACAGCCCTCGGCGGCGTTTGCACCCTGGTGGGCGAGCCGCAAAACCTGCTGATTGCCCGGATCGCTGGCTGGGATTTCGCAGAATTCTTCATTCGAATGGCGCCTGTCTCCATGCCCGTACTGATCGCCGGCCTAACCACCTGTGTTTTGCTCGAAAAGCTAAAGTGGTTCGGTTATGGCTCCAAATTGCCCCAGGTGGTACGCAGCATTCTTGAGGACTATGAAGAGCACCAGCAAGCCAAACGTACACGCAAAGACATCGCCAAGCTTATTGTTCAGGGCATTGTTGCCGTCTGGTTAATCATGGGTCTGGCTTTTCACCTCGCTGAGGTTGGCCTGATAGGTCTAAGCGTTATCGTGTTGCTGACTGCATTCAATGGCATTACCGACGAACACAACATCGGCAAGGCGTTTGAAGAGGCATTGCCATTCACCGCCCTGCTGGTCGTTTTTTTTACCATTGTCGGCGTAATTCACAGCCAACACCTCTTTGCACCTATCATCGCCTGGGTGCTGAGTTTGCCAGTTGCTATACAACCCGGCATGTTTTTCATGGCCAACGGCTTGTTGTCGGCAATAAGCGACAATGTCTTCGTGGCAACCGTCTACATCAATGAAGTCAAACTGGCACTGGAGGCAGGCGATATCAGCCGTGAACAGTTCAACATGCTGGCGGTCGCGATCAACACCGGTACCAATTTGCCGTCAGTAGCCACACCAAATGGCCAGGCAGCCTTCCTGTTCCTGCTGACGTCAGCCATTTCGCCTCTGGTACGCCTGTCATATGGCCGTATGGTCGTCATGGCATTCCCCTACACCGTAGTCATGTCAACCATAGGTTATATCAGCATTCGTTTTTGGCTATGATATACAGCTGAAATACCGGTGTGCGGGCCTTAGGTTTCCGCACACCGGTCTGCCAGACGCTGACCACGCACGGAGATGACTTTGACCTACCCGCATCGCTTCAGCGTAGCCCCCATGATGGACTGGACAACCAGTGAATGTCGTCAGTTTCATCGCCTATTGTCCCGCCATGCCCTGCTTTATACTGAAATGGTGACCACCGGCGCCCTGATTCATGGCCAGCGTGACCGATTCCTGACCTATACAGAATCCGAACATCCCCTGGCCCTGCAACTGGGAGGCTCCGATGCACAAGACCTGGCGACCTGCGCCAGAATGGCGGAGCAATGGGGGTACGATGAGGTCAATCTGAATGCCGGCTGCCCTTCCGACCGGGTTCAGAACGGCATGATCGGAGCCATTCTGATGGCTCATGGCGCGCTGGTGCGGGATGGCCTGAAAGCCATGCGCGATGCGGTATCCCTGCCGGTCACCCTGAAACACCGAATCGGCATCGATGACTTCGACAGCTACGAATTTCTGCGCGATTTTGTCGGCATCACCGCCGAATCGGGATGTGACACCTACATTGTGCATGCGCGCAAAGCCATTCTCAGTGGCCTGAGCCCGAAAGAAAACCGGGAAATCCCGCCACTGGACTACGACCGGGTCAGGCAGTTAAAGGCCGACTTCCCTCACCTGAACATAGTGATAAATGGTGGACTGAAAGATCACGATGCCTGTCTGGCGCTGCTGGACGAGGGGATTGATGGCGTCATGCTGGGCCGTGAGGCCTATCAGAACCCGTTGATTTTGCAATCGGTGGACCCATCCTATTACGGACAGGCTGCCCCGACAGGCACCCAAACCGAACTGGCCAATGCTTATCTGCAATGGGTTGAGCACCACCTGCAACAAGGCAAGCCACTGAAGTATGCGGTACGACATACATTGGGTCTGTTTCAGGGCCAACCCGGTGCGCGCCGTTTTCGCCGGGTGCTGAGCGAGGGCATGCATAAACCTGGAGCGAACCTGGATTTACTGAAACGGGCGTTGTCCGAAGTAGAGCTGACTGACGCCGAGGCACTGGTACCAGCCTGACGGGCAGTCAGGCAATGATTCAATTCCCTATTCAAGCCACTAGAGCTGGCCTTTGGGTCAGCCATAAGAGAGTCGATATGAGCAAACTTGAACAGTTGAAAGAATACACCGTCATCGTCGCGGACACCGGCGAACTCGAGTCCATCAAGAAGTTCAAACCCCAGGATGCGACAACCAACCCTTCGCTGGTTCTGAAAGCCGTTGAAAGTGGCCTGTACGACAATCTGATCAAACGCTGTATGGCCAATGCCAGTAATTTCGACGATGGTATTGATCGACTGATCACCTCAATTGGTCAGGAAATTCTGCAGGAAGTTCCCGGCTTCGTTTCCACCGAAGTGGATGCGCGTCTGTCCTTTGATACCGACGCCACCCTGGCCAAAGCGCATCGTCTGATTGAACTGTATGAAGAGGCCGGCTGGAGCCGCGACCGCATTCTGATCAAGATCGCCAGCACCTGGGAAGGCATTCAGGCCGCCCGGATTCTGGAAAAAGAAGGCATCCACTGCAACATGACGCTGTTGTTCAGCATGGAACAAGCCCAGGCCTGCGCCGATGCGGGCGCCACCCTGATTTCACCGTTCGTAGGTCGCATCATGGACTGGTACAAGAAAGACACCGGCCAGACCTATACCGGCGAGAACGACCCGGGCGTCATCAGCGTTCGCGAGATTTTCAAGCACTACAAAGAGCACGGCTACCCGACCATCGTCATGGGTGCCAGCTTCCGCAATACCGGTGAAATCGAAGCCCTGGCCGGTTGCGATCGCCTGACCATAAGCCCGGCGCTGCTCGAAGAGCTGAGTGCAGATAAGGGCGAATTGAAACAAGCCCTGGTTGCTCCGGCAGCGACAGGCAAGAAACCGGAAGCGATCACAGAATCTGATTTCCGCCTGGGGATGAACAACAACCCGATGGCGACCGAGAAGCTTGCCGAAGGTATTCGCAAGTTCATCGAAGACCAGGTCAAGATGGAAGGCATCATCAAGGCACACTCTGCCTGAAAATCGTAGCGGGCCCCTCCGGGCCCGTTTTGTTTTTTGGGTTACCTCCTCAAAAGCCCCCTCTCTCTCCCTCAAGTAATGTTCAAACCCAAGTTTCGAAGTTCGGGTTGCCAAAGAGGCGTTGGGCCGCACCGGCTACCGGGTATATGCCTGTGGGGTCGGCGTGAATCCATCCATGGAGCCTAGACCGCAGGATATGAATCCCATCCTTGGGATTCACCCTTCGGGCTCGCTTCGCTCATGCTAAAACGCTCCTGGCGTTTTAGTCCCTGCTGCGGACTACCCCACAGGGGCACACCCGGCAACCGACGCTAGCCTCTCAGACGAACTCCGAGACTTGAGTTCATACGCCGTGATAACCATCCCCTGACTACCTTGGCAACCGGATCAGCATCCATTAAGCTAAGGGCAATACTGCAGATAACGGTATAAATATGAGTGACAAACAACTCTTCGATGAGTTTGAACGCTTGCGCCGGTCGATATCGGCTTTTTCACGCTCCGTGCATCAATATGACAGCGCCCATTGGATTGCGCCCTGGAACGGCGCTGTCCGTGCGCCCGACCTCGAAGATTTGCTGCTGGATCTCTGGTATCAGGACGACCAGGACGGTCGCGAAACGCGCGTCTACCCCGGGCTCATTGCCCTGAACCGGGAGCAGATCACGCTCGTGGCCGAAGTAAATATGGCCAAAGACCGTTTCCGGAACCGGGTACAGTCGATTAAAACCGCCGATTCCGTTCACTGGCGGGAACTACAGGGCCAGCTGGCTCGCCGCTACAAGGGGTTAAACGACGCGCTCGGCCGCGAGGGCTTAACCCGCCTGCATTTAAAGCAGGTATTTCGCCACATTCCCCTGGTGGTCAAACGGCCTGACCGGGTTGGCTTCAGCTGGTACAGCAGCGGCCGGTCCATTCAGAAAATCACCAAGACGGAAGCCTGGGAGCGGCTGATCAAATTGAATACCGAATCTGCGCACATTCGCATTCAGATGGAGCGCCTGGCCTCCCTGCCCGATTCCGAGCCCCTGGCCCGGGTCCAGAAACAAGCGCCGCTGTTGCGTGCGAACCTGGTTTTTGCCGACGGGCGCCGCAAGTCGCTGAATGTGTCGTTACCCCTGATGTTTCCCAGCCAGGGTATTAACGAACTGCCGGACTTCTCGATCCCCACCGCAACGCCCCCCGGCGAGCGACAGCGTCTGGTCCGCAGCGATAACCGGCTGGAAGACGACGCCTTTTTACCGTCCATTCGCGTACACCGCTACCGGCAGCCAAAACGGGGGGTTTATTGAGTACAGGGTATCCAGAGGAGCTTGTTGTAACTCAAGTTTCGGAGTTGGCACAATACGAGCGGCGGGTGCCGGTGGTGCCTCTGCGGGGAAGTCCGCAACATGGATGTTTCGGTCTAGGCTCCATGGACGGATTCACGCCGGCCCCGCAGAGGCACCACCGGCACCCGATGCGGACGATAGGCACCCAAGGCCTCCCGAACTCCGAGTCAGAAAATACGATTCAACCCATTCAGCGCAGCTACCCGGTAAGCCTCTGCCATGGTCGGGTAATTGAAGGTGTGCTCAATAAAATACCGAATGTTATTGCCACCGTTTTTCTGCGCCATAATCGCCTGACCAATGTGCAGAATTTCGGCGGCCTGGTCGCCAAAGCAGTGAATGCCCAGCAGCTCCAGCGAATCCCGGTGGAATAACAGTTTCAGCATGCCGACATCTTCACCGGTAATTTGCGCGCGCGCCGTGTCTTTGAAATAGGCCTTGCCGACTTCATAAGGCACCTTGGCCTGTGTCAGCTCGCGCTCGGTTTTGCCCACCGAGGAAATCTCCGGGATGGTATAAATACCGGTGGGTACATCGTTGATATGCCGGTAAGTATTATTGTCGACAATCACACCAGATGCACTGCGCCCCTGGTCATAGGCGGCACTGGCAAGGCTTGGCCAGCCAATCACATCACCAACGGCATAGATGTGAGGCACCGATGTCCGGTAAAACTCATCCACTTCCAGCTGACCACGGCCATTGGCCGTTAAGCCCGCCGCTTCCATGTTGAGTTTATCAGTATTCCCAGAGCGGCCATTGGCCCACATAAAGGCATCGGCTTTAATCTTCTTGCCGGAAGCAAGCGTCAGCACAATATGGTCATCGAAACCGTCAACACTGACAAATTCTTCATTGTGGCGTACCAGAACACCGTGCCCGCGCAGGTGATAGCTGAGGCCATCGGATATCTCGTCATCCATGAACGCCAGCAGCCGGTCACCCGGGTTGATCAGGTCTACCTTGCAGCCCAAACCATTGAATATCGAGGCGTATTCACTGCCGATCACACCGGCGCCATAAATCACCAGATGCCTCGGTGTTTCACTGGAATCGAGAATGGTATCGCTGTCGAATAACCGCGGGTGGCTGAAATCAACCTCAGGCGGACGATAAGGCCGTGAGCCTGTGGCAACGATGATCTCGTGGGCAGTCAGAATGTCGGCCTGCTCGTCAGACCGGTCGACCTTGAGTGTGTGCGGGTCTATAAAGCTGGCAACGCCATAATACAGATCGACACCGTTGCGGCTGTAGAAGCGCGCGCGCATGGAAACCTGTTTATCGATCACCCGGTGTGCCGATTCCCGCACCTGACTGTACGACAGCCATTTTTGCTCGGATATATGCCGGAACATGGGGCTGCGATTGAATTGCATGACCTGGTTAACAGCATGACGCAATGCTTTTGAGGGAATGGTTCCCTGGTGTGTACAGTTGCCGCCTACCAGATGCCGCAAGTCAACAACCGCAACTTTCTTTCCTGCCTTGGCGGCGTTCATTGCCGCACTCTCACCGGCCGGTCCACTGCCGATGATCACCAAATCGTACTGAGCTTCCGACATTCTCTCTCCTACAAATACAGCCAGAGCACAAGGTACCGCTGTGAGCTGGGGTTACTTCGTCGCGTCGACACCCAGGTCAGACAACCGCTTTTGCCGGGCCGCTTTGCGAGCAGACTTGATTTCCGTATCGCACTTGCCCTTGTCACCGCCACACACATCGCATTCTGCCTCCATACCAACGGCAGCCATGCCGCCACAGGAGCCTTTAATCGGCTGTCGGCCAAAGATCACACCAACGGCCATCGCCGCAATGATTAATAACATGAACATAAAAACTGCAAAAAAGGTCGCCATAAGCACCTCCAGTGAAACGTGCATCGAACCTGGAACCGCATAAGCTTTTTGCTTGCGGCCCCACGAACCACCAAACTCAGTTTAGTCGCTTTGCGCGAACAAGATTTCAAACCGCTCAGACAGGGTTACCGTATCGCTTTCACCGTCCCGCTGGATCAGGTAGACAGCCAAATCTAGCTGCTCTGCGAGCGCAATCGCTTCCTCAGCACCCATTACCATAAAGGCAGTGGCATAAGCGTCGCTAAGTGCACTGCGTTCAGCCAACACAGTTGCCGAGACCAGGTCGTGCCGAATGGGATAACCCGTTGCCGGGTCCAGGGTATGGGAGTACCGCCGACCATCCTGTTCGAAGAAATTACGATAGTCTCCGCTGGTTGCCATGGCCCCCTCGCTGACT
>DASSWT010000094.1:0-6921 GCA_035704555.1 Saccharospirillum sp. | reverse complement strand
TGTGACCGGGGTGATCTCCAGATCATCAACCGTGGCTTGCCAGCGCTGGTGCAGGTCATCCCAGGCGGCGTGGTAGGTCTGGCTCAGGTTCTTGCCGGTCAGGGCGCGGATTCGGCCGTCGAAGGTGAAGCCGGCCCCGGGTTCGGCCACGCCGGCGAGTGCCTGGTCCAGAATTAAAGAGCCGTGTTCGCGGCGCAAATAACTGGTCATCAGGTAGCCGAAATCGTAGGGGCTGACCCGGGGGTACTGTTCAAAGCCGGTGCCTAGCATCGCCCGATCATAGGAATAACGTTCACCGGTCAGTTCGTGGGTGCGCAGCCACAAATCGAACGAGGCCACACGCCCGCGCCCGCCCTGAGTAAGCCGGGTTTCCTCGGCGACGGCATCGCCTTCAAGCAGCCAGTTGGGGTAGAACACCACCACGATGGCCATAGTGCCGTTCTCGCCGGCCAACACCCGGGCAACGCGTCCGGTGGTGGTATCCAGCGGCTGGGCGTACTGCACCAGGTGCCGCCCTTCGTGCACCGTCAGTAAATCCAGCCATTCCAGACCGCCCAGTGGCGATGGCTGATTGAAGAAAACCGATTGGATGGGGTCGCTGGTTACATAACCATTGGACGTCAGCGTTGCTGCTGAGAGCACAATGGGAATACGCCGGGGCGGGCGTTGAACGGGCATCGACTCGGTCAGTGCCGGCCAGTAAGTACCCAGCCGGTTGGCCACATGGCGTGCCTCGGCTTCAAGACCTTCCGGGTAGACAATATCGAAACCGGGCATCGATATCTGATGCCAGACCCGACCGGGACGGTCCTGGTCGTTGGCATGAACGGGCCAGGCAAGGCTTGAGATGACAGCCACAACCAAGAGTGCGATGACGCGAAATGACACAGCGGATTCCTTTCAAGTTACTGAATCGGGCAAGAAAGGCGCAGTGTAAAAGATTATCCGGAAGGATGCCCAGCTCCGTTGCCGCCACCTGTTGTTGGGCGGTGTTGAGAGCCCGGGTACTCAAGTTTCGGAGTTTGCCTCGGAGACTAGCAGCGGGTGCCGGGTGTGCTCCTGTGGGGTAGTCCGCAGCAAGGATGCTGCGGTCTAGGCTCCATGGATGGATCTACGCCGACCCCACAGGGGCACACCCGGTAACCGCTGCGGGACAACGCCTTTCAGGCTGCCTGACGCAGAGCCGCGATGCGGTCATCCAGGCTGGGGTGGGAGGCAAAGAGCTCCTTGCGCTTGCCCTTGATGCCGAAGGCAACGAGCTGGCCTTCCAACTGCGAATCCTGCCCGGTCTTCAACCGCTCCAGCGCGGCAATCATTTTCGGCGCACCGACCAGAGAGGCCGAACCGGCATCGGCCCGGTATTCACGCTGGCGTGAGAACCACATGGCGATGATGCTGGCGAGCACGCCAAAGACCATTTCCATGACCATCACGACGGCGAAGTAGCTGAAGAACCCCAGGCCCTGGCCATTGTCGTTACCGCGCGCGACGGCGTTGTTGATGATTTGCGCCACGATACGCGCAAAGAAAATCACGAAGGTGTTCAACACGCCTTGAACCAGCGCCATGGTCACCATATCGCCGTTGGCGATGTGCGAAATCTCGTGCGCCAGAACCGCCTCGGCTTCGTCTCGGTTCATGGTGCGCATTAAACCGACCGACACGGCAACCAGCGAGTTGTTCTTGCTGGCACCGGTGGCAAAGGCGTTGGCTTCAGGCGCCGGAAACACCGCCACTTCAGGCATGCCGATGTTGGCTTGCTTGGCCAGCCGGGCAACGGTTTCCATCAGCCACTGTTCTTCGGCGTTACGCGGTTTTTCAATCACTTGAGCACCGGTAGCGCGCTTGGCCATCCACTTGGAGAGCATCAGCGAAATAAAACTACCGCCCATACCAAAGGCAAAGGCCAGCACCAGATAGCCGCCGGTATTGCCAAGCTGAACCCCAAAAGCGGGCAGAATAACGTTCATAAAGACGCCCAGCACCACAATGATGGCCAGGTTCGTCCCGAGGAAAAGCATAATGCGCTGCATAACAACACCTCTGAAAAAAGTTATCGTTATTATGGGGACACCGGCGCCGCTGGCAAGTAGGCCAAAGGTCAGCTTTGTATAAATCGGAGGGTTGTTGTGACGCTAGTGGTTTAGCCCATGCTTCTTAATCAATTTGTGCACATCGGTCCGGTTACGCCCGGCCAGGGCGGCGGCCTGGGTGACGTTGCCTTCGGTCATGCTCAGGGCACGGATCAGGTACTGGCGTTCAAAGGCATCACGGGCTTCGCTCAGGGTCGGCCAGTGGGGTTGCTGGTCGGCCAGGGCCTGGCGTACCAGAGCTTCGTGGATGACGGTGCTTGGGCAGAGTGCCACGCATTGTTCGATGACATTGACCAGTTGGCGCACGTTGCCCGGCCAGGGCGCCGTCATCAGCAAGTGCATGGCCTTGTCTTCGATGCGGGTGACGCGGCTGTTGTGCTGTTCCGCCGCCCGGCGCAGTAAATACCGCGCCAGCAGCGGGATGTCTTCGGCGCGTTCGCGCAGGCTGGGCAGGGTGAGGTTGACGACATTCAGCCGGTAATAAAGGTCTTCCCGGAATTCGCCCTGTGCCATGGCCCGGCTCAGGTCGCGATGGGTGGCGGAGACGATGTGCACATCAATTGGCAGGGTCTCGCTGCTGCCCACCGGTCGTACCTGGCGCTCCTGCAACACGCGCAGCAACTTTACCTGAAGCGGCGTGGGCATATCGCCGATTTCATCCAGAAAAAGGGTGCCGCCTTCGGCGGCCCGGAACAGGCCGGCCTGCTCCCGAATGGCACCGGTGAAGGCGCCCTTGGCGTGGCCGAACAGCTCCGATTCCAGCAAATGCTCGGGCATGGCACCGCAGTTGAGCGCTACGAACGGACCTTTGGAGCGTGGGCTGGCGCGGTGTATGGCCTGGGCGAACAATTCCTTGCCGGTGCCACTGGCGCCGCTGATCAGCACGCTGACGTCGCTGCGGGCGACCTGTCGTGTCTGGTCGAGCAGGCGCGTCATGGCCGGGCTGCGGGCGATGATGTCGCGGTCCCAGTCTTCTGCGCACTGCGGACCGCCCCGGTCCAGTGCCTGGTTCATCAGGTCGCGCAGTTTGTCGTGATCCAGTGGCTTGGTCAGGAAGCCGAGTACACCTCGTTGAGTCGCCTGAACGGCCTCGGGGATCGAGCCGTGTGCGGTCATCAGAATGACCGCCAGATCCGGATACTTTTCGGTGATGCGTTCGAACAGATTCATGCCGTCGAGCCCCGGCATGCGCAGATCGCTGATCACCAGGTTGACGCTGTGCCGCTCCAGAAACGCCAGTGCCGAAGCTCCGTCGCTGACCGCCTCGACCTCCCAGCCATCGCTGGCCAGGCGCAGGGATAGCAGGCGCAGCAGGCTGGCATCGTCATCGACCAGCAGCAGAGCGGGTTTGGATGCAGTCTGGGTCATGGGGTGTCCTCCTGTTCGGGCCCACTATCACGGGTATTCAGTTGGGATTCGATCGCCGTTAAGGCGTCGATCTGCGCTTGTTTTTGCTGCAACTGCTGTTGCAGCGACTGAATTCTGTTTTCCAGAGTGAGGCGTTGCTGAGCACTGTGTTGATGTTCGAGGAACAGTGCCTGAGCGGCGTTCAGGTGCAGGTTAATTAGTGGCTGCAGCGCGCCGGGCAGGCTGGGTTGCAGCTGTTGCAGTTGCCCGATGCCCAGTTGCAGCATGATCGGGCTTTGACCGGGCTGGCTGAAATGCAGAGCCCAGGCGAACGCCAGTTCAGGATCAGCCGGGTGGGCGGGCAAGGCGGCCCAGCCCAACAGAGGGGTCGTCTGACTGAAGGTCAGCCAGTGCCAGGCGCTCGTTTCGGCATCGAACACATCGGGCAGCAGGGGGCGTTCGCATTGCCCCTGCAGTGTGGTACCGGAAAAGGGGACTTCAAACCTGGGGCTTAACCCGGTGCAGCCGGACAACAGCAGTGTTATGACCAGCAAGGTGACCGGGACAATACGGGTTAGAGGACAGTGCTTCATGCGTTTGCTCCTCTCACCGGTAACTGGATGCGTACGCAAACGTCATACCCGGAGCGCTCGACCAGCCCGGCGCGGCCTTCCAGCAGCCGGGCACAGTCGGTCACGATAGACAGCCCCAGGCCGGAGCTTTGCAAGCTGTCCTGGCGGGGCGCTTCACCGCGCTGAAAGGGTTCAAAAATACTCTGATGCAGGTGTTCGGGGATGCCTGGCCCAGTATTGGCCACTTCCAGCACAACCCAGGGTGACTGGTGTTCCAGCCGGACCTGAACCTGGCCCTCTTCAGCACCATAGGCCAGGGCGTTGTTAATCAGATTATCGAGCATGCGCTGGAACAGGGTTGGGTCGGTGTGAAGCCGGTCGAGTGTGCACACGACCTGAACCTGTATGCCCCGCTGGTGCAACGCCAACTGGTGTTGACTAAGTGTGTCGTTGATCAGCGCCGAAGGGTTCAGGGTTTGTCGCTTAACCTCGGTTTGCTGTAACCACTGGTTGTAGTCGAGCAATTGCTCGGTCAGTTGTGCCAGACGGTCGGTGCTGCCACTGAGCAGGGCGACTACTTCACGCTGCGCCCCGGTGAGGGGACCGGTGATGCCCTCTTCCAGCAAGGAGCAACCCTCCTTGATGCTGGCCAGTGGTGTTTTAAGTTCGTGGGCGGCGTGGCGCAGCAGGGCCAAACGCAGCGCTTCGAGTTGTTGCAGGCGACCTGAGAGCCAGGTCAGTCGTTCGCCCAGTTCGTTGAGTTCGCGCGGCCCCTGAATGCCATTGTGATCAGGCGTGGTACCGGGTTGGCCGAGTGAGCGGATCATCCGGTCGAGGCGTTGTATCGGAGCAGCAATGCGCCGGCTTGAGCCGACTACCATGAACGCGGTCAGCAAGACCAGGGTAAGCGTCTGCCAGTACAGCGCTATTTGTTCCTGCTGAATGATCTCTCCCTGAGCCTCAAGCCGCTGGTTCAACTGACTCCAGATGTGTTCGGTCAAATCACTTTGCAGTTGCCTGAGCTGGGGTAAATCTGATGTCAGGGTGTTCGGGTTGAGCGACTCGTTTGGGACATCGAGCTTGGCCAGCTGGGTGTCGATCAGTTCAAGGTGGTTGACGCAGTGTGTTGCTGTTTCACCTCCCATGTTCAGGCAGGCCGTGGTTATCGCTTGCCGGTATTGCTGCAAGGCTTGTTGCGACTGGGTTCGGGTGTTGTCACTGGCCACCACTGCATGCTGGCGCAAAGCGCGTTCACTGTCGACGGCGAGCCGGTCGAGGTTTTCGACCTGGCGTGCTTCCCGCATGGCTGCCTGGGCTTCTGTTTGTGCCATGACGGTAATGCGCTGAAAAACGGTATGGCCCTGCCACAATAAGACGGCGAGAGGAATGAGTGCAATGCCGAAGCTGACAATAAGGCGCTGTTGCAGAGACAGATGTTGCAACGATAAATCCTGAAAGGAGAGGTGTCGCCGTGATGCGACAGGCAACGTTAAAGCAGGTGAAGGTGGCGTAGATTTCATGGTTTCGGGTCCGCAGACAGAATAAGGGGGTAGGGCTGCGAACAAAACAGGGAAAAAGGGCTAATTCCCTTAGCCCATGAAAACGGTCATCAATTCCGATTCAAAAACGTACGTCAGACCGGCTTAGTTTCCTTTGGTGGTCTCGTTTTCGGTGTAGAACGTTTCAAATTCTTCCATGCTCAGGTCACCGGAACCGTCGGCATCCAGCATTTCAAATTGCTCAGCCAGCAACAGATCGACATTGGCTTCGTCCTGAGTCAGAACACCATCGCCATTTGCGTCGAGCTGGTTGAACGCATCTTCAGCGCCCATTGTTTCCGCAGCAACACCCATTGAGGCAGAGGCTAACACCAGAGCGGTTAGAGTCAGTGCAGTTTTCATATTCCTTACTCCTTAATTTGATGGATCTAACATTTGCGTGAGTGAATTCACTGTGTGACACAGCTTCTTACTGCAAGCGTCTGATCAGCGGGGCTGACCAGCGCGTTCACAAGAGGTATTGCAGAGGCTGTGCCAGGTTTGAAAAATCCATATAAAACAAAGAGTTATAGGTATTTTAGGTGAGGACTTCAGGAAATAGTGAGCTGAAGTGTCTCCAATCGAAGACAGTTCTGGAGGTGAGATAGAAAAAGCTTTAAAAATCAACTGGTTAGAGTGTCTTCAGTTGGCTACAGGTTGAAAGTGTCTTCCCCTGCCCGGCTATAAGGCAGCCAGGTGATGTTCAAGCCAGAGCGTTAGCGCAGGCTCTACAGGGTGCAGTGATTTGTAGTCGCGTTCATCGGCAGAGAGCGCTGCCAGTGCGTTGTATAAATCGTTCAGCCAGGCCGGGTTGTCCAGAAAGTCGGCGAAGGGTTTTATCTGCACACGAATCGAAAATACCACCACTCCGGTCTGTGGCAGTCGCCTTAAGGTTTGGCGTTCAGTACGAATGAAACATCGCTGCGGAATATCAGCCGGGTTGGATATTGGAGCGGATTCCTCATTCCCCGGTTGGTACAAACGGTCGCTGGTGACCACTGACCAGTTTCCACGCCAGACCGGTCGGTCGACTTTGATGTGCTGAAAAAACCGGCTGATTTTCTGGCTCAGTTTGTCGGCATAGCCAGGAACCGGAGCATGAATACGGTCGAGTGGCTGGCCGATTTTTTCCAGCAGACGCCAGTAGCTCGGGGCGCACAAACTGGCGGCAGTCAGGCGGTAGTGGTCATCCTGCGGCTGCAACAGGCAGAGGTCTTCCTGTACGCACCAGGAGGCCTTCAGTAAGGTGGTTTCCGGGTCGTCCCATTGGTACGTCGTGCCATTGAAGCGGCACACCAGTCCGTCGGGGCAGTGTGCATACAGATCGGGGTATTGTTCTGGCAGGTACTTGCCAAACGTCTGTGCGATTTC
>DASSWT010000075.1:0-16134 GCA_035704555.1 Saccharospirillum sp. | reverse complement strand
CCAAGACTGAATGCCGACCAGGCACTGGAACTGTCGTTTCTGATTGCTGATGCGGTAAAGCAGGCCCGCAAGGGCTGATTGTTGAGCAGCCCTTTTATTGGTCTATTCATAATCAACCCGATACCAAGTGTCAGTTGCCGGGTAGGCCTAACCGGTGAAGTCCGCAGCAGGGACTAAAACGCCAGGAGCGTTTTAGCATGAGCGCAGCGAGCCCGAAGGGTGAATCCCAGGGATGGGATTCATATCCTGCGGCCTAGGCCCGAGACGTCGGACCGCCATGGACGGATTGAGTGGGCGGCATTCCGCCCGACCCCGGTTAGGCCTACCCGGTGACTGACACGCATCTCTGGCTGTAGGCAGGACCCGCCGAACATAAAAAAAGCGGGCTCAGCCCGCTTTATTTTATATGTCTTGTGTCTTAAACAACCCGAATATGCCAGGGCTCATAACGCACGCCGTAATCATTGTCGGTTGTGTAGCGAATTTTAACGAAGCCGAGATCCTGAAGTCTCTTGAACTCGTCAGTCTGGGCAAATTCCGCTGTAAAATTACTGAGTCCACCGTTAACCCGCCCTACGTCGAAATCGCCGATGGCATGATAAGAATGCCCTGGAGGCGCCAGTGAACGGGAAGCGCGCGACAGATTGCCCTCGGCCTGAACCGCTTTTGCCATAAACAGATGATACTGTTTGACGACGCCACGAATACCACTGGTCAACAGTAAGGTGTCACCGACTTTCTTCCTGACGGTCTCATAAAAACGCTCCGAGTCGCCGCGTAACAAGAAATGCCCGCTTCCGGCAACCTTGGTAATATCCCGTTCCGCATACTTGTAATTCAGATCAGATATTACCCGCTCTCCGAAAAAGCCAAGCCGGGACACATCGTCATAAAACAGCTTCTCGAGGTAATCCAGTTCCGCCGTTGTGAAATCGCCTATCCGCGGTTGATATCGTGCATAACGCAACATGTCGTCATATGACAAAACGTTGAAATTGCCATGTCCGACGTAAGCCTGTACCCGATTCAGTCGTTCAAGCGCCAACACCAGCGTCGAATACTCTGCCTCCGACATATAAACGTCGTCCGAGAAATCGTACTCGAAATTCTCGACTTTCTGACGTAGCCGCTCTTCTTCGTCCTCGACTTCTGCAACATATAATGGCGCCTCTACCGACGCGGCGGTTTCATCGAGTATCGGTACTTCCGGTTGCGAAGGTGTAAAAGCTGCGAAATCGAACCCTTCAGTACCCAAATCGGCCGGCTCAACTGGCGCCACGGCCGCTATGGTTTCCTGAGAGGGAGGGACTTTGAGGCCGCTAGCTACATTGGGCGTCTCGTAGCGTGGGCCCATTGATTGCATCGCTCTGGCCGGTTGAGCGTAGCGCAACCCTTCACGGTCCGGTGCCGCCGCAAACGGCGTCGCACTGCGCGCCACCGCTTCATCAGTCAGGGGGGCACCTTTCAGAGCTCGTTCTACCGCAGCTTTTGCCTGTTCAGCCTCGGTCGGACCCCATACCTTGGATGAACGCCGTATCATGTCAACGGAGGCATAGCCTGTTCCAACCAACACCGCCGATGCAGACAGCGTCTGGTACAGGAATTGTCTTCGATTCACGCATGTACTCCAGAAAAATGATGTATCAGGCACATTACCCATGCTTGATGGCGGCCGAAGCGCTCTAATCTTTAGTATGAGACTCCGGTCACATACCAGTATCGGATGCCTTTAGATCATTTGCAACGCACCGCTACCTATTGAAGTAATAAATTCAATACCTGATTCAAGATGAGGTCTGGAGCGTCAAAAAATTGTCTTAAATGGACTGATCTGATTCCAATGCCAGGTGTTTCGCTTTTATAAAGTGGCTATGATGCAAGTGAAGCAAATCAGACAGACGCCGGATCATATAATCCTCGTGTTTGTCGATCACGCCATCGGCGAGTGCGGTTCGCCACAAATCCACGATTAATGACATTTTTTCGTCGACGCTCAACCGGTCGTTCAGTACCTTGGTAAACTGAAACAGGTCGTGGCTGTCTGCGTGCGTTTGCCGTGCGCGGGTGACCAGTGCCTCAACCTCGGCCCGCGGCTCACCGGTGCGTTCGATCAAACGCTCGATAATCGCCGCTTCTTCCCGGGCATCGGGGTTATGGTCAGACATCATAATCTCGACCATCAATACAGTGATGGCCTCTTCCACGGTCAACTCGGGAATGGATGCTTCTGGGGTATCAAACCAGGCCATGATTCTCGATAACATAGCGACCTCTTTCTGTTTATTGACGTATCCGAACTGCTAACCTGAGTGCCCGATGCCAGAAAGGCAGCGTTTCGGATGCCCTAACCGGAGTCTAACAAGCAAATGAATCTGACCACACCGGCTTTACTGTTTCCGGCCATTTCCCTGCTGCTACTGGCCTACACCAATCGTTTCCTGGTCATCGCGCAGCTGATCCGGTCGCTCTACAAACAAAACGCAGAGCATCCGGACCGGGATTTACACGAGCAGATACTGCATTTGAGAGTGCGCATTGTCGCCATTCGCCGGATGCAGGTTCTGGGTATTATTGCCTTTATTTTCTGCGTTCTGTCCATGCTGATGCTGTTCCTGCAGTTACCCGGCCCCGGAACGGTGCTGTTCGCTGCCTCCCTTGTTTTATTGGTCGCGTCCCTGGGGTTTAGCCTCTACGAAGTGCAGATTAGCGGGCAAGCGCTGAGTTTGCAGCTCAAAGGGCTGGAGGACCCTGCCGCTACGCCCCAGCCTGGTCCGTCAGCAAATTCTCCATAATCGCCAGATACAGCTCGGTCAGGGTGTCCAGGTCGGCAATGGATACGCACTCATTGACCTTGTGGATGGTCGCGTTAACCGGGCCTAGCTCTACCACTTGCGCACCGGTAGGGGCGATAAAGCGCCCGTCTGAAGTGCCCCCGGCCGTCGACAGCTCTGTGGCAAACCCCTGTACTTGCTCAACGGCCGCCGTTGCAGCCTGAACCAGAGCTCCACGATCGGTTAGGAACGGCTGCCCTTTTACTTCAAAGCGCAAGTCATAGTCGAACCCCTGCTGGTCGAGCAGCGCGCGGGTGCGTTGCTGCAATTGCTCGACCGTCACTTCAGTGCTGAAGCGAAAACTGAACATGATCTCAGCATCACCCGGAATCACATTGGTAGCACCGGTACCGGATTTGATATTGGAAATCTGAAAACTCGTCGCCGGGAAATAGTCGTTGCCCTCATCCCATACCTCGGTACTCAGAGCAGCAATGGCAGGCGCTGCCAGATGCACCGGGTTTTTGGCCAGGTGCGGGTAGGCTACATGCCCCTGCACACCCTTGACCGTTAAATAGCCCAGCATGGAACCACGCCGACCGTTCTTGATGGTATCGCCCACCACGGCAGTACTGGACGGCTCGCCCACTACTGCCCAGTCGATCCGTTCGCCGCGCTCGGTCAGAGTGTCCACGACACGCACCGTGCCATTGTAGGCATCACCCTCTTCGTCCGAGGTGATCAGAAACGCCAGGCGTCCCTGGTGGTTGGGGTGTCGGGCTGCAAACCGCTCAGCGGCGACAATCATCGCCGCCAGGCTGCCCTTCATATCGGCAGCTCCGCGACCGTATAGCATGCCCTCGTGTTCCGTTGGCTCAAACGGCGGATAGGTCCACTTCGAGGCATCGCCCGTTGGCACCACATCGGTATGACCGGCGAATACCAGCAGCGGCTGGCCCTCCCCCCGCACAGACCAGAGGTTATCGACATCCTCAAACCGCATCGACTCGTTGCTGAAGCCACAGGCGGCGAGACGCTCACTCATCAAAGCCTGGCACCCCCCATCCTCAGGGGTTACCGACGCGCGTGAAATGAGTTCTTTGGCCAGAGCCAGCGTTGCAGAGGACATAGACGACCTTTTTACGAATAGAATGATGGCGGGTATGATACGGGGAAATGACCCGGGCGTTAACCAGCCTGTGCAACCCTGGAGGACTGCACTCAGCAATGACAGCACCACCTTCCCGGCGAACCCGATGGTATCATTGGCTTAAGGCCAGAACGCCAGAGCCTGACTTTGCCCTCAAACGCTTTACCACCGGTGGCTTTGTGTTTTGTGCGGGGCTGATGGTGATACTGCTGGCAGATGCCTTGCTCGCCCCCAGCCTGGAACAGGAGATCACGACGCTGTTGGGGCTTTTGCTGATGAGTCTGGGTGCCTTTTTTGCGCTGATGGGATACCTGGCCATCAGCCTGTTACGAATCCTGCTGTTCTTACTGGAGCCTTCGCATGACCGAAGCGACCGACATTGAAATCTACCTGGCCAATACCTCTGCTGAATCGCTGAAAACCTGGCTGGAGGACCAGCTGGATACCGTAGAACCGGCCAAACGCCAACCCGGGATGCCAAAGAATGCAGTGGCCATGACCGGTCACTGGCGCGGGCAGGCCTTTTCCATCCTGGTGCTTGAGCGAGTGATTGGCCGCTTCACCAGTCTGTGGTTAAACAGCAGTGATTTGCCCTGGGCTGATGATGCTGCCTGCGCCCGTGCCGCAAGCCGTCACTTTGATCAGGAGGCACGCATTTCCGCCGGCGGCTGGACCGAATCGGACGACCCGGATGCCTGGGTGCAGATCACACCGGACGGCACAGAAACCGCCATCACCTGGAAAACCGGTTAAGCTAAAAAAGCAGATACAAAAAAGGCGGGTAATACCCGCCTTTTTTGTGTTTTGAAGCATCCAACTATCGTTGGCGGACCACCGTTACATCTTCAGCCTGCAAACCCTTGGTGCTTTCGACCACTCCAAATTTCACACGCTGCCCTTCCTGCAAAGAGCGATGCCCGCGACCGCGAATGGATCTGAAATGCACAAACACATCTTCCTGATTATCCCGGGTGATAAACCCAAACCCCTTGCTCACATTAAACCATTTGACGATACCTTCCTCGCGGTCATCTTTTTCAGCCTGGCCCATCAGGGGTTGTGCCATGTATTGCGCCAGCGTGGCCAGTACAGCCACCACGACCAGCACCGCGGCAAAGGCGCCCCACTCTGCCCCGCTAACCCGTGCGTTGGTCAGCTCAGCTACCGTAACCTCGCCCCCAACACCAGACAGAACCAGGGCAGCCGCCAGAATAACCGGTGCCGGAAGAGCAACCAGCAGCGCAACGCCGGCGCGAATAAAAAACATTCTTGCTTTCATAATTACCACTCAACTGTTCGAATTGTTGTCGTTTTTACGTTCAATCCCTCGAGACGCTGTTACTATAAGTAGTCATAAGCAGCCTGTTACTTTATAAACCGATGGCAGAGGCTACCCAGAAGGTTCCATTGCAAACTGCGGTGACAGAGCTTCCCGCTCACTACCTCACGTTAAATTTTACCCGTGATCAGTCACTACAAAGCCCGTCATAATGCCAAATATCACGCCAAAAACCAGCCCCGGGACGCGAATATGAACCAGCAAGACCGTCTGACAGACCTGGAGATACGTCTGACTCACCAGGATGACACCATCGATCAGCTCAATCAGGTCATCGCTGATCAGCAACAAAGACTGACCCGGCTCGAGCTCGCCCTGCAACGCCTGGCCGCCGAACAACAGGACCTCAAAGATGGCCTTTCACCCGATGTTGTCGACCAGCCACCACCACACTACTAACTCAAATATCGGGGTTCAATTGGCTGCATCGCCTTGAGCCCGCGACGGATGGCGGGGCTACTTCTGCGGGGGCGCCGTAAATACATCCATATAGGCTTAACTTCGGCATCCATGCCTCAGATACCCCCGCAGAAGCAGCCCCACCACCCGTCGCTAATCTATAGTGAACTCCGAAACTTAAGTATTGTGAACCGGCTAACCGCGCGACTCTGCGTTTTAACTGACGTTGAGGTAAACTAGCCCCTCTATTTTCCGGCAGGCAGGTGCCCCGATATGCGATCGTTGCTCGACATGATCAGCCGCTGTGTTCAAAGCGTCTTGTTTTTATGGGTCAGGACCGATAACAAGCCGACAAGAATTGACCTGAACGCTCTGACTCGCGACACACCCGTCGTCTACGTTCTGGAACAACAATCAACCGCCGATGCCATGGTGCTTGATCATCAGTGCCGCAAACTGGGGCTGCCTGATTTGTCCCGACGCCTCAAATTGCCAGGCCTTGACGGCAGCCGGCCGTTGATCAGCATCCACGCACGCCCCTCGGTTTTGCGTCGACATCGCAGCAGCGTCGCCCCGCTGATTCAGCCCATGCTGAATTATCTGACGGACAACCCCGACGAGGATATCCTGCTGGTGCCAGTCGCTCTGTTCTGGGGCCGCGGCGCGCGCAAGAGCAACAACTTGCTCAAGGTACTGTTGAGTTCAAACTGGAACCTGGCAGGGCGCCTGAAGAAGCTGTTTACCGTTCTTATTAACGGTCGCAATACCTATTTTGAGCTCAATGAGCCGATCTCACTGCGCCAACTGGTGAACGACGAACCCAATACTGAGATCGCCAGTCGCAAGGTTGCCCGGGTGCTCCGCGTTCATTTCCGGCGGGTACGCACGGCCGTGATTGGACCTGACCTCTCTCACAAGCGGGTTCTGATCAGCCATTTATTGCACACCGCTCCGGTTCGTAAAGCCATTGAGCAACATGCCTCAACCAAAGGTGTCAGCCGGGAGAAAGCCGAGCGCCTGGCCCAGAAACACGCGAATACCATCGCGGCCGATGTCTCCTACAACGTTATTCGTTTTCTCGATGTCATTCTGACCTGGTTATGGAACAAAATATTCAATGGCGTCATGGTCAACGGGCTCGACCCGGTCAAAAAACTGGCCGAAGATCATGAGATTGTTTATGTCCCCTGCCACCGCAGCCATCTCGACTACCTGCTGCTCAGCTATACGCTTTATTATCAGGGGTTGAATGTGCCCCACATCGCCGCTGGCGAGAACCTGAATATGCCGGTGGTCGGCGCCCTGTTGCGCCGCGGCGGGGCCTTTTTTATTCGCCGGAAATTCGGCGGAGACAAACTCTATACCGCAGTATTCAACGAATACATGCATTCGGTTTTCTCTCGTGGCTACCCGGTTGAGTACTTTGTTGAGGGTGGGCGCTCGCGCACAGGACGGATGCGCCCGCCCGCCACCGGTACACTGGCGATGACGGTACGCAGCCATTTGCGGGACCACCGACGCCCGATTGTTTTTATTCCGATTTACATTGGCTACGAGAAAGTCTTCGAATCCCGCTCTTATCTGGGTGAACTGCAAGGCCAGGAGAAGAAGAAAGAGAACCTGTTCGATCTGGTCAAATCCGTCCGCCGGCTTAAAAACTATGGCCAGGTGTTCTTGAACATCGGTGAACCGCTGCACCTGAATACCCTGCTGTCTACCCTTCAGCCCGGGTGGGATCAACACCAGTATGGCCCCGATGACCGGCCAAGCTGGATGGTCCCCTTTGTCGATGAACTGGCCCGAACCGTGGTAACCCGTATCAACTCGGCGGCGGCATTGAACCCGGTCAACCTGGTCGCTCTGACCCTGCTGGCAACGCCCCGCCAGGCAATGGACGGGGAACTGCTGCAACAACAACTGACTCTGCTCACTGAACTGCAACAACACTTGCCCTACGACACCCACATTACCTGGCCGGAAGGCGATGCCAAACAATGGATCGACTATACCGAGCAAATGGGCATGCTAAGGCGCATTCCCCAGAAGCTGGGCGACCTTTTTGGCCTGGACAGCCAGAACGCCGTGCTGATGTCCTATTACCGCAACAACGTACAACACCTCTACGCAATACCAGCACTGGTTGCCGCCTTACTCGGGCAAGGCCAGGGCATCAGTCTCGACAAGCTCAGAGAGCGGGTCGGACTTATCTACCCCTACCTGCAAAGTGAATTGTTCCTGGCGCCCAGCATCGAAGAAGCCCAGCACCAGGTGCCGGCCTGGATCGACTTCTTTGATCAGGCAGGTCTGATTCACCGCCAGGAAGACCGCTGGTATGCCTCCCTGAACGGAACTGCCAGCCGGCTGAAACTCGAACTGCTGGCGGCCATTATGGTTCCAACCCTGGAGCGCTACCTGATCACCCTGGCAGTGCTTCTTCGGGCCGGCTCCGGAGAAGCAACCAGCACCGAAGTGGAAAACCAGTCACAGCAGATGGCGCAGCGGCTATCGGTACTCAATGGCCTCAATGCACCGGAATTTTTTGACAAGGCGTTGTTCAAGAACTTTCTGCAGACCCTGAAATCCCGACAGGCGATTACTGTCAATGAACAACATTGCCTGGAGTTTGACGACCGCATTTTAAACATCGTACTGGCGTCTGACAGCGTGGTCCCGGCTCAGGTTCTGTATTCGATCATGCAGGTAACTGGCCTGCGTGAAACCGAGCCGGAGTCAACGCCTGCAACCGAGGCAGGCGCACCCTGATCCTACCACGGTATTCAAAC
The DNA here is from genome assembly GCA_035704555.1 of Saccharospirillum sp. Taxonomy (GTDB): domain Bacteria; phylum Pseudomonadota; class Gammaproteobacteria; order Pseudomonadales; family Natronospirillaceae; genus Saccharospirillum. The sequence goes on along the minus strand of DASSWT010000075.1, from coordinate 7,692 downwards.
GGCTGTGGCTGACCAGGCTCTGTCAGTCGTTTGAAATGGATTTTAGCGGGTAAATATCGAAACGGCTGCTCTTGCCGGACAGCACCATCCCGGGTTGCTGACCGGCCAAAGGCGGAGCAATGCGCGGTCGTTTCACCACTACCCGACGTTGCGCCAGCGCAAGCGCCGGTGCCAGCAAGGCATCGGCATCTTCATCTGGCCCGACCAGCGTATGAAACAACGCCATGTCTTTTTTCACGGCTGCTTTGCTGCGGCGCTCGGGGAACATCGGGTCCAGGTAAACGACGTCGGGCGATAGCTCACCTGCTACCTGCTCCAGAGTCCCTTCCTGCAAACCCATCCGGTCAAATACCGGGTCACCGCTGTTACGAGCGCGATCGAGTCCATCACTCAGCAGCAAGTGAACGATGGGGTGCCGCTCCATCAAAAAAACCGTTGCTCCCAGGCTCGCCAACACAAAAGCATCGCGCCCGAGGCCGGCGGTTGCATCCAGCACCACTAAATCCTTGCGTTGATGCAACCCCACAGCACGTGCAATGGCCTGGGACCGGCCACCGCCATACTGCTGACGATGCCGGGCGGCACCGCCGACAAAATCAACACAAACCGGATGCTGTTTTACCGCTTCACCACTGGCCAGCCCCAACGCTCCGTCAACGACAGTCAGGTAAAGACCAGCCGGCCGCCGGGTAACAGTACGGGCCAGCTGGTCAAGTTGCGCCTGAGTGTGAGATGCGATCAAGCGCCCGGATTGAGCAGGTTCGATGAACAGATCAAGCTGATGATGTTGCACGCCCATATGGGACTCCGGCGCCTCTAAAGTGTTCGAATCACAATGCGAAGTAGAGGAAAAACAGGAAGCCGCCCAGCGCAAAGCGGTACAGTACGAACGGCAAAAAGCCGATGCGTTCGATCCACTTCAAAAACAGGGTTATGCAGGCATAGGCACTGATAAAAGACAGAAGGGTTCCGATGAACAACTGATTCCAGTACACCAGATCCGGTTGCTGGATCAGATTGACCGTTTTCAGCACACCCGCGGCAAAAATCAGTGGTATGGACAACAAGAAACTGAACCGGGCGGCGTCTTTTTTACCATACCCCAGTGCCATGGCAGCGGTCATGGTAATGCCGCTACGAGACGTACCCGGGATCAGAGCAACTGCCTGTGCCAGACCGATCAGCAGGGTGTGTTTCCAGTTTAACTGGCCTATTGTTCGGGTTTCCGGCACGCCCACGTCCGACCACCAGAGTGGAATGGCGAACACACTGGTGGTGATTGCGATCACCAGAATGCTGCGCAAATGGAGCTCGATCTGATCTTGAAACACATAGCCAAATATCACGGCTGGCACCGTAGCCAGAATAATCCACCAGGCCAGTGTGCGCTCGGCAACATCGTGCGGACGACGCGCCAGGTGCAGGCTCCAGTGCAGCAGCATGCGGCCCACATCGGCCCGAAAATACCACAGTACGGCCAGCAACGAACCTACATGAACTGCCACATCAAAAGCCAGCCCCTGATCGGGCCAGCCCCACAATTGCGAGGGTAAAATCAGATGGGCGGAGCTCGAGATGGGTAGAAACTCGGTAATTCCCTGTATTAAAGCCAGAACAATGATTTGCAGCTCAGACAACATCTGTAGATCCCTTTTTTAAAGTCAAGTTTCGGAGTTCGCTGGCTAAGGGGTAGCGCCGGATGCCAGGTAGGCCTATCGGGGGTGGTCCGCAGCATGGACTAAAACGCCAGGAGCGTTTTAGCATGAGCGAAGCGAGCCCGAAGGGTGAATCCCATGGATGGGATTCATATCCTGCGGTCCAGGCCCCATGGACGGGTTGAGTGGGCGGCATCCCGCCCGACCTCCGATAGGCCTACCTGGTATCCGGTGCGGGTTCCTGGCAAATAGAGACCCAGGCGAACTCCGAAACTTGAGTTATTAGCCAGTATCACCCCACTGTATCGCAGGCGAATGGGTTGAACCTGTTACTCTCCGACTCTGGGCTTTTTGTCCCAGGTCACCTTGTCACGTAAATAGACGGGCAGTGCCTGTTCGGGTGGCACTTTCACGCCAGCATCCCGCTGCAACAGCTGAAGCGCCAATTCAGCGCCCCAGCGCGCCCTGGGTAGTGACAATAGCGGGGGTTCACTGGCTAGCCAGGCTGTCCAGGGTTGACTGAACCCATAGTCAGTTTGCCAGCCATTACCAACCAGCTGGGTCGTGGCTCGGGTGTCGATGGAAGGAGGCTCAGGCAACCGGTCGGGTTTCAGCAAGGCTTCTTTTTCCTGCAAATAAGGAAAGCCCTGCTCTACCCGGTAGCGCGCAACATACAGCTCGCTCATGCGCGCATCAAGTGCAACCCACAGCGAGGTAACATCAGGCTTGGAATGACTGGCTTCCATCGCCAGTGTTTGCAGCGTACTGACCGGTATAACCCCGCAATCGGCCCCCAGGGCGATGCCCTGAGCGATGCCGGCCGCAATGCGAATGCCGGTAAAAGACCCAGGGCCGCGCCCATAGACCACAGCATCCAGACTGGTTCGGGCCCAGCCCGATTCGGCAAAAAGCTGTTCCAGTAGCGGCAGGATCTGACGGGCGTGCTGGCGTGGCATGCTCTGGTGGCATTCAAAGAGGCTGTTTCCGTCTTTTAGCGCCAGTGAACAGACATCACCGGTTGTGTCTATGGCCAGAAGTCGTGTCATAGGAATAGGATTGAACCCCGAAAAGCCGACAGTTTATCACAGCGGAGTCCTTCCCCAGAATACAAAAAAGCCACCTTTCGGTGGCTTTTCACAGGGTCAGATCTGGTCAGAACAGATCGCTCACTCAGCTGGCAGCGGCTGCCTTGGCCTTTGGCGGGCGACCCGGACCTGGCCGACGACCGCGCTTCTTGGGGCCTGGCTTTTGCTTGGTGGCTTCTTTCTTGGCAAGCGATTTAACCTTCGCCTTGATCTTGCGCGCAGCCGCCTTGCTTTTAACTTCCTCTTTGGCGCGGAAGGCTTTCAGCTTTTTGGCGTCTTTGCGGGCCCGTGCCTGGCGCCACTTGGGTTCGAACTTGGCGATTTCTTTTGCCAGATCTTCTTCCTGCTTGGCAGCCAGACTCATTTCGAATTCAGCGACTTTCAGCTCAACCTTGGCTTTCAATTCGTCGGCCTGAGCTTCGATTTCCGCAACTTTTTGATCAAACTTCGCCGACTTAACCACCTGCTTCAGCTTGGCGACAGCTTCTTTTGCCGATTTTTCCTGAGCAATCGCGGTTTCCAGCGCACGCTTGGAAGCTGCCGACTTGACCGTCGCAACCTTGGTTTTGGCCGTGGCTTTCTTAGCCGCTACTGCATCCAGTTTAGCCTGTGCCTTCACCAGGTCAGCTTCGGCTTTATCCAGCTTCTTCGCCGCCGACACAACAGCGGTGTTCATCGCCGTTGTTGTGGTTGCCGCGGAAGCAGCGCGAGGACGGCCGGGTGCTTTTTTAGCCGCTGCTTTTTTGGCAGGTGCCTTTTTTGCAGTGGTTTTTCTAGCGGTGGATTTAGTCGTTGCTGACTTCTTGGCAGCGCGTTTTGCACCGGGTTTTGGGCCACGCTTGGCGGCGGTTTTCTTTTTGGCAGCAGCCATGGATATCTCCTTCTCATTTATTACTACGGCATCTGGAATGAAAACTCATTCCAATAGAATAATGCAATGTCTCTAATTTAGTCAGATGCCGATAAAGATGCAAACTATAATTCAATAAAAAGTGATATTAACGACCTTTTCACTGAATATTTTCCCAATTTTACAAAATCCGTTTTAATGCGTCACATAGTTGCGACCGGTTAATTCAATTTGGGAGCAGTTAGCTCATTCACACCGATGCAGTTCTATGGATTTATTCAATGAGATTAAGCTGGCTTGCAAGGTCGATAGGATGACCATTCACTATTGGCAGAAACTGGTTCAAACACCCCCTATTCCGAATTCATTTTTCATACATTTGGGTAACACCACTTTGTTAAAGGTGAACCTTTATATTGAAACTGATCGTGCCGGGCTAATAAGTTTCATATCGGCTCTGTTTGAGTTGAGCAAAACAAACTTAACCCCTTCAACTGCCAGCGTTGATTAAGGCGGATTATCTATAACTCAAGTTTCGGAGTTCGCAACCGGCCTAGTGTCAGGTGCCGGGTAACCCTATCTGGGGTAGTCTGAAGTATGGATCGGTCCGACGCATCGGCTTCAGTCTAGGCCCCATGGATGGGTCCACGCCGATCCCAGATAGGGTTACCCGGTGCCTGGCACGGAATCATGGCACCAAAACAAAACTGAACTCCGAAACTTGAGTTATTAGGCTACTAATAGGCAAGCTAGGAGCAGGCTTGACGCGGTGCGAGGGAAGATCCAGTAATTAACCCGAGTCTCGCCAGGTTACAAAGTTTCACAAACAGGTCAGGCAGCGCTGTCTTGGTCTGCCCTGTAAGGGTTCACTCACCCAAAGTTATCGACATCTTGTACACACCCTCTCCCCAGGGTTATGCATTGCCGGTCTGCCGGAACCGGCGTAGCGTAACCGGCCGTTGACCCGATTCAGGAAACTGCCTATGACTGGCTACCAAACAGTAACTGAAACCCCGGCCCCGTCCCTGGTTTTTTTACGCAGGCATCAGGTCGCCGATATGATAGTCAGCCTCGCCTTTAATGAATGTGCTCAGCAACGCATGCCGGAAATGAAGGGGCTGTTGATGGATGCATTGCACGAATTGCCACCGGAGTGCTTTATTGCCGACGACTGGTCCGACATTCTGGTTCAGGTGATGCAGGCCTTGCTGTCGGAAGAACCGACATTGAATGCCTTGCTGATGCCGACGGCGCTGAAGGCCGCCCTATTTCAACTGAATCAGCGGCTGTGTAAAGCTCACCCGGGTCACTGAGCCACAAACGGCACCAGTTCCGATAACTCCCAGCGCTGTTCTTGCGGATCCCACATCAGAATTGCCGAGCCCGGTATCGGCGTTTGCTGACTGGCTTTTATCTGGTTCAGACGCGCATTGCCATCAAATACCGGCGCCCATACCCACTCCGCCAGGTTTTCAACCTGCCAGCCAAAGCTGATGATCGCCCGGGTATCGCCATCGGGTTGCGGATCCAGAGTGATTTCCCCCAACCGTGTTAGCTTGGCATCCCCATAACGAATGGTCGGCTCCAGCACGCCAGGAACAGGCAAATATTGAACGCCGGCTGTCGTACGCGACACCCATCCCTGAGCGGTCAGTTCCCGCTGTTCTGCCACAACGGCTTCACGCTCCAGCAAGCCTTCATCAACCAACACGTCCAGCTGGCGTCGCAGCGCCTGCGGTTCGGTGTCCAGAATCACATAAGGCAGGTCGGGTACACTGATGGTCAGAGCCTGGCGGTTCAAGACCGGTTGAATCAAGTCTGACGCCAACAACCGCAATTGTTGACTGGCGTGACCGACCGTGCCGTAGCCATAGCTCCATGCGGGCATTACCCCCAGGCACACCATAGCGGCTACCGCCAATACTTTACTCGAGTTACTCATGCGCTCGCCCTGAATCGACACCTTGCTTGCCTCTGCATTATTTACCCTGTTGCTCTCACTTTATATAACACTATCCCCGGATTTATGTCGGTTGGTAGTTAAAAAGCTGAAGCTTAGAAAGCAATGAGTCTATCCATAACGGGCGGAATTTGGATCAGATACTATACTTCAAGTACTGTTGAACGTAGCAGCAACAGTATGGTGACTACTCCCATGAGGGCTCAGCCCCATGTTGACACGGACATTCTCCCCGATGTCCGTTTTTTTTGCCCCGATAGTGGCACAGCCCCCTCACACAGGCCGCGCCACGCGCAAAACCACCTGTCCCTTGGGAGGTCGAGTTTGCTAGACTCTGCCTTTTTTCAGGATAGCTCACCCATGCACGCTAGCTGGCAACTTCTGGAACGGCACCAGACCACCTTCTCCGCCCTCACCATGCTGTGGCTGGACCCTCCCGAGAGCCACGGTATGATCAAGCCCGGCGACCGGGCTGTCTGTATCGACCGCAGCGTATTTAACGCCGCCGGGCTGGCCGCCCTGTCTCCCGACGATGCCTGGCCGGAACAAACCGATGGCATTGTGCTGTTTTATCCAAAAGCCAAGGAACGCCTCAGCTGGTGGCTGCATCGGGCGGTCAGTTTTGTGCATCAGCATCCCCAGTGCCGAATCTGGGTTGTGGGTGAGAATAAAGGCGGCATAAAGAGCTTGCCCAAGCGCGTTCTGGACTGGGCACAAACCGAGAAATGGGACAGCGCCCGCCATTGCGTTCTGCATCAGTTGCACCCGGAACCCAACGGCGCCCTGCCTGAAGCACCCGTATGGACTGAATTTGAACACCAGGGTCAGGTATTGCAGGCTGGCCCCGGCGTCTTTAGCCAGAACCGTCTGGATAAGGGCACCGCCTTATTACTGGATGTGTTGCCGGCCATGAAGGGCCATTGCCTGGATTTTGGCTGCGGCAGTGGGGTTATCGCCCAGACTCTGCTAAACCAGTCAGACAAGGTAACGGTCACCGCCCTGGACATAGACTGGCTGGCGGTGCGCTCGACCGAGCAGAATCTGGCCAAAGCAGCACCTGAAGATCGGTACCAGGTGGTCTGGTCAGACGGTCTGGCCCAACTGGAACGCACCCGGTTCCATGCCATCATCACCAACCCGCCCTTCCACACCGGAATTCGCACCCATTACGAACCCAGTGAACAGCTGTTCCGAGCCAGTGCAGACTGGCTGGTATCCGGTGGGTCGCTGTGGTGGGTTGCCAATGAGTTTCTGGACTATCAGTCCTGTCTGCCACCAACGGTAGGCAAGGTCGAGGAGATGGCCCACGGGCGCGGTTTCAAGGTGTACCGGGCGAAACGCAAGTAGCCCAGGGGGCCGCGGGCGGCTCAGTGTTTGAACACCTCGCCCACAAAGAGGTACCCCTTGCTGCGCACGGTTTTGATGCGCCGGGGGTGGTCCGGGTCGTCCCCGACTTTCGGGCGTATGCGTGATACACGAACGTCTACCGACCGGTCCTGCCCGTCGTATTCGATGCCCCGCAACCGGTTGAATATTTCTTCGCGCGTTAAAATCTGACCGGCGTGGCTCGACAGCAGCCAGAGCAGATCGAATTCGGCGCTGGTCAGATCAATGGTTGAGCTGCCCAGCCAGGCTTCGCGCATGGTGTTATCGATGATCAGGTCTCCGAACTGCAGGCGCTCGGTTTTGACAGGTGATTCGGCCGAACGGCCGCGATCGAAGCGACGCATCAGTGCCTGGCAACGGGCCAGAATAAGCCGGTGAGAGGCGGATTTCAGCAGGTAGTCGTCGGCCCCGAGGTCCAGCCCCAGCACCTGGTCAAGCTCGTCGGCGGTATCGTTCAACAAAATAATGCCGCCCTTGAATTCCTTGCGGCTGAGTTTACAGACGGTCAGGCCGCTGTCGCCGTGCAAATCAACCTCAATCAGAACCACACCGGGCTGTTCATCCCGTATGCGGCGCAAGGCGACTGACGAATCGGATTCCACATCAACATCGTATTCGTTACTGGCAAGGTAATCCCGTAGCTTGCGAGCATAGTCGAGGTTATCGTCAACAATTAACAATCGCTGTTTTTGCATGGCATTGACCCGTTATCCCACAGCTCCGACTCAGATGAGGCAGATAGCAAAACTCAGAGCC
>DASSWT010000307.1:0-14731 GCA_035704555.1 Saccharospirillum sp. | reverse complement strand
ATTATTTCCACTATTCAGGAGCGCGGCTATGTGCGTCTGGTCAGTCGGCGGTTCTTTGCCGAGAAGATCGGCGACATCGTCACCGACCGGCTGACCGAATCCTTCAAGGATCTGATGCAGTACCAGTTTACCGCGCGTCTGGAAGAATATCTGGACGACATTGCCACCGGCGAACGCACCTGGAAGCAGGTACTCGACAGCTTCTATGACGACTTCACGCGCCAGCTGGACCAGGCCGAATCAGAACAGGACGGCATGAGATCCAACGAACCGACGCCGACCGACATCGAATGCCCGAAGTGTGGTCGCCCGATGATGATTCGCACTGGCACCACCGGCGTGTTTCTCGGCTGTTCCGGCTATAGCCTGCCGCCGAAGGAGCGCTGCAAAGGCACGCTCAACCTGATTCCGGGTGAAGAAGCCCTTGATCTGGAAGACGATGAAGAAGCCGAAGCCCAGGCGCTGCGCCACAAGGAGCGCTGCGACAATTGCGGTACCGCGATGGACAGTTATCTGATCGACGAGAGTCGCAAACTCCATATCTGCGGTAACAACCCGGATTGCACCGGCTTCAAGGTCGAAAAAGGCCAGTACAAGATCAAGGGCTACGATGGCCCGACGCTCGAGTGCGACAAATGCGGCTCGGAAATGCAGCTCAAGAGCGGTCGTTTCGGCAAATACTTCGGCTGTACCAACGAAGATTGCAAAAACACCCGCAAACTGCTGCGCAGTGGTGAAGCGGCACCGCCGAAGATGGACCCGATTCCGATGCCGGAATTGAAATGCCAGAAGGTGGACGACACCTACGTACTGCGCGATGGCGCTGCAGGTCTGTTCCTGGCAGCCAGTCAGTTCCCGAAAAACCGGGAAACCAGGCCTCCGCTGGTGAAAGAACTGGCGGCGCATGCCGATGAGTTGCCGGAAAAATACCAGTACCTGACCAAAGCGCCCAAGAAAGACGACGAAGGTCGACCCACGGTCATTCGTTTCAGTCGCAAGACCAAAGAGCAGTATGTCATGACTGAAAATGAGGATGGCAAGGCGTCTGGCTGGAAGGCGTTTTATCAGGGTAAGCGTTGGGTGGTTGAGGAAAAAGCCGGTAAAGCGGCAAAGGCTTGATTGGTGAGTAACTTTATAATTGCCAGCTTTCTTATTTTTTAAACGCAAATGTCGGAGCTGGCAATCAGCTGAGTGTCAGGTGCCGGGTCTACCTGTCCGGGGTAGTCTGAAGCAGGGATGCTTCAGTCTAGGCCCCATGGACGGGTTTACGCCGACCCCGGATAGGTAGACCCGGTGCCTGACACGGATTCCCAGCACCAAGGCAAATGCAGCCTCTGAGTATTGAAACCATAAAAAAACCGGCAGCCGCCGGTTTTTTTATCGCTGCGTTCCAGTGAAGGAACAATCAGCTTTTGGGAAAGTCCCGCTGGGTGTGGCCTTTGTAGAGCTGACGGGGCCGGCCGATGCGGTAGCTGCCGCTGATCATTTCCTTCCAGTGGGCGATCCAGCCCGGCGTGCGGCCTACGGCGAATAGAACCGTGAACATGTCGTTCGGGATGCCGAGGGCCTTGAAAATAATGCCTGAATAGAAATCGACGTTGGGATACAGCTTCTTCTCAACAAAGTAGGGGTCTTCCAGGGCAATTTTTTCCAGACGCATGGCGATTTTCAGCAAGGGGTCGTCATTGATGCCCAGTTCACCCAGCACTTCATCGCAGGTGGCTTTCATCACCTTGGCGCGGGGATCGTAGTTCTTGTAGACCCGGTGGCCAAAGCCCATCAGACGGAACGGATCGTCCTTGTCTTTGGCGCGCTTGATGTATTCTTCAATGTTGGCTTCATCGCCAATTTCTTCGAGCATGTTCAGCACCGCCTCGTTGGCGCCACCGTGTGCCGGGCCCCAGAGCGCCGCTATGCCGGCGGCAATGCAGGCGAACGGGTTGGCACCGGATGAGCCTGCCAGGCGCACAGTCGACGTTGAGGCGTTCTGTTCGTGATCGGCATGCAGCGTGAAAATCTTGTCCATAGCGCGCGCCAGGACGGGGTTCACGGTGTATTCCTCAGCCGGCGTGCTGAACATCATGTGCAGAAAGTTGCCCCCGTAGGACAGATCGTTTCGCGGGTACATAAACGGCTGACCCATCGAATATTTATAGGTCATGGCCGCCAGCGTCGGCATTTTGGAAATCAGGCGATGCGCGGCGACTTCACGGTGATGGTCGTTACTGATGTCGAGCGAATCGTGATAGAAGGCCGACAAGGCGCCAACCACGCCGACCATGATGGCCATGGGGTGGGAGTCCCGGCGGAAACCCTGGAAGAATTCATGCATCTGCTCGTGCACCATGGTGTGGTGCATGATGATGTTCTTGAAATCGCTTTTCTGGTCGCCGTCGGGCAGTTCGCCGTAGAGCAACAGGTAGCATACATCGAGATAGTCCGCGTTATTCGCTAACTGATCAATAGGGTAGCCCCGGTGCAGTAAGACACCTTTTTCACCGTCGATGTAGGTGATTTCAGATTCGCAGGACGCGGTTGAGACAAAGCCCGGATCATAGGTAAACAGGCCATGGGCGGTCAGCGACCGCACGTCTACAACATCCTGACCCAGAGTGCCGGAGTAAATCGGCAGTTCAATCGGGTCCTGTCCTTCGATGACCAACTTGGCTGTCTTGTCAGTCATGAGGCCTCCTCTTCAATACAGTGTGGTGCGCCAGAGTATCGGCGCTGGATGGGGTGAAGTCGAGCCGGGGCGGTATGGCAGGCCCCGCGCGGCGCGCCTGATCATCTTGAGCAACGCCGGATGATACAGTTGTGACACAGAGTTTAAAATCGGGGCCAACTATAGAGCCTTGGATAGGATTGTCAATTTGACTTCTGTCTTAGCTCGGCAGACAAAAAAGAAGCCTCCCCCTAAAGTCGAAGTGGAAACTTTTTGTCAAGGGCTACAATAGTGACCGCTAATGAATCCCGAAGCAGGCGGGCTGTTGACGGGGCGTGTTCATTTGTAATTGTGTTCGACGGTCTCTATAATTCCGCCGCATTTCGGGGTTGGGCCGAAACGCCCAACAACTCCAAACACCCCGGTCCAGGGGTCCGCACCATAAAAAGAGTGTACTGCCGTGAAAGATCACCGACCGAAAAACCTCGATCTGGCGACGATCCATATGCCGATCGCCGCCATAGCGTCGATTTTGCACCGAATCACCGGCGTCATGCTGTTTGTCGCAGTGGGCTTTCTAGTCTGGGCATTGAGCCTGAGCCTTGAATCCCGTCAGGGGTTCGATCAGACCGTTGCCATCATGACCCACCCTCTCGCCAAACTGATTACCTGGGGCATTTTGTCTCTGGTGATTTATCACCTCTTTGCCGGTATCAAGCATCTGATCATGGACGCCGGTTTCGCTGAAACGAAGGAAGGGGGGCCGCTGGCGGCCAAGATCACCCTGGTCCTGACTGTCGTTGTGATCGTGTTGATGGGGATTTGGGTATGGTAAAAAGCGTGACGAATCTAACCCGTAATGGCCTGTCTGACTGGCTGGTGCAGCGTGTTTCAGCGGTTCTGCTGGCACTTTATACACTCTTTATTCTGGGTGTCTTCTTCGCGAATCCGGACCTGGGTTACGACGAATGGGAACACCTCTTCTCCCTGTTCTGGGTCAAACTGTTCACCCTGGCTACCTTGCTGGCACTGGTCGGTCATATCTGGGTCGGGATGTGGACAGTGGCGACCGACTATCTGAAAAACACCTGGGTTCGCTTCTTCTTTTTATGTGTGATCGCTGTAACCGCTTTTGTTTACCTGGTTACCGGTGTTACCGCTGTATGGGGTGTATAAGGCATGGCTAACATCAAGACAATGACATACGACGCCATCGTAGTTGGTGGTGGTGGTTCGGGCCTTCGGGCTGCACTGCAGCTGGCCGAATCGGGCCTGAATACTGCGGTAATCTCCAAGGTGTTCCCAACCCGGTCGCATACTGTCTCGGCGCAGGGTGGTATCACCTGTGCTATTGCCAGTGCTGACCCCGAGGACGATTGGCGCTGGCACATGTATGACACCGTCAAGGGCTCCGACTACATCGGTGACCAGGACGCCATTGAATACATGTGCTCGGTTGGCCCCCAGGCCGTGTTTGAGCTCGATCACATGGGTCTGCCGTTTTCCCGCTTTGAAAACGGCCGTATTTACCAGCGCCCCTTCGGTGGCCAGTCAAAGAACTTTGGTGAAGGCGGTCAGGCCGCTCGTACCTGTGCGGCTGCCGACCGTACCGGCCATGCACTGCTGCACACCCTGTACCAGGGCAACCTGAAAGCCGGTACCAGCTTTTTAAACGAATGGTATGCCGTCGATCTGGTGACCAACGACAGCAACGCCGTTGTCGGTGTGGTGGCCATCGATATCGAGACTGGTGAAACCGTTCATATTCAATCCAAGGCCACGGTGCTGGCAACCGGTGGTGCAGGGCGCATCTACGCATCCACCACCAACGCCCTGATCAATACCGGCGACGGCATTGGCATGGCACTGCGTGCCGGTTTCCCGGTGCAGGACATGGAAATGTGGCAATTCCACCCGACCGGCATCTACGGTGCTGGAACGCTGGTTACCGAAGGGTGCCGGGGTGAGGGTGGCTACCTGATCAACAAAGACGGCGAACGGTTCATGGAGCGTTATGCACCGAACGCCAAAGACCTGGCAGGCCGCGATGTGGTTGCCCGGTCGATGATTCTGGAACTGCTCGAAGGTCGCGGGGGCGGCCCGGAAGGGGATCACGTCTTCCTGAAGCTCGATCATCTGGGTGAAGAGCTGCTGCAAAGCCGCCTGCCTGGCATTGTCGAACTGTCCAAAACGTTTGCCCACGTTGACCCGGCCAAGGAACCCATCCCGGTTGTACCGACCTGCCACTATATGATGGGCGGTATTCCAACCAACATCGGCGGTCAGGCACTGACCGTAGATGCCGATGGCAAAGACCACGTCATTGATGGTCTGTACGCCTGTGGCGAAGCGGCCTGCGTATCGGTTCACGGCGCCAACCGCCTGGGTGGCAACTCGCTGCTCGACCTGGTGGTCTTTGGTCGCTCGGCGGGCATGCAGATCGAGAAGACCTTGCGTGAAGGCTTTGAGACCAGCGCCGCTACCGAGTCAGATATCGAGCGTGCCATGGCACGGCTGGATGCCCTGGAGAATGGTAAAGGCAAAGAGAAAGTGGCCGACGTCAAGAAAGACCTGCAGAACTGCATGCAGTTGCACTTTGGCGTATTCCGCGAGGGCAAGAGCATGGGCGAAGGTCTGGCCAAGCTCGCCGAGCTGCGCGAGCGCGTTGCCAATATTGGCCTGGAAGACAAGAGCCGCGCCTTCAACACGGCCCGCATTGAAGCGCTGGAGCTGGCTAACCTGCTCGAAGTGGCCGAAGCGACTGCGGTCTCTGCAGAGCAGCGGACAGAAAGCCGTGGTGCCCACGCCCGCGAAGACTATCAGGAGCGTGATGACGAGAACTGGCTGTGCCACTCGATCTTCAAGCCCGGTGACAAAGTGATCAGCAAGCGCGCCGTGAACTTTACGCCCAAAACCGTTGATACCTTCCAGCCTAAAATCCGGACCTATTAGGAGCGTCGTTGTATGAAAGTCAGCCTGTATCGCTACAATCCGGAAACCGACAAGAAGCCCTACATGCAGGATTACGACGTCAATGTCCCTGCAGACAAGGATTTGATGGTTCTGGATGTTCTGAATCTGGTCAAAGAGCAGGACCCTTCAGTATCCTACCGCCGCTCGTGCCGCGAAGGTGTCTGTGGGTCCGACGGTTTGAACATCAACGGCAAGAACGGCTTGGGGTGTATCACCCCGCTGTCCGAGGTGAAAGGCGGCCGCGACAAGCTGGTCGTGCGTCCACTGCCGGGGCTGCCGGTCATTCGTGATCTGGTCGTCGACATGGGGGTTTTCTACAAGCAGTACGAGAAAATCAAACCGTTCCTGATCAACGATCAGCCGGCACCGGCCATTGAGCGGCTGCAAAGCCCGGAAGACCGGGAGAAACTGGACGGCCTGTACGAGTGTATTCTCTGCGCCTGCTGTTCAACGTCCTGTCCTTCATTCTGGTGGAACCCGGACAAGTTTGTGGGTCCGGCTGGCTTGCTGCAAGCCTACCGCTTCCTGGCAGACAGCCGGGACACGGCCACAGCCGACCGGCTGGCGGAACTGGATGACCCGTTCAGTGTGTTCCGTTGCCGTGGTATCATGAACTGCGTCAGTGTGTGCCCGAAAGGGTTGAACCCAACGCGTGCGATCGGTCATATCCGGTCTATGCTGTTGGCCAACGCGACCTGATCACTGTTAGTCAAGAACACAGCCGCCTCACTCTGCGGTTGCACCCCGGTACCGGCAGGTATCGGGGCGTTTTGCGATAAGCTGGTTGCTTTACCGGTCGGCCTGGCGCAATTGAGTGATAAAAATTGAGCCGATGTCATTTGGCATCATTATTCTCCGCGGTATTGAACAAACAGGGTTCAAGCAATGCAAAATGGCACCATGGAGGAACTTTGGTCTACATCCCATCTATCGGGAGGTAACCAAGCCTACCTTGATGAAATGTTCGAAGCCTATCTGGCTGATCCCAATTCCGTCACCGAGCAATGGCGCGCGGTGTTCGACAAACTCCCCAACATTAACGACAAAGTCACGACCGACACCCCTCACGCGCCGGTTCGCGATCACTTCCTTCTTCTTGGCAAATCCCGCAACGTCGCGGCCAATACCCTGGCACCCAGTCTCATCACCGAGCACGAGCGCAAGCAGGTTCAGGTGCACCAGTTGGCGACAGCCTACCGGTTCCGGGGTCACCAGAAAGCCAAGCTTGATCCGCTCGGTATCGCCGTGCGCGGTGATGTACCGGATCTGGAGCTGCAGTACCACGGCCTGTCCGCTGCCGATGAAGATACCGTTTTTCAGTGTGGAAACCTCTATATTGGCAAGTCAGAGGCGCCCCTGAAAGAAATCGTCGAGGCCCTTGAACAGACCTACTGCTCCTCGATCGGTACTGAATTTACCCATATTGTGGATACGGCCGAACGCCGCTGGATTGAGCAGCGCATCGAGTCGGTACGTTCCAAGCCGGACTATTCTGCGCAGGCACGCAAGCACATTCTCGAGCGTCTGACTGCATCGGAAGGGCTGGAGAAGTTTCTTGGCTCCAAGTACCCGGGCACCAAGCGGTTCGGGCTGGAAGGCGGTGAAACGCTGATTCCGCTGATGGATGAATTGATCCAGCGCAGCGGCAGCTACGGCACCAAGGAAATCGTCATCGGTATGGCTCACCGTGGCCGACTGAACATGCTGGTGAACATTCTTGGCAAAAACCCGTCAGAGTTGTTCCAGGAATTTGAAGGCAAATCATTTCTCGATCAGGGTTCCGGTGACGTTAAGTATCACCAGGGCTTCTCGTCGAATGTGATGACCGAAGGCGGTGAAGTGCATCTGGCACTGGCATTTAACCCTTCGCATCTGGAGATCGTGTCACCGGTTGTTGAAGGCTCGGTGCGTGCCCGTCAGGATCGTCGGAAAGACTCGTCCAGAGATCAGGTGGTTGCGGTCAATATCCATGGCGATGCGGCCTTTGCTGGTCAGGGCGTTGTCATGGAAACCTTTCAGATGTCCCAGACCCGGGCCTACACAACCGGCGGGACCATCCATATCATCATCAATAACCAGGTTGGTTTTACCACGTCGAAGCGGGAAGATGCGCGCTCGACGGAATACTGCACCGATATTGCCAAAATGGTTCAGGCGCCGATTCTGCACGTCAACGGTGATGATCCCGAGGCAGTCGTGTTTGCCACTCAGGTAGCGGTCGATTACCGTCAGCAATTCAAGAAAGACGTGGTAATTGATCTGGTCTGTTACCGCCGCCGTGGTCACAACGAGGCGGACGAGCCAGCGATGACCCAGCCGTTGATGTATCAGGCCATTCGCAGCCGTAAAACCTCGCTGGCGCTGTACATCGAGTCGCTGGTCGAGCAGGAGGTTATTACTGAGGCCGATGCCAAATCGATGGCCGATGAATACCGCGACTTGCTGGATAACGGCGAGCACGTGGTCAAGTCGCTGGTTAAAGAACCCAACAAAACCCTGTTTGTCGACTGGTCGCCTTACCTGAATCAGCCCGTGGTGGATGACTACGACTCCAGTTTTCCGCTAAAAGACCTGCAGGATCTGGCCTACCAGATGAACACCCTGCCGGAAGGCTTTCCGTTGCAGCGTCAGGTCAACAAGATTCTTGAAGACCGGGCCAAAATGGCCAAAGGCGCCCTGGCCATCAACTGGGGTATGGCTGAAATGCTGGCCTATGCAACCCTGCTCAAGGATGGCCATCCGGTACGAATGACCGGCCAGGACTCCGGGCGCGGGACCTTCGTGCACCGTCATGCGGTATTGCACAACCAGAAAGATGGCAGCACCTACACTCCGCTGGCACACTTGTCGGATGATCAGCCAAGTTTTGAAGTGTACGACTCCTTCCTCTCGGAAGAAGCCGTTGTAGCGTTTGAATATGGTTACTCTACCACCACCCCTAACACCCTGGTGATCTGGGAAGCCCAGTTTGGTGACTTCGCCAACGGCGCCCAGGTGGTGATTGACCAGTTCATCACCTCCGGTGAACACAAGTGGGGTCGACTCTGCGGTTTGGTCATGCTGTTGCCGCATGGCTATGAAGGGCAGGGGCCAGAGCACTCCTCAGCGCGCCTTGAACGCTTTTTGCAGATGTGTGCTGAACAGAACATCCAGGTATGCATGCCAACGACGCCTGCACAGGTGTTCCACATGCTGCGCCGCCAGGCACGCCGCAATCTGCGTAAGCCCTTGGTGGTGATGACACCCAAGAGCCTGTTGCGTCATAAAGATGCGGTATCCAGCCTGGAAGATCTGGCTAATGGCAGTTTCCAGACCGTCATTCCGGAAACCGACAGCACGATTGATCCGAAGAAGGTTACCCGGGTCGTGCTCTGCTCCGGTAAGGTTTATTACGACCTGGCCGAGAAGCGCGCCAAGGAATCAGCCGATAATGTTGCCCTCGTGCGGATTGAGCAGCTGTATCCCTTCCCTGAAGACCGGTTGTACGAAACCCTGCTGGCTTACCCCAAGCTGAAAGAGGTGATCTGGTGTCAGGAAGAGCCGATGAACCAGGGCGCCTGGTACTCCAGTCAGCACCATATGCGCAAGGCGCTGCATCGGGTTAACCCCAAACTGTATCTGAGCTACGCTGGGCGTGAAGCCTCTGCTTCTCCGGCAGCCGGGTACATGGCGTTGCACCTTGAACAGCTTGAAAAATTCCTTAATGAAGCAATTTTGCTTGATCAATGATCGACGGCTAACCGACTAAGGACCCACTACATGGCTACAGAAATAAAAGCTCCCCAGTTCCCCGAGTCCGTCGCTGACGGCACCATTGCTACCTGGCACAAGCAGCCTGGTGAAGCGGTATCCCGTGATGAACTGATCGTCGACATTGAAACAGACAAAGTCGTACTGGAAGTCGTTGCACCGGCTGATGGTGCGATCAAGGAAATTACCAAGAACGAAGGCGACACGGTTGAAAGCCAGGAAGTGATTGGCTATTTCGAAGCCGGCGCCGGCGGTGGTTCTGGTGACAAGGACGACAAGAAGAGCGATTCTTCAGCTAAAGAAGACTCGGGCAAGAAAGAAGAATCAGGCAAATCAGATATAAAAGAAGAGTCGGGCAAGAAAGAAGACACTTCCAAATCAGAATCGACAGCAAAAGGCGACCCGGACGCAGCTATGAGCCCCGCAGCGCGTCGCCTGGCGGACGATCACAACCTCAGTGCCCAGGACATAACCGGCACCGGCAAGGGCGGACGCATTACCAAGGAAGATGTGGTCAATGCGGTGGAAAGCAATAACAACTCCAACCCGGCAGAAGCGCCTTCCAACAGCATGCCTGGCATGATGCCGCAGAGTCAGAGCACCTCCTCTACCGCCACGGCTGCTGCGCCGGGTGAACGTTCCGAGAAGCGGGTACCCATGACCCGACTGCGCAAGCGGGTTGCCGAGCGTCTGCTCGATGCCAAGAACAGTACGGCCATGCTGACGACGTTCAACGAAGTCAACATGAAGCCGATCATGGATCTGCGTTCCAAATATAAAGAAGAATTCCAGAATGCTCACAACGGCACGCGCCTGGGCTTTATGTCGTTCTTCATCAAGGCCGCGACCGAAGCGCTGCGTCGTTTCCCGGATGTAAACGCGTCCATCGATGGCGATGACATCGTGTATCACGGCTACTACGACATCGGTGTTGCCGTTTCCAGTGATCGTGGTCTGGTGGTACCGGTATTGCGTGACACCGAACAAATGAGTCTGGCAACCATTGAAAGCACCATCCGGGATTTCGGAGCCAAGGCGCAATCGGGCAAGCTGGGCCTGGAAGACATGCAGGGTGGTACCTTTACCATCACCAACGGTGGTGTGTTCGGTTCCCTGTTATCGACGCCCATCCTGAATCCGCCACAAACCGCTATTCTGGGTATGCACAAGATCCAGGAACGCCCGATGGCTGTGAATGGTGAGGTGAAAATCCTGCCGATGATGTACCTGGCGTTGTCGTATGACCACCGACTGATCGACGGTAAAGAAGCCGTGCAATACCTGGTTGCCATTAAAGACATGCTGGAAGATCCCGCGCGCATTCTGCTTGAGCTGTAACACGTTATAGCCGCGTAACGGAACACGAATGGGTAGGGCAGCAGCGAGGCTGCTGCCATCGCTAACAGTTAATAGAAGGGTCAGGAAATATGGCACAACAATTTGATGTAGTGGTTATCGGTTCAGGACCAGGCGGGTATGTCGCAGCCATCAAAGCTGCACAACTGGGCCTGAAAACAGCCATCGTCGAAAAGTGGCTGACCAAAGATGAAAAGCCATCCTATGGCGGAACCTGTCTGAACGTCGGCTGCATTCCGTCAAAGGCGTTGCTGGAGTCTTCCGAAAAGTTTCATGAAGCTCAGCACGACTTTAAATTGCACGGCATTGGCCTGAAAGACCTCAAAGTCGACGTCAAGGCCATGATCAAACGCAAAGAAGACATCGTTGGCAAACTGACTGGCGGCGTGGCCGGTCTGCTGAAAGGCAACGGCGTGACTACCTTCGAAGGCAAGGGCATGCTCAAGGCGAACAAAGTCGTTGAAGTCACCTTGCACGATGGAAAAACAGAAACCCTGGAAGGCAAGAATGTCATTCTGGCCACCGGTTCCATTCCCATCGAAATCCCACCAACACCGACCAACGGCGATACCATTGTCGACTCCGAAGGCGCGCTGGAATTCTCTACAGTACCGAAACGTCTGGGCGTAATCGGTGCCGGCGTGATCGGTATGGAACTGGGCTCGGTGTGGAAACGTCTGGGATCGGAAGTGGTTGTACTGGAAGCCATGGACACTTTCTTGCCGGCGGCAGACCAGTCCATCGCCAAAGATGCCTTTAAGTTCTTCACCAAGAAAGCCGAGCTTGATGTGCGTCTCGGTGCCCGGGTAACCGGTTCTGAGGTGAAGAAGAACAAGGTTGAAGTGACCTTTGAAGACAGCGAAGGCGAAAAGAAGGAAACCTTCGATAAACTGATCGTAGCTGTGGGCCGTCGCCCGTACACCGAAGGCTGCCTTGATAAAGGCTGTGGCGTCTCTCTGGACGAGCGCGGCTTTGTTCAGGTTGATGATCAGTGCCGTTCCACGGTTCCTGGCGTCTACGCCATTGGCGATGTGGTGCGTGGTCCAATGCTGGCTCACAAGGGGTCGGAAGAGGGCATCATGGTTGCCGAGATTATCGCCGGCCATAACGCTCAGATGAATTACGACGCCATTCCCAACGTCATCTATACCCACCCGGAAATTGCCTGGGTCGGCAAGACCGAAGAGCAACTGAAATCAGAAGGTGCCGACTACAAAGTAGGTTCTTTCTCCATGGCGGCCATTGGTCGTGCCATGGCTCAGAATGCCACCGACGGTCAGGTCAAAATCATCGCCGATGCCAAGACCGACCGGATTTTGGGTATGCACATTTTCGCGTCAGGTGCGTCAGAAATGATCGCTCAGGGCGTGATCGCGATGGAGTTTGCCTCCAGCGCTGAAGACTTGCAGCTGACCTGCTTCGCTCACCCGACTAACTCGGAAGCGGTGCACGAAGCAGCATTGGCTGTAGATAATATGGCAATTCACAAGGTCAATCGCAAAAAGCGTTGATTATAGAAAGTTACCGGGAGATTGCTCCCGGTTTCTTTATTCGCTAATCAGAGTGCCTTGCGGGTGAAACCCACTAGAACAAAAAATTCTCCCAAACACTCGAGTTCACAGAACGGAAAGAACGATGAACCTACACGAGTATCAATCGAAGCAGCTGTTCAAAGAGTACGGTCTGCCTGTATCCGATGGCTTTGCCTGTGATACGCCCGATGAAGCGGTCGCTGCCGCTAAAAAGATCGGGGGTAACATGTGGGTGGTCAAGGCTCAGGTACACGCGGGTGGCCGGGGCAAGGCTGGAGGTGTAAAGCTGGTCAAAACCGATGAAGAGATTCGCGCCTTTGCTGAAAAGTGGCTGGGGCAAAACCTGGTTACCTTCCAGACCGATGAAAAAGGTCAGCCAGTCAGCAAGATTCTGGTTGAAACCTGCACCGACATCGCCAACGAGCTGTACCTCAGTGCCGTTGTCGACCGTGGCAGCCGTCGCGTTGTCTTCATGGCATCGACCGAAGGTGGCATGGACATCGAAACCGTTGCCGAAGAAACGCCCGAGAAAATTCTGCGCGTTGTGGTTGACCCGCTGGTCGGCGCTCAGCCTTTCCAGGCGCGTGACGTGGCGTTCCAGCTCGGCCTGAAAGGTGAGCAGGTCAAGCAGTTCACCAAGATTTTCCTGGGCCTGGCGAAGCTGTTCGTCGACAAAGATCTGGCGCTGATCGAAGTGAACCCGCTGGTCATCACCGATGAAGGCAACCTGCACTGCCTGGATGCCAAGATCGGCGTCGACAGCAATGCGCTGTTCCGTCAGAAGCAAATTTCCGACATGCGTGACCCTTCACAGGAAGACGAACGCGAAGCGCAAGCCTCTGCCTGGGAACTGAACTACGTCGCACTGGAAGGCAATATTGGCTGCATGGTCAACGGTGCCGGCCTGGCGATGGGTACCATGGACATCGTCAAACTGCACGGTGGCCAGCCTGCCAACTTCCTCGACGTAGGCGGCGGTGCGACCAAAGAACGCGTGGCTGAAGCGTTCAAGATCATCCTGTCCGATACCTCGGTCAAGGCGGTTCTGGTGAATATTTTCGGTGGTATTGTCCGTTGCGACATGATTGCTGAAGGCATCATCGGTGCTGTTGAAGAAGTCGGCGTAAAAGTACCGGTTGTTGTTCGCCTTGAAGGCAACAACGCTGAACTGGGTACACAGAAACTGGCCGAAAGCGGCCTGAACATCATTGCGGCCACTTCGCTGACTGACGCTGCCGAGAAAGTGGTACAAGCAGCCGGAGGTGCAGCATGAGCGTATTGATCGATAAGAACACCAAGGTAATCTGCCAGGGCTTCACCGGTTCACAGGGTACCTTTCACAGTGAACAGGCGATTGAGTACGGTACGCAAATGGTCGGCGGTGTATCGCCGGGCAAAGGCGGCACCACGCATCTGGGTCTGCCCGTATTCAACACCGCTCGTGAAGCGGTAGAAGCAACGGGCGCCACTGCCTCAGTTATCTACGTACCAGCACCATTCTGCCTTGACGCCATCATCGAAGCGGCCGACAGCGGTGTTGAACTGGTAGTGTGCATCACCGAAGGCATTCCGACGCTGGACATGCTGGTTGCCAAAGAATACGTCGACCGCAAAGGCGTGCGCATGATTGGCCCGAACTGCCCGGGTGTAATCACACCGGGAGAATGCAAAATCGGCATCATGCCTGGCCATATTCACAAGCCAGGTAAAGTGGGCATCGTATCGCGTTCCGGTACCCTGACCTATGAAGCCGTTAAGCAGACGACTGATCATGGTTTTGGCCAGTCAACCTGTGTTGGCATCGGTGGTGACCCGATTCCGGGTTCAAACTTCATCGACATTCTGGAAATGTTCGAGAAAGATCCGGCCACCGAAGCGATCGTAATGATTGGCGAGATTGGCGGTACCGCTGAAGAAGAAGCCGCGGCTTACATCAAGGCCAACGTTTCCAAGCCTGTTGTTTCTTACATTGCGGGTGTTACCGCACCTGCAGGCAAGCGTATGGGCCATGCTGGCGCCATCATTGCCGGTGGTAAGGGCACGGCTGATGAAAAGTTTGCCGCTCTGGAAGACGCCGGTGTTAAAACCGTTCGTTCTCTGGCGCAAATCGGTGATGCACTGAAAGAAGTCACTGGCTGGTAAGCTTCATTATCGCTTAACAAAGCGATAGACCGGAAAGGCAGCTGAGGCTGCCTTTTTTATTGGGTGAGAATAAGCAGGCAGTCAGGGCAGGGTGGTTAGGCTAGACTCTCACTCTGATTATTGGGATCAGGATTAAGGACAAGTAGGGCATGATACATTTATTCGATTGGCTGGCGTTGCTGGTGTTTTTTACCAGTTGGGTGGTTTATACCCAGTATGCCTCCCGCGAAGCCAAACGCAGGCACAGTTTGTCGTCCATCATGCATCACTTCAGAGTGGACTGGATGCACCGGCTGTTGCGCCGTGAAAACCGGGT
>DASSWT010000169.1:0-6788 GCA_035704555.1 Saccharospirillum sp. | reverse complement strand
GGGGCGATGGATGCCTTCTTTGTTGCCTTCAAGATCCCCAACTTTCTGCGGCGGCTGTTTGCTGAGGGGGCGTTTAACCAGGCGTTTATTCCGGTGTTGGCTTCAGTGCGTGAGGCGGAAGGGGATGACGGGGTGCGTCGCCTGGTGGCGGCGGCTCAGTGGACGCTGGGGTCGGTGGTTGGCTTTATTACGCTGATTGCCATGGTGGGGTCGCCGTTGGTGGCCTGGGTGTTTGCACCCGGGTTTCACGACGATGGCGTTAAGCTGGAGCAGACGGCGGACTTTCTGCGGCTGACCTTTCCCTATTTGTGGTTCATTGCGCTGACGGCCCTGGGCCAGTCGGTCCTCAATACCTATGGTCGCTTTGCAGCGCCGGCTGTGACGCCGGTTATCCTGAATCTGTGTCTGATCGGCTCTGCCTTCTGGTTGACGCCGCAGTTTGATGTGCCGATGACCGGGCTGGCCTGGGGCGTGATGCTGGCGGGGTTGCTGCAGTGGGTATGGCTGTGGCCTTCGCTGATCTCCGTTGGGGTCTGGCAGCCATTTCGGTTTGGCTGGCACCCCGGGGTGCGGCGCATTGGTGTGCTGATGATTCCGGCGTTGTTCGGGGTCTCGGTCAGCCAGATTAACCTGCTGCTGGATACCGTTCTGGCCTCCTTGCTGCAGGATGGCTCCGTAGGTTGGTTGTATTATTCAGACCGCTTGTCGGAACTGCCGCTCGGGGTCATCGGCATCGCCATTGCTACTGTGTTGTTGCCGAAGTTGTCGCATAGTGCGGCCAAGTCTGATCATCAGTCCTTTAAACAGACCCTCGGCTGGGCGATTCGGGTGGTCTTGCTGATCGGGTTGCCGGCCATGGCTGCGCTGCTGGTGTTGGCCGGGCCGCTGTTGACCACTTTGTTTCAATATAAAGCCTTTACCGTGTTCGATGTGCAGCAGAGCAGCGGCAGTTTGATGGCTTATGCCATGGGTTTGCCGGCTTTTATGCTGATCAAGATTCTGGCGCCGGCTTTTTTCAGCCGGCAGAACACCAAAACGCCGGTCAAAATCGGCATTTGGGCCATGGCGCTGAATATGGTGTTTAACCTGATTCTGATCGTGCCGCTGGCCCATGTTGGCCTGGCGCTGGCCACGTCGTTATCGGCCTGGATCAACGCTGGTTTGCTGGCCATTACGCTGCACCGCCAGGGGGATTTGCCAGGCGTTGAGCTGTGGCGGGCCTCTGTGGTGCGCGCCCTGGTGGCCTCTGTGGCGATGGCGCTGGTGTTGTGGTTGATGCTCGGCTGGCCGCTGCTTGACTACCCCGAGGCCGTCTTCGGCCGGGTGTGGCGTACCGGGTTTCTGGTTATTGCCGGGCTGGTCAGTTACAGCCTGTTCTGGTTCCTGCTGGGGGGGCGGTTGCGTGAGGTGCGCCATTGAAGCGATTTCAGGTAGCACCTGCGGGGGCAATTATTCAGGGGCACTATAAAGACGGGCGCGGCGGTTTTTTGTATACTGCGCGGCCTTGTTTTCTCCCTGGTTCGTTTTATGCACATTAGCCGCAGTCCGCACCGCTTGGGTCAGCCCAGTGCCGTCACCATTGGCAGTTTCGATGGCGTGCATCTGGGGCATCAGCACCTGATCGCTGAGGTGCTGCGCGAGGCAAAGCAAAGGGGCTTGACCTCGACGGTGGTTACCTTTGAGCCCCAGCCACGTGAGTTTTTCGACCCCGAAGGCGCTCCGGCACGGCTGTCGTCGCTGACTGACAAGGTGCGTCGCTTTCGCGAGTTGGGGGTTGAACAACTCGTAGTCCTGCCGTTTGACCGGCGTTTGCGCTCCATGTCAGCCGCTGATTTCGTCGAACAGGTTTTGCTGGAAGGCCTGCAGGCGCGCTGGGTGCAGGTGGGGGATGATTTCCGTTTCGGTAACGACCGCAAAGGCGATGCCGCTTTTTTGCGCCAGTACGATTTCGACGTGGCTGAAATGCCCTCCCAGCGGATCAACGGCCATCGAGTCAGCAGTACGGCCATTCGTAGCTTGCTGGGCAATGGCCAGCTGACCGAAGCCACGGCAATGCTGGGCGAGCCCTATACGCTCAGCGGGCGGGTAATTTACGGCCGCCAGCTGGGCCGAACGTTGGGGGTGCCGACCGCCAACATATTACTGGCTCACCCGAAACTGGCCATGGCCGGGGTTTATGTTGTGCAGGTGCGCCTCAATAATGAATGGGTACCGGGTGTCGCCAATCTTGGGCCCAAGCCTTCAGTCAATGACTTGCGCAACTGGCTGGAAGTGCATTTGTTCGATGTAAGCCCGGATCTTTACGGCCAGCGGCTGGATGTGCAGGTGCTGCACAGGCTGCGCGGTATAGAAAGATTTGATACGCTTGACGCCCTTAAAACCCAGATTCATGCAGATATCCAGGCCGCTCGCGCCTGGTTTTCCCCATCAGACGGAAGTGATCGAGCTCCATGACAGACTATAAAGCGACTCTGAACCTGCCGCATACGGATTTCCCGATGCGCGGTAACCTGGCCAAGCGTGAGCCGGAAATGCTGGCCCACTGGGAAAAGAACGGCATTTACCAGCGAATTCGCGAAGCCAGTGCGGGTCGCCCCAAGTTCATTTTGCACGATGGCCCTCCGTACGCGAACGGCAATCTGCACCTTGGGCACGCGGTTAACAAGATGCTCAAGGACATCATCATCAAGTCGAAGAACTTTATCGGCTACGATGCCCCCTATGTGCCGGGCTGGGACTGCCATGGCCTGCCGATTGAGCACAAAGTCGAGACCATGATCGGCCGCGCTGGCGACAAGGTCGATTTCAAAACCTTCCGCGCCAAATGCCGCGAGTTTGCGCTGGGCCAGATCGACGGTCAGCGCAAGGAATTTATCCGCATGGGTATTTTCGGCAGCTGGGACAAGCCTTACCTGACGCTCGACCACCAAACCGAAGCGGACATCATTCGTGCCCTGGGCAAAATCGCCGAGAGCGGCCACCTGGTGCGCGGTTTCAAACCGGTTTACTGGAGTGTAGTGGGCGGTTCAGCGCTGGCCGAGGCCGAAGTGGAATACCATGACAAAACCTCGTTCAGCATTGATGTGCGTTATGCCGCCCGGGATGAAGCCCAGGTATTGGCTGCTTTTGGTACTGAAGCGGGCCAGGGTGAAGTCTCCGCTGTTATCTGGACGACAACCCCCTGGACACTGCCAGCTTCTCAGGCCATTTCCGTTGGGCCGGAGCTCGATTATGTGCTGGTGCAGACGCAATTCAAGGGCGAGCCGGCCCGGTTGATTCTGGCTGAAGGCTTGCTTGAATCAGTGAAAGAGCGAGCAGAGCTGGGTGAGGTTGAAGTTCTGGCCCGCGTGCCCGGCTCGGCGCTGGAAGGCCTGGTATTCGACCATCCGTTTTATCAGCGGGATATCCCCATTCTGCTGAGCGACCACGTTACACTCGACGCCGGTACAGGCTGTGTCCACACAGCACCCGACCACGGTATGGAAGACTTTGTGGTCTGTGGCAAATACGGCATCGAGACGCTGAACCCGCTGGATGACAAAGGGGTGTACCGCCCCAACGTTGAGCTGTTTGCTGGCGAGCATGTCTACAAGGTAGAACCGCACATTCTGGAAGTCTGTACGGAAAAGGGTCGTTTGCTGCATGAGGAAAAAATCCGTCACAGCTACGCCCATTGCTGGCGAACCAAAACACCGCTGATCTACCGGGCGACACCGCAGTGGTTTATCAGCATGGACAAAGAAGGCCTGCGCGCCAAAGCGATGGACGCCATTAAAGGCGTACGCTGGGTGCCGGGTTGGGGTCAGAACCGCATCGAAGCCATGTTCGAGCAAAGCCCGGACTGGTGCATCTCGCGCCAGCGTACCTGGGGCGTGCCGATTGCCTTTGTGACCCACATCGAAACCGGTGAGCTGCACCCGGAAACCCCGCGTTTAATCGAAGCTGTTGCTGCCCGTGTTGAAAAAGACGGGATGGACGCCTGGTGGGATCTGGACCTGACTGAACTGCTCGGTGATGACGCCGTTAACTACGAGAAAGCGACCGATACACTGGATGTCTGGTTTGACTCCGGCGTGACGCACGACACCGTGCTGCGCAAACGCGAAGAGCTCGGCCAGTACCCGGCGGATATGTATCTGGAAGGCTCGGATCAGCATCGCGGCTGGTTTCAATCCTCATTGAAGACCGCTGTGGCGATGAACGGCAGCGCCCCCTACAAGCAAGTGCTTACTCACGGCTTCACCGTCGATGAGAAGGGCTACAAGATGTCGAAGTCACTCGGCAACGGCATTGAGCCGCAGGAGGTATTTGACACTCTGGGGGCGGATATCCTGCGTTTGTGGGTAGCATCGACCGATTACAGCGGCGATATGGCGATGTCGAAAGACATCCTGAACCGCTCGGCCGATGCCTATCGACGTATCCGCAACACCGCCCGCTTCCTGATCTCCAATCTGGAAGGTTTTGACCCGGCTGAACACAGCGTGCACCACGGTGACATGCTGGCGCTGGATCGCTGGGCTGTGGACCGCGCCTACCGGTTGCAGCAGGAGATCTCCGACGCTTACGACAATTACCAGTTTGTGCAGGTGTACCAGAAGATTCACCACTTCTGCGTGCTCGACATGGGTGGGTTTTATCTCGATATCATTAAGGATCGCCAATACACCACCCAGGCGGACTCCCTGGCCCGGCGCAGCTGCCAAACGGCCTTGTACCACGTATTGGAAGCCCTGGTGCGCTGGATCGCCCCGATTCTGAGTTTTACTGCCGATGAACTCTGGCAGTTCATTCCGGGCAAGCGCAGCGTCTCGGTATTCGAGCACACCTGGTACGACGGCCTGCAGCCGCTGGACGACGATGAACCCATGGGGGTTGCCTTCTGGTCCGAAGTTCAGGATGTAAAGGAAGGCGTGAACAAGGTGCTGGAACTGGCCCGTAAAGAAGGCCGTGTTGGCGGTGCGCTCAAATCGGAAGTGACGCTCTATTGCGACGACGCCCTGAAATCTGTGCTGGCAACACTGGGTGACGAATTGCGGTTTGTGACCCTGACCAGTGCCGTCAACCTGGCGAACCTCGCTGACGCACCCGAATCGGCCCATGAGACAGACCTGGAAGGGCTGAAAGTCAGTGTAATGGCCTCTGAGCAGCCCAAATGTGGCCGCTGCTGGCACCAGCGACCGGATGTGGGAACCCATGCCGAGCACCCTGAGCTGTGCGGTCGCTGTGTCGAGAACGTCGATGGTGACGGCGAAGTACGCCACTTTGCGTAAGGGCTGGGCATGACAATGAACGCAAGGATGAAACAATCAGTCTGGTTGCTGATTGCCGTGGCCGTGGTGGCGCTGGACCTCTGGACCAAGAGTCTGGCAACCCAGATGCTGCAGTATGGTCGTCCGGTCGAGATTCTGCCGGTGCTCGACTTCACCCTGCTGCACAATCGCGGCGCGGCCTTCAGCTTTCTGAGCTCGGCAGGCGGCTGGCAGCGCTGGGTGTTCACCGTCATTGCCCTGGCCGTCAGCATCGTACTGGTGGTATGGACGTTACAGTTAAAACCGCACGAGCGTTGGCTGTCGGTGACCTTGCCGCTGATTCTGGGTGGCGCCCTAGGCAACCTTTATGACCGGCTGACGTTGGGCTATGTGGTCGATTTTGTTCATTTTCACTGGCAAGGTCGCTATTTTCCGGCCTTTAACATTGCAGATGCCGCCATCACCGTAGGGGCAATTATGATGATTATTGACGCGTTCTGGTTGCAGCCACGGCGTAATACTGGCTCTGGTAAGTCGTAAGGTCGTAAATCAACTGTCGGAGTTTGCAACCAATTGAGTGCCAGGTGCCGGGTGTACCTATCTGGGGAAGTCTGAGGCATGGATGCCGAGGTCTAGGCCCCATGGATGGGTTCATGCCGACCCCAGATAGGTATACCCGGTGCCTGGCACGAACTCCCGGCACTAATGTACAGCCGAACTCCGAAGTTTAAGTTGCGATACTCTTTTTCGAACAGGTAGTGAAACATGCAGATTCAGGAAAACTCGACCGTCACCTTGCACTTTGCCTTGCATCTGGACAGTGGCGAGCAGGTCGACAGCACCTTTGACCGCCGCCCGGCCACATTGACCATTGGTGATGGTAATCTGCCAGAAGGGTTCGAACGCCATTTGATGGGTCTGAGTGCGGGCGATCGGCGCAAGGTACAGGTGCCGCCGCAAGATGCCTTTGGTCAGCACAACCCGCAGAACATTCAACAGTTCAAACGCGACCGTTTTGCCCGGTCGGAACCGCTGGAAGTGGGCATGGTGATGTCGTTTGAAGATGCCGGCAAAAATGAACTCCCCGGCGTTGTTGCTACACTGGACGATGAATTCGTTGAAGTCGACTTCAACCAC
Source organism: Saccharospirillum sp. (assembly GCA_035704555.1). GTDB lineage: Bacteria > Pseudomonadota > Gammaproteobacteria > Pseudomonadales > Natronospirillaceae > Saccharospirillum. The sequence continues at coordinate 399 of DASSWT010000169.1, read as the reverse complement.
CCGCTGGCAGGCAAGACGCTGGATTTCGAAGTAGAGATAATTGAAGTAATAGGGGCGACCGATGGACATTAAACTGGCCAACCCACGCGGCTTCTGCGCCGGTGTGGACCGTGCCATTGACATCGTAAACCGGGCGCTGGAGCTTTATGGTTCACCCCTCTATGTGCGTCATGAAGTGGTGCATAACAAATTTGTAGTCGATGATCTGCGTAACCGCGGCGCCGTCTTCGTTGATGAACTGCACGAAGTACCGGACAATCAACTGGTCATCTTCTCAGCCCACGGGGTGTCTCAGGCTGTGCGCCAGGAAGCCGACAAGCGGGGCCTGAAGGTCTTTGACGCCACCTGCCCGCTGGTCACCAAGGTGCACCTGGAAGTCTCCCGCTACAGCGCCGACGG
>DASSWT010000044.1:0-2325 GCA_035704555.1 Saccharospirillum sp. | reverse complement strand
GTGCCCCGGTCGCCGAGGTCAACAGTGCTCAGATGCGCTTCGGTCAGGCCGTTAATGATCAGCTCGGCGCGTAACCGGTCTGCATCGGCGACTCTGCTGAACGAGGCAACCTGAATGATCCAGCGCTCACCGCCAGTTGGTTTTGCCGGTGCCTGGGTACCTGTTGGCGCATCGACGGTGCCTGGCGGGGTATCCGTTTCTGGCCGGGTCAGTTGAATTGGTACTTCATCGTCACGCAGCAGCCGGTAGAACTCGAACGCCTGCTCCAGCGACGGCGTGGTCGATGCTTCTTCTTCCGGTTCTGCACTCGGCTCAGGGGCTGTTTCTGCTGATGAGTGCGACGGGATCTGAATTTCCTGCACCCGGTCGCGCACCGCCTGAGCGCCCTGACCATCAGCCGGAATCTGGCTGAGATAGGTCAGAAACCCGACAAAGGCCACCGATGCGAGCGTAGTGAACACCCACACCCAGCGCGGAATGCGGCTGCGTTCCGGCGGGGGCGGTGGTGGCTTGTTGGCGAAATCGCGCGCCATGGTTACATGCTCTCCGGTGCACTGACGCCGAGCAGATCCAACCCATTGGCCAGTACCTGCCCGACGGCGACAGCCAGGGCGACGCGACCGTTACGCAGTTCGGCATCATCAACCAGCATGCGGTTGTTGTTGTAATAGGCGTGGAACTGGCCAGCCAGATCTTTCAGGAAGGTCGCGATGCCTGCCGGTTCCAGTGACTGGCCGGCATGGGCCACGGCCTCCGGATATCGCCGCAGCTGGGTCATCAGCGCCCGTTCATCGTCCAGTTCCAGCTTGCTCAGGGCGTCAATGCCCTGTTGCTGGTCGTAGCGGTGGCCTTCCTGCTCCAGCTTGCGCAGCAGCGCCTGTACCCGGGCATGTGCGTATTGAATGTAGTAGACCGGGTTATCGTTGCTCTGGCTGCGTGCCAGGTCGATATCGAACGTCAGCTGTGAATCGGCGCGGCGGGAGACCAGGAAGTACCGGGTGGCGTCGCTGCCGACTTCGTCGATGAGATCGCGCAGGGTGACGTAGTCGCCGGCCCGCTTGGAAATTTTAACTTCTTCACCGCCTTTGGTAACCATCACCATCTGGTGCAGCACATAGTCCGGGTAGCCTTCCGGAATACCCAGTTGCAGTGCCTGCAGGCCGGCACGTACCCGGGTGACGGTGCTGTGATGGTCTGCGCCCTGTTCGTTGATCACACGTTTGAAGCCGCGGTCGAACTTGTCTTTGTGGTAGGCAACGTCCGGCAGGAAATAGGTATAGCCGCCGTCCCGTTTGCGCATAACACGGTCTTTATCGTCACCAAACTCGGTGGTTTTCAGCCAGAGGGCGCCATCCGATTCATAGGTGAAGCCTTGCTCGATCAGGCGCTGTACTGTCGCTTCCACCTTGCCATCGTCGTACAACGAGGATTCCAGAAAAAAGACATCGAACCGCACGCCAAAGGCTTTCAGGTCCAGGTCCTGCTCGCGGCGAAGGTAGGCGACAGCGAACTGCTGAATGGCATCGAAGTTGTCGGCATCGGCAACACCGGTTACGTGCCGGTCATCGGCATCGATGGTGTCACCGTTCATGTAGCTGTTTGCGACATCGGTGATGTAATTACCCCGGTAACCATCGGCGGGCCAGCCGCTGTCTTCCGGGTCCAGACCCTTGGCACGGGCCTGAACAGACAGAGTGAGATTCTTGATTTGGGCGCCGGCGTCGTTGTAATAGAACTCCCGAGTCACGTCCCAGCCATTGGCTACCAGTAACCGGCACAATGAATCACCAACGGCGGCACCGCGACCGTGACCGACGTGCAATGGGCCGGTCGGGTTGGCCGACACAAATTCGACCTGGACTTTCTGTCCCTGGCCACTGTTATTGCGACCAAAGGCGGCACCCTGACTGAGAATATCGGCAACAATTTCCGCACTGGAAGCGCCTGCCAGAAACACGTTAATAAACCCGGGTCCGGCAATCTCGACTTTGCTGATCAGGTCGTTTTCAGGCAATGCGGCAATGATCTGTTCGGCCATGGTGCGCGGTGGCAGGCCACAGGGCTTGGCCAGAGTCAGAGCAATGTTGCTGGCCAGGTCGCCATGAGACTTGTCGCGCGTGTTGTCGACCATGATGCGCACCGGGTGTTGCTCGGGGATAACGCCGCTGGACTTCAACTGGCTGACAGCCTGGTTCAGTAACTCGGCAACCTGATCTTTCATTGTGTGCGAAACTCCCGTTTATTTCGTAGGCGGTACAGAGGGCGCTCACCCGGCTGGGCGGTGGAGGCAGTTTGAATGCTGGGCATTATCCATGAAACCCCTGT
>DASSWT010000006.1:0-6314 GCA_035704555.1 Saccharospirillum sp. | reverse complement strand
AGGCTGGCGGGCATTAAGCAGACGCTGTTGCTGCTCTCACTGCCCACGGTGTGCGAACCCTGCCTGCGCAGCGAGTTCTCTGCACCATTCAGATAGACGCTCAAGGTATGGTGATTTGACTGAATGTTCACGATACGGTCGTCCTGATTGCTCCAGCGCGCCAGCGCCATGCCGTTTTTCAGCCGGGTGCTACCCACCAGACGGGCATGCGTCTGTTTCATTCTGGGGTAGTGGATCAGCGTATCGGCAGACATGAAGCGGCTCCTTGGAACTGTATGAACAGTACTGAGGCCCGGTGTGAATTTCAATCCGGCGGGTTAAATAACCGCAAGAATAAGCAAAGCATCGCAATCGCGGGCAAGCCAGTCAGCACCGGTGTGGCGACACTATGGCAAACATTGTCCACCCGGGGAATTCCACGCCATGAACAGCCTTTTATACATCTCGACGGTTCTGATCTGGGGCTCGACCTGGCTGGCCATTGCCTGGCAAGTGGGCGATGTGGCCGTGCCGGTCTCCGTATTCTACCGCTTCCTCATCGCCGCGCTGGTGTTGCTAACCGGGCTTACGGTGTTTCGCCGCCGCCAGGCGCTGGGTTTCAGCGACCATCTGTATTGCCTGCTACAGGGTGGCTGTGTGTTTGGGTTGAATTTCTATTGCTTCTACACCGCGGCGGCCTACTTGCCCAGCGGGCTGATCGCCATTCTGTTTTCGATGTCGACCCTGTTTAATGCGGTTAACGGCTACCTGTTCTTTCGCACACCGGTACCCCGGGTGTTCTATTGGGCGTTGGCGTTAGGCCTGCCGGGCATGGTGTTGATTTTCTGGCAGGATCTGATCGCCGTTGAGGCCTCCTGGACCTTGCTGGGTGCCGTTGGGCTCTCGTTGCTGGGTACGTTTGGGTTTTCACTTGGCAACATGGTATCGGTTCGGCACCACCGGCGCGGGATGCAAATCAACACGACCAATGCCTTCGCCATGTTGTACGGGGCCTTTTTCATGGGGTTGATCGCCGTGGTACAGGGGGCGAGTTTTAGCTTGCCAGAAGAGCCCAGGTACCTGGGTGCACTGGTCTACCTGGCGGTTATCGGGTCTATCGGGGGCTTTGGTGCCTATTTTATGCTGGTTGGCCGTATCGGGGCTGGTAAAGCAGCCTATGCCACCGTGTTGTTTCCCCTGGTGGCGCTGGTGTTGTCGACGATATTTGAAGGCTACCAGTGGCATGCCAGCGCGCTGATTGGGCTGGCGATGATTGCCAGCGGCAATCTGCTGATGTTCAACGCTCATCGCGCTGTGTGGGGGTGGGTATTGGCTCGAGCCAGGCGCTCGGAGTGCCCGGGTTAGGGTTTTAGGCGGAGGAAGAATGAAACTCCTGGATCATGTTTCCCTTACTGTAAGACACCTTGAGCAGGTTAGAGCATTTTACATGGCGGTAATGTCAGTGTTGGGTGCAAAAGTGATTTATGACGTACCCACCGCCATGGGATTTGGCGAGCGAAATTCGGTGGACGACTATGCTCATACTTACCTCAGTATTCTACAGTCTGCTGAAGCTTATCCGGATTCCCGTCGTCACTGGTGTTTCCGGGCATTATCCATTCAACAGGTAAAAGATTTCTATTCCGCAGGAATTGCCACTGGCGGTCAGTGTGCCGGTGCACCAGGGATTCGAACCTATCATCCGGGCTATTACTCTGCCTTTCTGCTTGATCCGGAAGGTAACAAGATTGAATCTGTCTTCCATGAGGGCGAGTTGTCGAGATAGCTTGCAACACGGCATCTTCTAAAAAATACGTTAGCATAACGGTACATTCACACTCAGGACTCCCGATGAACGTTCTCTTTGCGGCCCCGGAAGACGCCTGGGGCGGGATTTTGCATCGCTTCCGCACAGCACTGCCCGATGTCACTTTCACCGCCGGTGGGCTTAATCCGAAAAGCCTCGCCGGGTACGAGGTGGTGATTCCCACCATGAGTCGTATCGATGCCGGGCTGTTGCAAACCGCAGATCGGTTGCAACTGATTCAACAGATTGGCGCCGGCCTGGAAGGAGTGGATCTGGAAGCGGCCAAAACGAAAGGCATAGCGGTCGCCAATGTACCGACCGATGTGTCGGGCAATGCCGATTCGGTGGCGGAAATGGTGATCTATTTTATGCTGGCGCTGATGCGGCGCACGGCGGAGCACCCGGAACAGCGCCAGAGAAAACAGTTGGGTGTGCCCGTTGGCCGCAGCCTGATGGGCGCGACGGTGGGCATTATCGGGTTCGGCGCGATAGGGCAGGCGGTCAGCCGTCGACTGAGTGGTTTTGGGGTGCGACAGATAGCGATCAAGCGCGAGCCTGATTCTGCTCTGGCGTCGGAATTTGGACTGGACTGGCTCGGTAGCCCGGATGAGCTGTCGGCACTGCTCGAAGAGTCCGATCTGGTGGTGCTAACCCTACCGGATACCGAACAGACGCATCAGATGTTCAATGCCGATCGGTTTCGCCAGATGAAACCCGGCAGTTATCTGATCAATGTGGGTCGCGGTGGGCTGGTCGAGCGCGAGGCATTGCAGGCCGCTCTTACAGATGGCCATTTGGCCGGCGCAGCGCTGGATGTGTTCTGGCAGGAACCGCCTGATCCGGACGACCCGATCTTCACATTGAACCTGCTGACCTCGCCGCACGTTGCCGGCTTAAGTGACCGGTCGGTCGAGGGCATTATGCAGGGCGCGGCGGATAACATTCAGCGGTTAATGTCGGGTGAAGCGTTACAGCATCGTCGGGTTTAGTCCGTAACGAAATGAGGGCTGGCGGTATCTGGCCTGCAAAGCGTCTGTATTTCCCGAACCATACCTTCTGGCAGACTGAAATGCTGATTCAGCAGGGACAAAATAGCCAGTGCCGACGGCCGATTGTTGAGATACCCCTGCATCATATCCGGCAAGAGCGGGCCAAGCTCCGGCAGTCGCTGCTCCAACCTGCGCTCGGGGTTGAAAGGGTCCTGCCCCTTGTCTGTATTGGCCGATGACTGATCAAACAGATTGATTGCCCGGTCGACCGCAAAGGATTGAATAAAACGCATGGCAGACAAATGCTCTCCCCGGTGATCCCGCATCAATCCGACATAGAGGTTGGTCAGCGCCTCGCCAATCAGCCAGTCGGTTTCCTTGTCGTTTAGCGCCGGGGGCGGCACCTTGGGAATGGCAATGGCCGGGTCTACTCCCTCGGCTTTCCAGACGATGGACCCTGGCGTATAGACAGCGGTGTCCATTTCGGGTTCTTCAAAGACGGCGAATTCACAGAAAATGCCATCGGCGTACAGCAGCTTGAAGCCGTCTGGCGTATTCTGAAAACAATAGGTAACTGGTGCAATGTCGCTCAGCCACGACAAATCGTTCAGAAAGGACTGCTTTGAACCGGCTTGCACAACGGCAAAAAAGTCCAGGTCGGAATAGGCATCCAGCCGGTCGCGGGCTTGCCCGACCGAACCCAGCCCAAGCAGGGCTCGGGCCCGGGGTCTGAGTGAAAGCGACTGTCCGATGGCTGAAAGCCGGTCAAGCAGGGTTTCCGGGTGATTCACTGTCTGAATACTCTGTGCAGGTTCCGCCACATGGCTATTGGTCAATATATCGACTCTGATCCGCTCAGACAGGTTGAATTCGCCCTGGGGTGTAGTCGGCGAAGCGCAGTCAGATATAGACCATAATACTGTATAAACTACTGGTTGACAGAGGCGTGGAAAAGTGGTCTTGTAATGCTGATTGTGCAGTGCCATCCCCAGATAGGGCCAGATAAGGAGAGCGCCATGAAAGCAACTGGAAAGATCAATTACCTCGAAATGCCCTCGCGTGACATCGAAGCCACCAAGCGCTTTTTCGCAGCGGCTTTTGGGTGGTCCTTTGTGGATTACGGGCCCGACTACGTCGCCCTTGAAAATGCGGGGCTGGATGGCGGTTTTTTCAAGTCCGAACAGGTGGCAACAACCGCCAGCGGCAGTGTTTTGGTGGTGCTATACAGCGCTGCTTTGACGGACACACTGGCGCAGGTTAAAGCGGCCGGTGGCACCATAGTGCAGGATATTTTCGAGTTCCCCGGTGGCCGGCGCTTTCATTTTACCGACCCCAGTGGCAATGAATTTGCGGTGTGGTCAGAGGCCCTTTAGGGCATCACAAACCTGAGGCCTCTTTCCCTGCCTGAATAGGCCGGGAAAGGGGTAGGGCGAAATCAGATCGCGCTATAGGGAATGAAGTCGGATGTCAGCTCGACCCCCTGGTCGTCAACCGCCTCGATCAGAATGTAGAAAATGTCATCCGCAACCGTCGTTAGGTCACTGGTCAAGGTGCCGCTTGTAATACCTGGGTCCAACTCCGCAAGCAGGGTCGGCTCCTGCGCATTGAGCATGTCTTCCCAGCTGATATATGACATCTGCAGTTGAATGTTTTCTGCATCGCCAGGGAATTCTGCGGTAACACTAAAGCTGTAGTCTTCCCCGATTACCAAAGGCAAGTCAGGAACCGGGCTGACGTCGCTGAGTTGAAGGTCGCCCTCGTTGTCTGTGTAATCGTCTTCGCCACCTGTCCAGCGTGGGAAGGTACCGGTTTGGTTGATGATGCGTACTTCATCAACCAGCCAGCCACGAAAGCCATTATAGAGTTCATCGACTGTATCGAATTCCAACCTGAGTCGGATCTGTTCTCCGGCGAACTCGCTGATGTCGATGGGCTCTTGCCATAGCCAGGCAGGGGCCTTGTTGTAGCCGCGGTTACTGTAGGGCAGTGGCGCGCGGTCTGCCTGACCGATCGGGTCAGACAGCGGGTTAAGTCTGGCCAGTGTGGACCAGGTATCGCCATTATCGGTGCTGACTTGAACGGACATCAGATCAAACCCTTCGTTGTTGGGGTTAACCGATTCTATCTCCCACCAGTTGCGGAAGGTCACTGACAATGGGCCACTGGCTGAGGTCAGGTCAATCAGGGGTGAAACAATGGCGCCGGCATTGGGTTCGTCCGAAGTGCCGCCATCAAGTGTGATTCCGCCACCGGTAACTTCAGCGGTTCCGATAAAATTTCCTCTCCCGGCCGCCGGGGAATCACCAGGCTGACCATACCAGCACGCCCGGGTTGTCCCCGGGTTGGGAATCGAGCCCTGGCTCTGATCATCGGGTGCCAGTTTGACCAGGTTATCCTCAAGCGCCTGGTTGCGAATGCCCTGGTTTGCGGCGTGGCTGTGCCACAAATTCAGAACCCCGCCATCAACCGAATCGCTGGTCCAGGCACCGCATGTTGCACCGGATGCAAGCTGGCTGAACGTTTCCCGGTAGAGAACATCGGCCGAGGCACTGCCCTGAACCAGGCCGTGATTGAAGCCGGTGACCGCGCCGGTACCCAGGATATCCAGGTTGGTGATGACCAGCGGTGAAAAGTCGTCATGCGTCACGCGCCAGACGGCGTTGTCGAGCGAAGACACGATGGCCAGACCGACGTTGACGATCAGGCTGTAATGTCCATTCTCATCACTAATGGCCGTTGCGATGGCACCGTTAGAAGCAGCGCCAGCCGAGAGTTCTATCTGGGCACCTTCAACCGGGCCCTTGCTGTCGTAAATTATGCCGTTGAAAGAGGCGAAAAACCCATCGCCCTCTACCGAGGTGAGGGTGTTGTCTTCATTGAGCAACACCGGCATGGCTATAGCGGCAACCGGATTGGTGTTGTTGATGCCGACTTTAACGCTGAGTGCGGTGTCGTCACCTTCTATGTCGATGCTGAGCCTATAATTGCCTGCGCTCAGAAAAGGGATGGTAACCGAGCCTGTGGCGTCGGTGGTATATACCCCACCGGAGAGCGTATTGGCGGACCGTTCAGAGTCATCGGCTTCGATAGTAAACGAGACATTCGCCAGGGGCTGGCCGGTGACATCCAGCAGCGTCAGTCGTTCGAGTTCGACGGTGGTTGGTTCAAAAGCAGCGTCTGAGTTGGTATCGGAATCGCTTGAGCTGCTGCTGTTGCAGCCAAATAACGCCAGACTCAGTAGGACTAGGGGAATCACTTTATGCACGATGTGCGCTCCATGTAGATGGTTCAATCCTTTCAGGATTTGCGATTCTATAGAGGGGTAGAGGCTCGTGGGAAGCACCCTGATTCAGTTACATGATGGTGATCACAATTTTAGTAATGACTGGGGGCTAAAAGTGGGTCCGTTTGGGCATGCAGACGTATCACCGAAGATCGTTCGCTGTTCCAATAATGGTTTAATTGCAACGTTATGGTTTTTGTCTGTCTGTATGTCAATTAACATTGTCGGTAAATAGACGGTAATTGTGTATTTTAAA
>DASSWT010000001.1:0-5070 GCA_035704555.1 Saccharospirillum sp. | reverse complement strand
TGGACCTTCGAGAACCAGCAGATCACCAACTACTGGACGGTTGGCCAATGGCAGAACGGCGACTTCTATGGTCTGGGTTCCACCGAGGGTATGGCCGGAACCGCCGACCCGATGTAAACCGGGTCGCTGCGCAACCGGAGGTCTGCCAAGTCGGGCTCTCCGGTTGCAAAACCTTCCGGGTCTTTTGTTTTGATCGCATTTCTTACGGGCCTTTTCAGGTAGTTTAGCTATGCAAATTTTAATCACGGGGATCTTCCTCGGGGGCGTGTACGCCATTATTGCAGTTGGCTTGTCGCTGCAGTATGGCGTGTCCCGAATCATGAATCTGGCGGTCGGTGAAATGCTGGTGGCGGGTGCCTTTGCAGCCTTCTGGTTCAGCACCGCCCAGAGCCTGAACCCTTATTTGTCACTGCTGGTGGTGATACCGGTGGCCTTCTGTGCCAACTGGCTGATCTACCGCTATTTGTTATTGCCGCTGGTGCGCCGTGCCAAAACACGGGGTCAGCTGGAAGTCGATTCCATTCTGGTTACCTTCGGCCTCAGCTTCACCCTGGTGGGTATTTTTCTCTGGGCGTTTGGTGGGCAGTTTTTCAATTACAGCTTTCTGTCGGTACCGGTTGAGATTTTTGATGCGCGATACGGGCAAAACCGGGTGCTGGCCTTTGCCATTGCCTTTGTGGTGTGTGCGGCCTTGTGGATCTGGTTAAACCACACCCGTTCCGGTTTATCGATGCGCGCCATTTCAGTCGATACCCGCGCTGCCAGCCTGGTAGCCATCGATGTAGAAAAATCGTCGAACTTTGCCTTTGCACTCGGCGGCGCCATCGCCGCCACCGGGGGCATGGTGCTTAGTACCTTTTTAACCTTCGATGCGTCCATCGGCATTGTGTTTACGCTAAAAGCCCTGGTGATTGTGATCATGGGTGGCGTCGGCGACATTCGCGGCGCCATTGTGGCCGCCCTGGTGCTCGGTATTACCGAGACGATAGTGGCCCGGTTGATTGATCCCGGTTTAACACTGGCGGCTGCCTACGTTCTGTTCCTGCTGATTCTGTTGTTTCGTCCTCAGGGCTTGTTCGGGAGGGCGCAAACATGAAGTTGACGCAAACCGATGTCTGGCGTGGTCTGGCGATACTGGTGGTATTTTTCGTACTCGCCTGGTTGCCTGTCGTCCCGGGTGCTGATGGCTGGCTCTCCATTGTTGTGCCCATCACCATGTACACCGTGTTGGCGACGTCCTGGGCTATATTTTCCGGCCCCACCCATTATGTGTCGCTGGCCACGGCCGCCTTCTTTGGTGTCGGCAGTTACACCCTGGCGCTTGGTCTTGAGAGTGTGCCTTATCCGTTACTGTTGTTGATGGCGGCGGTGCTCGGTGGCGTGATGGCCGCCCTGGTCGGTTGGGCCACGCTGCGCTTGTCGGGCGTGTATTTTGTGATCTTCACGCTGGGCCTGGCCGAGCTGATTCGTCAGGTATTTACCTGGTATCAGAACAACATGGGCGGTAGCCGGGGCAGTTATGTGTTTACCGAATTTACTGACAAACACATTTATTGGCAATTGCTGGCACTGGCGTTACTGGTGTATCTGGTTGGCTGGCTGATCAACCGCTCCCGCCTCGGGTTCGCCATTCGAATTATTGGTGGTGACGAGTCGGTTGCCAAACACAGCGGCATTAATGTCGCCTGGTCGAAGATCGTGTTGTTCATGGTGTCTGGCTCGGTGGCTGCCGTTGTCGGTGCTATTCTGGCGCCGCGCTTTGTTTACATCGAACCGGCCATGGCCTTTAACCCCCAACTCTCTTTTATGGTGGTCATCATGGCGTTGCTTGGTGGTACTCAGCGACTGTGGGGGCCGCTGATGGGCGCCATTCCTTTTGCGCTGGTATGGGAGTTTATTGCAGCCAATTTCCCGGCCCAAACCACCTTGCTGATGGGCGTCGCGTTTTTGCTGGTGGTGTTTTACATCCCCAACGGCATCAGCGGTGTGCTGATTCGCTGGTATCACCAGTTGCGTGCCAAGCCGGGGGTGAGCCATGAGTAGTTCAGTGTTACTCGAAGTGCGCAAGGTGGTAAAACGCTTTGGCGGGCTGGTGGCCATTAACGGCGTCAGCTTCGATGTTCATGAGCACGAAGTGCTGGGTTTGATCGGCCCGAACGGTTCCGGAAAAACCACCATGATGAACCTGATCTCCGGTGCGCTGCCGGCGACCGACGGTTACATCGCCATGGACGACAAACTGCTGACCGATTTGCCCACGCGCAAGATTGCCCGCGCCGGTATTGCGCGCACTTTTCAGTTGGTAAAAGTAATTCCGTCGATGACAGTGCTCGAAAACGTCATGGCCGGAGCCGTCTTTGGTCACAAGAAACTCTGGGGCCAGGCACTGGCCGTTTATGCCGAACGCCAGCTAGAGCGCGTCGGTCTCTTTGGGATTTCGCACAAGCCAACGGCTGATCTGACCTACATCGATCAGAAACGGGTTGAACTGGCCCGGGCGCTGGCCTCCGACCCGAAGGTGATTCTGCTCGATGAGTGGCTGGCGGGCCTGAACCCGACCGAGCTGCAAACCGGTATTGAGCTGATTCGTTCGCTACGCGACGACGGCCGTACGGTGATTCTGGTTGAACATGTGATGGATGCCATTCGCAGCCTGTGCGACCGCTGCGTGGTGATGAGCACCGGTAACATCATTGCCCAGGGTACACCGGCCGACGTGCTGGCGGATCCGCAGGTTATCGAAGCCTATCTGGGAGAAGACTATGAGTGATTCACAGGGTCTTCAGGTTAATGGCGTGAGCGTTGCTTATGGCAAGCACCAGGCGCTGGACAACGTTTCCATTTCGGTCGCGCCCGGTGAGATCGTGGTGATTCTCGGGGCCAACGGAGCGGGCAAGAGTTCGTTGCTGGGCACCATTTCCGGTCTGGTCGAACGCAGTGCCGGTTCGGTCACCATTAATGGTACAGCCACCGCTGGCTTCAAGGCGCATCAGGTTGTCGCCGCGGGGTTGGCACTGGTGCCCGAAGGTCGCGGTATCTTTGGCGACCTGACCGTTGAAGAAAACCTCACCCTCGGGGCCTATTCAAAGTTCGCCCGGGAACGCGAAGACACCCAACGCCAACTGGTGTATCAGTTGTTCCCGAAGCTCATCGAGCGGCGCCAGCAAATCGCACGCACCATGAGTGGCGGTGAACAGCAAATGGTCGCCATTGGCCGGGCCATGATGTCGGCACCGGGTATTCTGATGCTCGATGAACCCTCATTGGGCTTGTCGCCCCTGCTGGCCAGCGAGGTGTTCAAAACCCTGAAAAAGGTACGCGAAACCGGGCTGGGTATCCTGTTGGTTGAACAGAACGCCAAGCAGAGTTTGTCGATTGCTGACCGCGGTTATTTGCTGGAAAACGGGCGCATTACCGCCGAAGACAACGCCCAGAACCTGCTGAACGATCCGGCTGTACGCGAAGCCTACTTGGGCGGCGCGGGTAGCAAGGAAGCGCCGGTGACTCATCATGCAAAACCCGCCGCTGCTCATACGACCGAGCCGGTTGTGCTCAATCGGCCTGCGGCGCCACTACCCGGCCATGTTCAACCGGCAGGGCTCGACAAACGTGTCCCGCTGGCAGCCGACCGTTTGGTCGGTGGCAACATTCAGGACTGGATACGCAGCGCCGAGGTGTTGCAGCGCACGGCCTGGCAAACCGGCGTGCGCGCCAATCGGAAAGAGATCGCCGGGCCAAGCGACAATACGTCCGGCAGCCTGGCCGATATGCTGGCACGAATGGAACAGGCCGCCCGGCGTTCGTCGGCTGACGGCGCTACATCAACCAGCGATTCAACAACCAACAATCGGGGTGGTTAACCATGCATCCGTTTAAAGGCAATTACATAGGCGGCCAGTGGGTGCCCACCGACCGCACCTTTAATGACTTTAATCCGTCGAATGGTGAAATCTGGGGTAAGGCCCCGGATTCCGGTGTCGCCGAAACCCGCGCTGCCATACGTGCGGCCCAGCAGGCCTTCCCGGCCTGGCGGGATTTGCCCTACACCGAGCGCTCAGCCTACATGCTGAAAGTGGCGGACATTTTTGAAAAGCGCAAACCCGACATCGTTAAAGCCGTGCAGGCCGAAGGCGGTGGCTGGTTTGGCAAGGGTATGTTTGAAGTGGGTTACACCGCCGGCGTATTTCGTGCCGCAGCGGCCATGAATTACAACGCCATCGGTGAAGTACTGCCGTCCGAACACGGCAAGGTCAGCATGGCGATGCGTCAGCCGATGGGGGTGGTGAACGTGATCAGCCCCTGGAACATGCCGCTGATTCTGACCTCGCGCGGGTTGTCGTTCCCCTGCGCGATTGGCAACACCATTGTGCTGAAACCCTCGGAAGACACGCCTTACATCGGCGGTCTGATGTTCGCTGAAATTTTCGAGGAAGCCGGTGTGCCACCGGGCGTATTGAACGTGGTGACCTGTTCTCGTGAATCGGTCACGGCCGTGGGCGACGAGCTGATTGAAAACCCGGCGGTGAAAGGCATTTCCTTTACCGGTTCAACGCCGGTGGGTCGCTTTATCGCGGCCAAAGCCGGGGCGCACTTGAAAAAAGCCTGTGTTGAGCTGGGCGGGAAAGACTCGCTGATTGTCTGTGAAGACGCCGATATGGAGCGGGCCCTGTCGGCCGCCAACTTCGGCAGCTTTATGCACCAGGGTCAGATCTGCATGTCGGTGGAAAAAGTGCTGGTGCATGAAAACATCTACGACGAGTTCCTGCGCAAGTTCGTCGCCCGGGCGGCGAAACTGAAAATGGGCGATACCACGACTGATCCGTCAAATGTGATCGGACCGCTGATCAACGACCGCCAGGCAGCCCGCGTTAAAGACCAGATTGACGACGCGGTGGCCAAAGGCGCAAAAGTGGTTCTCGGTGGCGGCGTTCAGGGGCGTTTTGTCGAACCGACGATCATGACCGGTGTAACCCCGGATATGAAACTCTACCAGGATGAAACCTTCGGCCCGGTGGTGCCGGTGATTCCGTTCTCGACCGACGACGAAGCCATCGCCATCGCCAACGACAC
>DASSWT010000361.1:0-2671 GCA_035704555.1 Saccharospirillum sp. | reverse complement strand
GGCAGCTCCGCCGGGTAGCCGTCTTCGTAGATGTTCTGGTTAGGCCCCAAGTCGCTCTCTGTGAGGTTGAAACCGTTTACCCAGACTTCGAACGGGTTATCCGGGTCGTAGGGTGTGCCGGAATTGGTGAAGTTTGCGATCTGCACTTCGCTGTAAGCGCGTGCCGATACGCCCTCTACCCGATTCAGTTCCTCGGCTATGTCTGCCGCGCTGGCTCCCCGTGGGGTAATCAGCGTTTCGTCTTGTGTCACTTCACCGGTTTCAGGATCAGTTCTGGAAAACACAAAACGTTCTGAATTGATGCCGTTGTATGGGGCGAGCGTCGCCGGGCCATCCAGTGCCAGCGCCGGGTTTTCAGGCAGGCGTGGCCGCCAGCTGCTGACCAGGGTTTCACCCGGGTCGTCGGTAAACAGGGTGTTGGTGGCACCTGGCACGTATTCTATATTTTCCAGTGGAGGGTCCAGCGAGACTGGGTTCCCGGGGTCACTGTTGTCGTACACTGAATAACGGGTCGGGCTTTCAAAAACAATGACCAGTGGCGGTGACAATTGCCCGTCTACGGAGAAAATGTCACTGTCGCGACTGAGCATGGTCCCCTGGTTGATCTCGCCTGTACCCTGGTTTCCTATCCCGGTACCCGAGCGCATAGGGTAGGAAAAAGCCAACTCGGCTGGCTCATCAATCAGCCAGTCCAACTGAGCCGGGGCACCGCGCAGCGGGTTAATGGTGAATTCATCGCCCTCTTTGAAGTTACCGCCTTCCAGGCGTACACGCAGGCCATCGAATTCGATATCGTCCGGAAAATCGCCGGTCAGTGATCCGCTGGCAACTTCGACACCGTCACTCTTGCGAACGACTTCATAGCGTGAATTACCGGGGCCTGTGAGGCTCAGTGTATAGTCACTGGTGGTCAGTTCCCGGGTGTCTTCAAAGAAGACGCTTAGCACCTGGTTGCGGGGCAAGACGTTATCGCTGCTGCCCTGGGCTCGACCAACAGAGGCCAGTGCCGGGTCGTTCATATCCTGAAAGGCGTTCTGGCCAAAGTTGCCGTTTAGATCTATGCCCAGCCGGTGCTGGTTGTTGAACTCCTGGGCGAAGCCAACAGCAATGCGGCCAAGGTTATTCAGGGCCGGGTCGAGTGCGTCGGAGCGGAAGTTCAACAAGCCAGCAAGCTGACCTCCGGAAATATCGGCGGTAATGTCATTGCGCTCAATTGGGCTGACAAATCGAATACCGAAGCGCTGAGGATCTTCAGTACCCGGTGCCGCCTCAATGCGGTTAGCCTGGTTGGCGAGCACCAGTGCCTGGCCACTGCCAATGGAAATATTGAATTGGTCGTTGTCGACGGTAACGTCGATATCCATGTATTCGGATAACTGCCGTACCAGTTCGTCGCGTTTGTCGATCAGATCGTTCGGCGGCTGAGCGTTTACACCACCGCGTGCGCTGACGATTTCGTTGTTCAGGTCGGCAATGCCCGCCGCCAGAGAATTGACCTGACCAGCCATAGCCTGCATCTGGCTATTCAAGGTTTCATTTTGGTCGGTCAGGTATTTGTGGATGGTTTTAAACCGATCTACCAGGCCCTGGGATTCACCCAATACCACATCCCGCGCGGGCACATAAGCAGGGTTATCCGCCCCGCCCTGCAAACTGGCAAAAAACCGATCGAGCTGCGGCTGCAGGCCGGTGTTTTCGTCGGCCAGAATACGGTCAACCTGTTCGATGTTGACTTTATAAGCATTCAATTGCTGGAATTCGCTGGTATCGGTGCGTTGCTGAGCAATCATGAACTGGTCGGTAATGCGCCGGACCGATTGAACATCCACACCCTGACCAACAAAGCCGAAGCCCCGAAACAGGGGGTTGTTGGTATCGAGCACCACTTCCTGGCGCGAATACCCCGGTGTGCTGGCATTGGAAATGTTGTGGCCGGTAACGCGCAACGCTTCCTGCTGGGCTTTAAGACCGCTGATTGCGGTATTGAGCAAACTCATCCCATAGCCTCCGGCTTACGCCCGACTGGCGCTGGAATCAGCACCAGGCAGGTTACTGGCGATGCGCAGAATTTTATTGGCATATTCCGGGTCGGTGGCGTAACCGGCCGACTGTAGCGAGCGAACAAACCGCTCCGGGTCGTCTACCTGGTCCAGCGCAGCCTGATAGCGCGGGTTGTTCTTCAGAAAATCGACATAGTCGTTAAATGACTGGGACGGATCTTCATAAGCGCGGAAGGCATCACGAATTGAGATGCGATTGCCCTCAACGTATTCGTGAGTTTGCGTATCGGCCACGGCACCCTGCCAACGCTGGTCGGCTTTGATGCCAAAGAAGTTAAAGCTGTTGGCGCCCTGATCGTCTTTAATCATCGACCGGCCCCAACCGGTTTCCAGGGCAGCTTGCGCGACCAGAATGCGCGGTTCCACGCCCAGGCGCTGAGCGGCCTGCTCGGCATGAGGCAACAGGGATTCAATAAAAGCTTCCGGGGATTCAAAGGCCGACAGTTTGTCGAACCCGGGGTTATTCAGGCTGATCGACGAAGACGTTTCGGAAGTGTTTGAATCTTCAGATTGATCTGCTGGTTTAACAGGATCAGGCGCAACAGGAATCTCCGGGCGTATGCTCTCACTCATTGGCTTCACATCAATATTTTGAAAATCAGCCGGGCGTT
>DASSWT010000322.1:0-3779 GCA_035704555.1 Saccharospirillum sp. | reverse complement strand
CCGTGGTTGGTGGCCTGGTAGCCTATGCCCTGTTCGCCTTCTGGGCTCACCATTGGCTGATCGGCGTTCCGCCCTTCGGTTGAGTTTTGCCTTGGTGCCGGGAGTCCGTGTCAGGCACTGGGTATACCTGTCTGGGGCCGGCGTGAACCCGTCCATGGGGCCTAGACCGCAGGATATGAATCCCATCCGTGGGATTCACCCTTCGGGCTCGCTTCGCTCATGCTAAAACGCTCCTGGCGTTTTAGTCCATGCTGCGGACTTCCCCAGACAGGTATACCCAGCACCCAACACTCAGCTGGTCGCAAATTCCGAACTTGAATTCTTCAAGCCCCAGCTTCTCAGCAGACCCCCAGACAAACTGGTAAACTGAACATCTAATTCTTAAAAGCTCGCATTCAAAGGCAGGCACCATACCAAGTGGCGGTGGCCGGGTTGACCATTCCGGGGAAGTCCGAAACAAGGATGTTTCGGTCTAGGCCCCATGGATGGGTTCATGCCGACCCCGGAATGGTTAACCCGGTTGCCGACACGAACCACAGGCAACAGGGCCAACCTTGCCACCGGAATGCGA
Source organism: Saccharospirillum sp. (assembly GCA_035704555.1). Classification (GTDB taxonomy): domain Bacteria; phylum Pseudomonadota; class Gammaproteobacteria; order Pseudomonadales; family Natronospirillaceae; genus Saccharospirillum. The sequence continues at coordinate 3,208 of DASSWT010000322.1, read as the reverse complement.
GCGGATACACTCAGGACATAGCCTATGATGCAATCTGACGATCTCCACCTTCACCTGCGTAATCTGGTCGAAGGTGACTATCCCCAGCTTCAAAAACTGATGGACCGGGTCTATGACGACATTGGCGGCTCCTGGCCGGAGGAGACTATTAACCGGCTGATCAAGGATTTTCCGGATGGCCAGATTGCCATTGATGACGATGGCGAACTGGTCGGCGTCGCGCTGAGTGTGCTGGTGGATTACACCACTTTCTCTAACCCGCACAAATACGATGACCTGATCGGCCAGCGCGAGATTATCCTGAATAACAACAGCGGCGACGCTATGTATGGGCTCGACGTGCTGATCGACCCCGATTACCGCGGCCATCGGCTGGGCCGCCGGCTCTATGATTCGCGCAAGGAACTGTGCCGTCAGTTGAACCTGCGCGCCATTCTGGCCGGCGGACGGATTCCCAATTACCACGAGCATGCCGACGAGCTGAAACCGACCGAATACATTGAGCAGGTCGCCCGTAAGGAGATTCACGACCCGATTCTCTCGTTCCAACTGGCTAACGACTTTCAGGTCAAACGCCTGATGCGCCGCTATTTGCCCGAAGATGAGAAATCGCACGGCTTTGCCACCCTGCTCGAATGGAACAACATTCTCTATGAACCGGCCGACCGGGTGCTCGACAATACCCGCAACCATGCTCGAATTGGCGCCGTACAGTGGCAGATGCGCGAATTTGCCTCGGTTGAGGATGTGTTGCAGCAGGTTGAATACTTTGTGGATGCCTTGTCTGGCTACCAGAGTGACTTTGCTGTCTTCCCCGAGCTGTTCAATGCGCCGCTGATGGGCCTGACCGATCAGACCGATCAGGTCGAAGCCATCCGGTTCCTTGGCACCTTTACCGAGCAGTTCAAAACTGAAATGGGCCGCATGGCGGTGAGCTACAACATCAATATCGTCGCAGGGTCGATGATCGAAGCCGACGAGAACGGCTATCTGTACAACATCGCCTACCTGTTCCGGCGCGATGGCACCCAGGAACGCCAGGCCAAATTGCACATTACCCCTCAGGAGCGCCGCGACTGGATCATTGAGGGCGGTAACGAACTGGCGGTGTTCGACACTGACGCCGGCCGCATTGGCATGCTGATCTGCTACGACGTTGAGTTCCCGGAATTGAGCCGACTGCTGGCCGATGACGATATGGACATCCTGTTCGTGCCGTTCTGGACCGATACCAAAAACGGCTACCTGCGTGTGCGCCATTGCGCCCAGGCCCGGGCGATCGAAAACGAGTGTTACGTGGTGTTGTGCGGCAGCGTAGGCAACCTGCCCTCAATCGAAAACCTCGACATCCAGTACGCCCAAAGCGCGGTCTTCAGTCCGTCCGATTTTGCTTTCCCGCACGATGCGGTGCTGAACGAAACCACACCGAATACCGAGATGATTTTCTTCTCGGATCTGGATTTCAACAAACTGAAACTGGTACGCAGCGAAGGCTCGGTCACCAACCTGAAAGACCGGCGCAAAGACTTGTTTAGCCTGACGCGGCGGAATCCAACTTAAACCTCAAGATTCGGAGTTCGAATTGGTTACATAGCATGGAACCCGCGCCGGCCACCTGGGATGCTCCTGCGGGGGCGCCGTGAATACTTCCATGTAGGCTTAACTTCGGCATATGAATCCCTTCCATGGAATTCACCCTTCGGGCTCGCTGCGCTCATGCTAAAACGCTCCAGGCGTTTTAGTCCATGCCTCAGATACCCCCGCAGGAGCATCCCAGGCAGCCGTCGCTAGCCTGGAGCGCGAACTCCGAATCTTGATTAGACGAAATCGACTCTCGCATTGAACGCAACAACAACCCGGTCCTTGCTACCAAAATACGGCAGGGCCGAGTGTTTTAGATAGGATGGAAAAATCACCACCTGCCCCGCGACTGGCTGAATGTCGTAAATACCCTGCCCGTTCAGATAGAGACTCCCTGCATCCAGAAAATGATCGGCATTGACCCTTGGATCGTAGAATCGGTTTACGCCGCTGCGCCGGTCAAAATCGGTATCGCCTGCGTCTAGGTAGTAGATACCGCACCAGGAGCAATTGGGGTGGGAGTGAGCATCGTGGTAGCCGCCGGTCTGGGTGAGGTGATACCAGCTTTCGGTGATGGTGGCTTCGGCGCTGGCGTCCTCTGGCCAGTGGCCTTCGTTTACGTAGGCGGCGATATCGAGAATCAGTGACGATAACGCCTGGTTGAGCACTTGAACGTCGAGGTCATCTCCGTCGAGAAAGTCCAGCTCGCTCTCGAACAGGTGCTGCTTGGCGCCCACGGCGACTTCGCTGGCCACAGCGGTTTTGTGTTGGGCGTGATGGCGGTAGATGTGTGAAATCAGGTGGCTGGCAATCAGTGAATGCTCGGCCAGGGTTGCGATGAACAGTTCGCTGCCCCATAGAGGAATCGGTTCGATCGTCGCTGCATCATCTGAACTGGTAACGCTGTTGGTGCTTGGCTGGGAGTCTTGGCTCATGGCGAACAGGCCCGATATAAACATATGAATAGTGCCAGTGTACGGCCAGGGCCCCGGCCAGACAAACGTTGCCGACTGTTGCGTTGAGGGAACGAAGCGGTCGAACCTGACCCTGATCGGCCCGGTCGTGGTACCCTGAGCCTAATGTTTTAACCCCCTAATTCGGAGATTTGAATGAACGCTGTTACCCAATTGCTCCAGTCCCATCGCTCTATCCGCGCCTTTACCGATAAACCGGTTCCGCAGGAACTGGTTGAAGATCTGATCCGCTGCGGCCAGGGTGCTGCGACCTCAAGCTTTATTCAGACCACGACAGTCATTCAGATCACCGACCCGGAAAAGCGCGCCAAGCTGGCTGAATTGGGGAATAACCAGAAGTACATTAAAGAAGCGCCGGTGTTTTTTGTCATCTGTGCCGATATGAACCGCCACAAGCAAGCCTGCGAGATGCACGATGCCCCCATGCTGAGCGGTTATACCGAGCAGTTCCTGACCGCGTCGGTCGATGCGGCGCTGTTCGCGCAAAACCTGGTGGTCGCGGCCGAATCTCAGGATCTGGGCATCTGCTACATCGGCGCATTACGCAATAACCCGGAAGGCGTCAGTGAGGTGCTTGGCCTGCCCGACCTGGTCTACCCGGTCTTTGGCCTTTGTATTGGCTACCCGGACCAGAACCCGGAGGTCAAACCCCG
>DASSWT010000301.1:0-2913 GCA_035704555.1 Saccharospirillum sp. | reverse complement strand
TGTTCCTCATTATCCTGCTGGCCAACGCCCTGGTGGCCAGTGCCATTGTGATCACCAATAACCGCGCCTTCGATGCCGGCTTTGAGGCCTACCTGGAACAGGTGCAGAGTCGCCGGCTGGCGCCGTTGTTGTCGGCCCTGTCGGACATCTACGCCGAGCAGGGCAACTGGGACTGGGTGCAACAGGAACCCATGCGTTTTTTCCGGCTGGTGAATCACGCAACACCGGGACGGTCACATCGGGATCAGCGCCGGGAGCCGGTGCTGCTGAGCGATGCCGGCAATACCTTGCTGATTGGTGACGAGCGCCTGCAAAGCAGGGCCTACTGGTTGCCGATTGAGCACAATGGCGAAACCGTAGGGTCGCTGGGTGTGCCGCAGGCAGTTCGTCTGGGCGCCGAATTTGACCGTTTATTTGCCAGCCAGCAACGTCGACAGTTGCGCTGGATTGCGCTGATCACCTTGCTGGTATCGGCTGTTCTGGCTATCCCCTTCGCTGCCCGATTATTGCGCCCCATTGCCGATTTAAAGACAGCCTTTCACCGGTTGGCCAGTGGCGATCTGGGCGGTGATAGCAATCGACAGCGGCTGGTCGTTCGCGGCAACGACGAGCTGGCGGATCTGGCGCGGGACTTCAACGTGCTGGCCGAAACGCTGCAACGCAATCAGCAGGCACGGCAGCGCTGGATCGTCGATATTGCCCACGAACTGCGCACCCCCATCGCGGTGCTCAAGGCGGAGATCGAAGCTCTGCTCGACGGCGTACGCCAGCCGGACCCCGACACCCTGGTCTCGCTGTTTCAGGAAATTCAGCGCTTGGGTGGGCTGGTTAACGACCTGCACGATCTGTCGCTGGGCGATGCCGGTACCCTGACCTATCAGCGCATTGAACTCGATCTGCTGGGAGTGCTGAATACGGTGCACGGCCACTTTGACCTGGAGTTGGCGCAGAAGCACCTCGACTGGGCGTTAATGGCACCACCGTCGCCGGTCATCATCAGCGGTGACCGGAACCGGCTGGTGCAGCTGTTCAGCAATCTGATGCAAAACAGCCTGCGCTACACCGATGGCCGTGCGGACCAGCCGGGAAAAATCCTGGTTGAGGTGCAGCGACGGGGTGACGGTGTCACCGTGCTCTGGTCCGACTCCGCGCCCGGGGTCCCAAACGAGGCCCTTGGCTTGCTGTTTGATCGCCTCTACCGGGTCGAAGCCTCGCGCAGCCGGGCCAGTGGTGGCTCGGGCCTGGGTTTATCAATCGTACACAGCATCGCCGAAGCGCATGGTGGCCGTGTTACCGCTACCCATTCACCGCTGGGAGGGCTCACCGTGTCGGTCTACTTCCCACACCCCAGTGACCAAGCAGATTCAGGGGACCCCACATGATGAACGGTCATATTCTGATTGTTGAAGATGAAACCAAGCTGGCCACCGTGCTGCGCGACTACCTCACGCGGGACGGTTACGAGGTCAGCCTGCTTGAGCGGGGTGATGCTGTGCTCGACTGGCTAGCCCGGAAAACACCGGATCTGATCTTGCTCGACATCATGCTACCCGGCACCGATGGGCTGGACCTTTGCCGCGCGATCCGAAGCCAGCAGCAAACCCCGATCATCATGACCACCGCCCGGGTTGAAGAGATCGACCGCCTGCTGGGCCTGGAGCTGGGCGCCGATGATTACATCTGCAAACCCTTCAGCCCGCGCGAAGTCGTGGCCCGGGTCAAAGCCGTGCTGCGCCGAACCCGGCAGAACGGCGAACCGGACACAAAGGCAAAGCTGCAGCTGGCCGACAACAGCAACCGGGCGCGTTACGGCGACCGGGATACCGAACTGACCGCGATCGAAATGCGCCTGCTGCAATTGCTGATGAAACACCCGGGGCGCATCTTCACCCGCGACCAGTTAATGGACGACATCTACCCGGACCGTCGTCTGGTCAGCGACCGAACCATTGACAGCCACATCAAAAACCTGCGCCGCAAGCTCGCCACCCTGGCTCCGGACCAGGAATTTGTGCGCTCGGTTTATGGGGCCGGTTACAAGTTCGAGTAGGCATTGCAAAGAATCCGTCATCCATGGTGGCTCCACATTGCCTGCTAATAGTCAGCCGATACTGGTTTTCACCGGGTCAGAGGACCCAATTAACGGAGAACCAGACCATGAAATCACTTTTCTCAACAACCCCTCGTAAATCACTGATCGCAACCGCAATGGTCATCGCCCTGGCAGGCAGTGCCGGCGCCGTCTATGCCCACGATGCCATGGACCAGAGCCGGCTAACCGAACGCCTCGACTACATTTTTACCCAACTGAACCTGACCGAAACCCAGCGCACGGAGGTGGTCGAAATCATGACCACCCAGATGGCCGAACTGCGTGAGCAGCATCGCGAGCAACGTGCCAATGGTGCCGAACGCCCGACACCGGAAGAGCGCGAGGCCCTGCGCGCTGAAATACGCACGGCGCTGGCCGATGAACTGGGCACGGTATTGCAGGCCGACCAGGTTGAAGGGCTGATCACCTATCTCGATGCCCACCAGCCCAGAGGCGGTAAAGGCATGCATCGTGGCGGCCATCGCCAGGGGCCATCCGAGCAACCGCTGGACCCACAATAGAACAGTCCTCGTTTCAAGACTCCCTTGCCCGCCCAGTGCGGGCTTTTTTGTTCGATCTCATCGTAAATTCGATTGTTTTGTCCGTGTTTTGGAGTGTTCTGCGGGTTTCTTTCTGATCGCAAATTAAATAAAATTGTAACCGTTTACACGAATTTCATGCCGAATAGGCCTAATAGGCGCTTTTCAGGCAGCTTTACAGAATGTCGGACTCCCAGGTTTGTTGCAAAGCCGGGTTTTATGGGCCTCCCTGGTTTGCTGAAACCGGTTACATAATTAGACCCAGTTCACAGATTTGAACTT
>DASSWT010000292.1:0-13060 GCA_035704555.1 Saccharospirillum sp. | reverse complement strand
GTAATGGCTTTGAAGAAACCCATGTGCTGGTAGAAGGTAGAGCCGTTGTGATCGCCAGCGGCCAGCAAGGCCGGGTCGACCGGAATATCCGATTCAACCGGGCCTTTGGGGTTGCGCGGGCTGAGGATGACCTTGGGTGTTGGCGGTTCACCAAGATGTTCCGGCCAGAAGCGGCCGGGGCCGGGGACCAGGCATTCCACCTTGGCATCGGGGCCCACGGCGCTGATCTCTTCCTGGTAGCGCGAGCCTTCGGCGAACATGCACAGTTCCAGCATGGCGCGTTTGCCATTGGCGAAATTCACGATCACATAGGCGTTGTCGAGAATGTCGGGCGTCTGGCCGTCGTAGGCTTCATCGAGGTGGTTTACGTCCTGCCCGGCACTGGCCATGACAGAGGTCGCTTCGCTTTCCAGTAGCAGCCGCATCAGATCAAAAAAGTGACAGCATTTCTCGACCAGGGTGCCACCGGTGTTGGCATTGAACCGGTTCCAATCGCCGACCTTGGGCAGGAACGGAAAACGATGTTCGCGAATGCTAAGCATCGAAACGGGCCCGGCATCACCGGCCTGAATGTGCTCGCGCAACCGGGTGACCGGCGGCATGTAGCGGTACTCCATCGCCACCCAAACCGGGGCCGGATGTGCCGCTACGGCTGCTCGAACCGGCTCGACATCTTCGATACGAGTAACCAGCGGTTTTTCAATCAGAATCGGGAGTTTCGTTTGCTCCAACAGCGTCAGCAACTGGCCGGCATGGCAGTGGTTCGGGCTGGCGACCAGAATGGCATCTAAATCCTGCCGGGCGCACAACGCTTCAACCGAATCGACAAAATCCGCTTTGGGTTCCAGCTGGGCACAGGCATCCCGCATCGCCGCATCGGGCTCATAAATCGCTAGGACTTCAGCGCCGTCTATCAGCGCCAGATTACGCAGGTGTTCCTGCCCCATCATGCCGCACCCCAAAACACCGTAACGAACCTGTGCCATTGCTTACTCCACTGTTGTAACAAATAACTTGCATAAAAAGGCTGTTAAACGCCACTTCCGCGCTCAACCAAAAACATACTCAGGACAATCGGGAAATGTAACGAACCACCGCCGGGTCGAACCAGGTGTAGGAAAATTCTTCAACGCGATCGTTGTTCGACCAGCTCAACCGTTCGACAAACCCCAGCATAGTATCGGGTTCTTTGCCGAGCAGGTCGGCGACCCAATCCGGTGCGCCGGTGCAACTGATGCGGTCTTCAATATGAGTAATCCAGAAATCGAAATGATCGCGATAATGTTTGTACAGACTTTCCAGCAACTTCTCGGCATTCAGCGCCGGGTCGTGACGCTGATCGAGCCACATTTCCTCGGCCGCCGCCGGTGTCTGGTTCAGGTAACGCAAGCGGCGGATGCGCCACAGGGGTGTGTTACTATCCAACCCCAGATGACCGGCCACATAGGCGTTTTCGGCCGCCGTTACGCTGAGCGTATCGGCATTGGGCATGCCACCGCCGTCGAGCAGCTCAAGCCGGAATAACTGATACACTGCCCGGTTATTCAGGGTGGCTTTCACGTAGGTACCGGACCCCTGGCGCCGCTCAAGCATGCCGTCGCCTTCGAGTTTCGACAGCGCCTTGCGCAAGGTGCCAATCGCCACACCCAACTGAGCAGCCAGATCGGCCTCGATGGGCAAGCGCTCGCCAATCTGATAATGGCCGGCGGCGATTTCGCGGTGCAGCAACTCGCTGATTTGTATATAAAGCGGCAAGCGCTTGGTCTGTTTCTTAGCGGCCTGCTTGTTATCAGTCAGCTCTTTACCAGAGAGTACGGGTTTGGTTGTGGTCATTGTTATTACCCTGATCAGTGAAATTCATTCACTATTCATTTACATGTTGAGCATACCCTGTTAGGGTGCGAATGCCAACATTTCTGAATCATTGCCAACAAAAAGGGCCTATCGTCCAGTGGAGAACACCATGCAACGCATTCACCTTCCCAACACCGACGTTGAACTGAGCCGGCTGGTTTATGGCGTCTGGCGCCTGGCCGATGATGAGGATACCTCGGTCGGCCATGTTCGTGCCAAGATCGATGCCGCCCTGGCCGAAGGCATCACCACCTTCGACCACGCCGACATCTATGGCAACTACGAATGCGAAGCCCTCTTCGGCACCGCCCTGGCAGCCGACCCGTCGCTGCGCGACAAGATGGAACTGGTCAGCAAATGCGACATCGCCCTGGCCACCGACAAGTTCCCCGACCGCCGCGTCAAATACTACGACACCAGTGCAGATTACATTCAGACCAGCGTAGAAAACAGCCTGCGCCACCTGCACACAGACCACCTGGACCTGTTGCTGATTCACCGCCCGGACCCGCTAATGAATGCCTACGAGACCGGCGCCGCTCTCGACGCCCTGATCGATACCGGCAAAACCCGAGCCGTCGGCGTCTCCAACTTCGGCGTACACGAATGGCGCCTGTTGCAAGCCAACATGAAGCACAAGCTGTGCGTGAACCAGATTGAAATGAGCGTACTGGAACGCAGCGCCTTCACAGACGGCACCCTGGCCGCCATGCAACTCGACCAGATACAAGCCATGGCCTGGTCACCCCTGGCCGGTGGACAGATCTTCGGGGCTGATGCCAGCGCGGAACGCGTACGCCCCTTGCTCGAAAGCGTCGCTCAACTAAAAGCCGATGGCCGGGTCGACCTGGCCGCCTTCGCCTGGCTACTCGCCCACCCGGCAGGCATTCTGCCAGTAGTAGGCACCAACAACATCGACCGCATCAAAGGCCTGGCCCAAGCCATGGACATCACCATAGACCGCGAAACCTGGTACGAAATCTGGACCGCCGCTGCGGGGCAGGAAGTGCCCTGAGGGCTAACTTCTAAGAACGAAAAAAGGCGCGAATGCTCGCGCCTTTTTTATTGGTGGTTGTTTGTAATACATCGCCACGAGTTCGGCTGAAGCCGTTGCTTTCCTTCTCCCGATCCGGAGAGGCATCCTGCCTCCCGTATCTACCATGGGCATCCATGCCCATTGTTCAGTAAAGCAACGCCTCCAGCCTTTCTTCCCGATCACTTAAAACAATGTGCCATGAACTAAACCGAAGCAAGATGATTCGACCACACTCAAAAGGTCACCGGCGTTGCTTCACTGAACAGCGGGCAGGACGCCCGCGGCATGGATGCCCCTTCAGACCGGGAGAAGGGAAGCAACGGCGGGGACCTGAACGACTGGCACAAAGGCCAACCGTACAGGAAGTAAATGCAACCACAGACCAAAAACGACTGGCACAAAGCGGAACCGTGCCAGGAGCAACCACCGCCGCCAACGATTACTTGTAAGAAATAGACGCCAAAATACTGCGCTCACCTTTGAAGGGTTGGCGCGCATGGAGGACGGTGTAATTGCTGATCCAGAGGACGTCGCCATCTTGCCATTTGAAGTTGACGCACAACTCATTCATGGCTTTGACCGTGGCGTCCATAACGTCGACATCCATGTATTCGCCAGTGCCGGTGGTGACGGCTTTGGTGCCTGTGTTGCGGCTGTCGTTCCAGCCGGTGTAGACCGCCAGTACGGCATTAAAGAAGACCTTTTGCTGGGTTTCCTTGTCGAATTGAATGGCTGGCAACACCTTGGTGCGGGTGAGCAGGTTGCCGTTTTCGAGCCATTCCCAGTCCATGCCGGCTTCGGTCATAACGCGTTCTGCATCTTCGCGGGTTTGTACCTGGAAGGTGTCTTTCCAGGAGCGGCCGATGGCCGAGCCTTTGTCGGTAACTTCCGGCATCACGCGGATGTAGCGGACGCCTTCTTTTTCCAGGCGGTCGGCGAACTCCGGGTTGATGTCGTGAAAGGCGCGGTAGATTTCGCCGGAATGCAGAATGGAGGTCGCACCGCCCTCTTCGGCTGCCTTCTCGCAGTAGAAAAAGATGTAGCCCGGCGGGTTCGGGACCTGGGCCATTTCGTGGTGGAACGGAATGGTTTCTGAAGCCGGTGACTCGTTCGCGGTCACGATGCGCGACGCCGTTACCTGGTTGCGTGGCGCGGCGCCGCCGACGTAGGGCATGTTCTTGAACGACGTGTGGTCTAGGTGGCGTTCGAAGGCATCGGCATTGGTGACCGGGAAGCCGCGAAACAGGATGGCACCGTGCTCGATCAGTTGGGCTTTCAGGGTTTCCTGCTGTTCATAGACCCAGGCGTCAAATGCCTTCGGGTCCCGCGCTACGGCGTCGTTGTGGGGCGTTACCACCAGCGGGAAATCCCGGCCATTTACCTGTTTTTGCTCGTGTATATGATCGATTTTTATTGTCATGGTGCCTCCTGGATGGACTGTCGGGCTGCCTGAAACTGGCACGCACCGCACTCTGAGCCTGCGATAACACCACTCTAGCAACCTGAATTTAAAAAGTAAATCAATAGTGAATGAATTTATTCGGAACACCATTCGTTAAAAAATTCATCCACTATTGATTTACATCAAGGAAAAGGGCTGTTAACGTTTTCACTGTCCTGATGAGAGAGGTTCAACAATGACAACAATGAACCGGCATCCGGCACACCGAGGTTATTTCCTATGAACGCCTTACTGTTGCCGTTGAAAGCCCTGATGTATGTAAACACCGCCATTGCCAGAGTCGGTAAGTCGTTGGCGTGGGTCTGTGTAACCCTGATGGTCTCGTCCATCCTGTTCCAGGTGGTGATGCGATATGTGTTCAATAATGCCCAGCCCTGGCCCGAGGAAGTCGCCCGTGCCTTCATGATATGGATGATGGCGCTGGTCGCCGCCGCGGCCTACCGGGAAGGCTCGTTCGTCGCCATTGAGATGCTGCACGACTTTCTGCCGCGCGTGGCTTCTGCTTTGCTGAAGCTGGCGCTCTATATCGCTGCACTGATCATTCTGTATTACCTGTTCACCATGGGGCTGGAGTTTTTTCAGCGTGGGTTCCGAACCCGCGCTGCCAGTTTCAACCTGCAGCTCGCCTGGGTCTACCTGGCCATGCCGGTGTGTTTCGGCACCATGATACTGGTCAATATCGAGTTGCTGCTCATAGAAGCCGGCAACCTGCTGTTCCGTGATTTTAACGACCGGCTCGGCATTAAACCCAAACACGGCAGAGCCCAGCTGGCGATGGAGTAAGCAGTATGTTGATTCTATTTTTACCTCTGTTTTTGATCGTGCTGCTGATCGGTATGCCGGTGTTTTTTGCAACTCTGTTTGCCCCCGGTTTTATGCTGCTGTGGGAAGGCATGGACCGCGACCTGCCACTGCTATTTCGCAACATCTACAACGGCATCGACTCTTTCCCGCTGATGGCGATTCCGTTTTTCATGCTGGCCGGTGAGCTGATGAATCGGGGTGGTATTACCTTTCGACTGGTTGATTTTTCGCAGGCGTTTATCGGCCATGTGCGCGGTGGTCTGGCGCATGTGAACATCATGTCAAGCATGCTGTTTGCCGGTTTGTCGGGCTCGGCAGTGGCCGATACCTCCGCCATCGGTTCGATGATGATTCCGGCGATGGAAAAGAATGGCTACAAGCGCAAGTTCGCGGCTGCCATCACCGCGGCATCTTCCGTGATCGGGCCGATCATTCCGCCTTCCGGCATTATGATTATCTACGCCTATACCATGGAGGTATCGGTAGCCTCGTTGTTCGCGGCGGGTATTGTTCCCGGCGTGCTGATGGGGCTGTCACTGATGGTCATTACTGCCATCATGGCCAAGCGCTATGATTTCCCCAAGGCCGGGCACAAATACAGCTGGCCAGAACGGGCGGGCGCGACGAAAAAGGCCATTCTGCCGCTACTGACGCCTGTCATTATTCTGGGTGGCATTCTGGGCGGTATCTTCACACCTACTGAAGCCTCGGCCGTCGCCGTTGCCTACGCTCTGATACTCAGTGTCTGGGTATTTAAGTCGGTAAAACTAACCGACCTGCCACAGGTATTTGTCCGCAGCGCCATGGGTTCGGCCGTTGTTCTTTTGCTGGTTGGCTCGGCCATGGCGTTCAAGACTGTTGTCAGCCTGTCGCAATCAGCCCAGATGCTGGCCGAGTGGATGCTGACGTTGAGCGACAACGCCTACATTCTGCTGTTTCTAATCAACATCATGCTGTTCATTGTCGGCATGTTTCTTGATGCCGGCCCGGCCATCATTATTCTGGGCCCGATTCTCGCGCCGATTTTCACATCAATCGGAGTCGACCCGGTGCACTTCGCAATGATCATGAGCGTTAACCTGACCGTGGGCCTGGCAACGCCGCCTATGGGGCTGGTGCTGTTTGTGGCTTCGAGTGTTTCCGGTGAGCGGGTCGAGTCAATAGCCAAAGCCATTCTGCCGTTTCTGGCGGCTGAAATTGCGGTGATTCTTCTGATCACCTTTGTACCGGAAATTTCACTAACCGTTCCCCGTCTGCTGGGCCTGATGCCATGGCCCGCATGACGAACCGTGCAACAACGGTTGCACACATTGGAAGTAAGACCGAAAGCACAACAACCAACAATAAATAACACTACAACGACAACAAGAGGTAAGAGCCATGCGTTTGAATCGCAAGCAAAAACTCATCGCAAAATGCATTGGAGCCGTCACCGGTACTCTGCTAACGCTGGGCATGGGCATTGCCAGCGCGGAAGACTACCGTCTGCGTGCTGTCTCCAACGCCAATGAAAACGACGAAGATTACGATGGCCTGGTCGTCTTCAAAGACTTCGTTGAAGCCCAGTCCAACGGTGCCATTCAAGTCGATATTTACCTCGGCACCCAGCTGTGCGGTAACGGCACCGAATGCATGCAGGCACTGGAAGACGGTTCTGTCGACATCTACATCTCGACTTCCGGCGGTGTCGCCAATATGTATCCGTACGTACAGGTTCTGGATCTGCCGTACATTCTGCGCAGCGACCGCATGGCCGAAACCGTGCTGCAGGGTGACTTTACCCGCGAAATGCGCGATGCCATTCTGGAAGATTCCAATGATCAGGTCCGCCTGATGACCATTGGCAACACCGGTGGCTGGCGCAACTTTGCCAACACCCAAAAAACCGTGCGTACGCCTGAAGATCTGGAAGGCATGAAGATCCGGACGGTAGTAGCCGACCTGCCGCAGGCATTGACCAGTGGCCTGGGTGCCAGCCCAACGCCAATCCCCTGGCCGGAACTTTTTACCTCGCTGCAAACGGGCGTGGTTGAAGGCACCAAAAACGGCATCACCGACATCATGTCGATGAAATTTCCTGAGGCCGGTCTGCAGTACCTGACGCTCGACGGTCACGCCTACATGGCGGCTCTGTGGTACATGAACAATGAAGTGTTTATGGATATGCCGGAAGATCTGCGGCGTGTGGTTGTAGATGGTTTTGCTGCGTTGCAGCAGGCTACGTTCGCCTCACCCAAGCGCAAATCCATTCAGGCGTATCGTGATTTCGCCGAGGCCGGTGGTGAAGTCTACGTACCAACCCCTGAAGAGAAAGAGATGTTCCTGCAAGCCGCAAGCCCTGCTTTTGACTGGTTTGTTGCAAACATCGAAGACGGTGAGCAATGGCTGAATCTGCTGCGCAGCGAAGCTGAAGCCGCCGAAGCGATGATCAACGAAAGCTACGAGCGCGATCTGAACTAAGAACGAATTATTGCTGCTTTGCCGTCAGCGCCTTATGGGCCTGGCGGTTTTTTTATGACTGGTGTTTTGGGTCCAGAGCCTTCATAAACGCCTGCACCAGTGGTGATTTTATCGCCTCGGGCGAGCAAACCCATGAAAATGACCTTACCAATGTCAGGTCAGTATTGAGCGGTACAAAACGGCCAGACCCATCCGCAGCAAGTGACAGGTGTGATAAACACCCTGCCCCCAGCCCGCTGAGTACGGCTTGCTTGATGGCCTCCTGCCGGCTCAGGGTTAAGCGTATCTTTGGCTGAATGCCCACCGCCTGCATCGCGGTATCAAACACCTCCCGGGTGCCGGAGCCGGGTTCGCGGACGATCCAGTTCAGGGTTTCCAGTTGCTCGATAGACACCTGTTTTTCATGTGCCAGTGGATGGTCCCGGGTTACAAACAGCGCCAACCGGTCCTCCTGCCAGCGCCGTATCTGCAAATAGTCGTGCACTGCCGGTCCTTCAATCAGGCCAATCTGTGCCTGACCGGTTTCCAGTTGCTGCAGCACGCCCCGGGTGTTTTGGATATCGATGGCCGGGCGTATACCCGGATATTGCTCAGTCAGCCGGGCCAAAACTTCTGGGATTACATAGCAGGCGATAGTAGTACTGGATGCAATACGCAACTGACCGGCCAGCTCGTCGCCCGACCCTTCAGCTAAGCGCTGGCAATCGCTCAGAATCAGCCGAACCTGCGGTAAACGGTCGCGGCCGGCCGGAGTAAGCACTAGCTCCCGGCCGCGTCGTTCAAACAGAGCCAGCCCCATCTGCCGCTCCAGCTCCGTTACCGCCTGGCTCGCAGCCGACTGACTGATGGCCTGTTCCTCGGCTGCCAGGGTGAGGCGCCCAAGGCGAGCCGTTGCTTCGAAGATGGACAGTTGACGCAGGGTAAAATTCATAAGCTTAGACGAACTTTTAGTTAAGTTATATCCATTATACTTATCATAGCTACCAAACTACAGTAACCGCACTTGAACGGGAGCTTAGTAATGGTGTGGATACTGGTAGGTTTGGCAGGCGCGGCCTTGTTGCTGTCTCAGCTGCCGCTGCTGGCGGGCATTGGCCTGAGCGCCCTGCCTTTAGCTGTGCTGATCGGTGCGATTTATGGCAACTCACCGCTGGCGGCCAAACCGACCGCCAAGACCAAAGCCATTCTGGGCTTCGCTCAGCAAAAGCTGTTGCGCCTGGGCATCATTCTGTTTGGCTTTAACCTTAGCCTGACCCAACTCGTCGCCGTCGGCTGGCCTGCCCTGATGGCGGACGCGATTATGATCGTGGTGGTGCTGAGTTTCGGCATCTGGTTTGGCATTCGTTGCCTGAAAATGAGCCCGGAGCTGGCCTCGCTGGCCTCAGTCGGCAGCGCCGTCTGCGGTGCTGCTGCGATCATGGCGGCCAACCCGGTGATTAAGGGCCGCGATCAGGATGTGACCCTAGCCGTGGCGCTGGTCGTTATCTTCGGCACTCTGGCCATGTTCACCTACCCCCTGCTGTTCGCCTATTCCGGGCTCGACCCAGCCTGGTTCGGCATCTACATCGGCAGCACCGTGCACGAAGTTGCCCAGGCTGTCGCCGCTGGCCAGTCGATGGGTGCAGAGACGATGGAATTCGCCGTTGTGACCAAGCTGGTGCGCGTGATGATGCTGGCACCCGTCGTTCTGGTGCTGGCTCAGGTCTTCATTCGTTTGCGTCAAAACGAGACGACTGACGCAACCAAGGCCCCTCTGCCAATCCCCTGGTTTGTCTTCGGCTTTATGCTCGCCGCCGGCATCGGCAGCCTGGGCTGGTTGCCGCCGGCAGTCATTACAGCTCTACAATGGCTGGCACAGTTAGCTCTGGCACTGGCCATGGTCGCCCTCGGCATCAAGGCGCGCTGGTGCGACTTGAAGACCGCTGGCTGGCGCCCGGTGGTACATGCTGGCGTGTTGTTTGTGCTGCTACTGGGTGGTGGACTTGGGTTGACGTCTGTTTTGGTGGCGGTGTTTTGAAGTAACAAAGCCAGGAATCTCCTCCCAGACATCCAATCGTCTTTTCAGTGAGTATACTGGGTATCTAAACTCTGTTACCCGGCAGGCCCATGAACGCATTAGACCCATACTGGCGTCGGCTCTACGAGTCTCGCCCCGACAGTGACCAGCAAGCTGGCGTCCTTCCCGATACCGCTCTCAATGCGGACCTGACCCAACCGGCCATCATCAATACCGAGAAAGCTCAATGGGTGCCTTCGCCGGCACCGGGTGTTCAGCGGATACTGCTGGAGCGTAACGGCGGCGAGAAAACAACGCGGGCGACGAGCCTGGTTGCCTATGAGCCGAACAGTCAGTTCGAGGGGCACGAGCACCCGCTGGGTGAAGAGTTTCTGGTGTTGGCCGGTGTGTTCTCGGATGAAAACGGGGATTACCCGGCTGGAACTTATGTGCGGAATCCTCCGGGTTCACAGCACAAGCCACACAGTCAGTCCGGCTGTCTGATTCTGGTAAAACTGCAGCAATTCAGGCCCAATGACCGAAATCATATTGTTACCACTCCGATCCAATCAACGGAATCCACCGTTCTGTTTAACGACTACGAACAGGTGCATTGGTTAAGCGCACGCGACAACCTGAAACTAACCGCCGAAGACCACCCCGGTGGCATTGAACTGCTGTTACTGAGCGGTGCCTGCAAATATGCCGGTCGGCCATGGGGTGCCGGCACCTGGATTCGGCTGCCAGCGACCTCGTTGTCGACCATTGAGCTGGCCGGCGGCGCCGAAGCCTGGGTAAAGACCGGTCACCTGGGGCAATGAGTTAGCTCTAAATTCTCAAGTTTCGGAGTTCGGTCCAGCTAGGTGGCACTAACCCGCACCAGCCACCTGGGATGCCCCTGTGGGGTCGGCGTGGATCCATCCATGGAGCCTAGACCGCAGCATCCCTGCTGCGGACTACCCCACAGGGGCACCCCAGGTAGCCGCCGCTAGTCACTTCAGCAAACCCCAACACTCAGTTAGTAATATTTGAGCTCAGTCGATTTACCCCAGAACACGCGGTAGGCAAAGGCCGTATAAGCAAGAATCAGCGGAAGTACAATAGCAACACCCACCCCAATAAACTGTAACGAGGCGGTCGCGCTGGCCGCTTCGGCTGCAGTGAGCTGGCCGGGTACCACGTACGGAAAAAAGCTGTAGGCCAGGCCCAGAAAGGTCAGTAAGAACAACAGCGCTACGGCCACGAAGGGAAACCAGCAGCCTACGTCATCACGCGTTGGCACCTGTTTCAGATACTGATCGACCAGTATCACCAGAATCAGACAGACTAGCGGAATAGGAATCAGCAAAAACACTGCCGGTACACTCAACCAGCGCTCGGCGACTTCGGCACTGACGATCGGGTTCATGATACTGATCGCGGCGATACCCAGCGCCGCAAACCAGCCGGCGCGGCGTGACCAGTGAGCGGCCCGGCGCTGCAAATCACCTTCCGATTTCATCACCAGCCAGGCACCGCCAATGTACGCAAAAGCCGCTGCAACACAGAAACCGCTGAGCACGGCAAACGCCTGCGCTACCAAGCCGGATTGGAACGCCAGTACATAACGGCCGAGCATATAGCCGAGCGTCAGCGAGGTGATCAGCGAACCGGCTTTGAAGGCGTAGTCCCATTGCCGCCGATGCCCGGTGACGGCCTTGGCACGAAAGTCGAAGGAGACGCCGCGCAGAATTAGCCCGATCAACAGAAAAGCCGCAGGTAAATACAGTTCTCGCAGAACCAGGCTATGCGCCTCTGGAAAGGCAATCAATAAAATGCCAACCGCCAGTACCAACCAGGTTTCGTTCGCATCCCAGAACGGCCCTATGGAGGCGATCATCTGAGTGCGTTGCGGTTCGTTCTCCATCGGTAACAACAGGCCAACGCCGAGGTCGAAGCCATCGAGCACGGCGTAGATCAATACCGCCAGGCCCATCAGTACCAGAAATATTTCGGGTAACCAGTCGGTAACATTCATCAGCGGGCCTCCTCGGGTGTTGCGTCACGGTCGACAGAAGCGCGGGCTTCCAGCTCATCAAGATCGACATGCCCTTCGCGTTCAAATTCTTCGACTTCGACCGATTTTCGGGCCATATAAAACAGGGTTTGCAAATAGGCAAAGAGCAAGACCGCATAAAGTAGCAGATAGAGTGTTAACGACAGGCCTACATGAGCACCGGGCACTGTGGTAACCGCTTCGGAGGTGCGCAGCACGCCGGAAACCAGCCAGGGCTGACGGCCAATTTCAGTGACATACCAGCCAGCCAGCGTGGCCAGCCAACCCGAGAACGTCATGCCGACCAGGGTGCGTTGCATCCACACCGGTACCTCACCCCGCCGCCCCAGGAACCAGCTGCTTAGCCAGCTGACAGCCAGCATCAGCAGGCCCAGGCCAACCATGATTCGAAAGCCGAAAAACAAGGGTTTAACCGGAGGATGCCCTTCCTCCTTAAACTCATTCAGCCCGGGAATCTTACCGTTAATGTCATGCGTTAGTATAAAACTTGCCAGCCCAGGCACACCGACCTCGAATGCATTGGAACGGGTTTCTTCATCCGGCCAGGCAAACAGCAACAACGGTGCACCGCGCTCTGTCTCCCAAACCCCTTCCATCGCTGCGATTTTTTGCGGCTGATGCTCGAAGGTATTCAGGCCATGCAAATCACCCACAAATATCTGCACCGGAATCAGCAAGGCGGCAACCACAATACCTGCACTCATTGCTTTGCGCGGTGCCAGCTTGGTATCGCCTTTCAACAGCCGATACGCCGACAAGCCTGCTATCAGAAAGGATGCCGTTAACCCGGAAGCGATCATCATGTGAGTCAGCCGATACGGCATGGACGCGTTAAAGATAATGTCCCACCAGCTAACCGGGTGAGCAACGCCATTGATCATTTCAAAACCATCCGGCGTGTGCATCCAGCTGTTCAGCGCAATGATCCAGAAAGCAGAAAGGGAGGTGCCTATAGCCACCAGCACGGTCGAGAGTGTATGCAGCCAACTGGGCACGCGCTGGCTACCAAACAACATGATGCCCAGGAAAGTTGCTTCCATAAAAAAGGCCGTCAGCACTTCATAACCGAGCAGAGGGCCGGCAATATTACCAACCGTTTCCATATAGCCCGGCCAGTTGGTGCCGAACTGAAAACTCATGGTAATACCGCTGACCACACCAAGAGCAAAGCTCAGTGCAAACACCTTCACCCAAAACCGATAGATCCGCATCCAGACCGGGTGACCGCTGATCTCATGACGTACCTTGAAATAAACCAGAAACCAGGCGAGTGCGATCGTGATGGTCGGGAACAAAATGTGAAAACTGATGTTGGCCGCGAACTGAATTCGCGACAACATCAACACATCGGCAAGTTGAGATTCCATAGATCCTCCGGAAAAACAGTTAACA
>DASSWT010000283.1:0-13429 GCA_035704555.1 Saccharospirillum sp. | reverse complement strand
TGCCTGCAAAGCGGCTACCCGAATATGGTGCGAATGGGTCAGGTCGATGGTCAGCAGCGTTGTTTTCGGGGCCAGCATGGCGATCAGCCGTTCGGGTAACTGGCGTGCGGCGGCAAAATACAGACTGCCCGAAATCTGAATCAGAGTATGCGGGCTGTCGACCTCGATGGTATCGCGCAGCCAGCCCTCGTCATCTACCGCGTAGCGTCGCAACAGCGGAACACTGGCCTGAAGCAGAAAGATACCCAGCCCCAAGGCCGCACCAAGCAGAATGGCTTCATGAAAATTCAGTACCAGCGTGCTGATCAGCGTGACCAGAAACAGGGCCCGGGTTTGGGCGTTGGCTTTCAGGATGGTTTTGATCTGTACCGGTTTAAGCATCGACAAGGCAGTGGCGACCAGCAAACCGGCGATAACGGCCTGAGGGATTGCCCGAATCAGGTCCGCACCAAACAGAATGATGGGCAAAATCGCAATCGCCGCAATAAAAGGCGCCCAGCGCGTGGCCGCGCCGCCAATATCCAGCAAGACCGACCGGGTCAGGGACGTGCTGGCCGGGAAAGCTCCGGTCACACTGCCGACCAGGTTGGCAACGCCCTGGCTGCCGAGCTCGCGCCGCAGCCAGCGTTGTTCGGCGCGGTTGCGCAGGGTCACGATCAGTTCCAGTGAGCCGATAAAGGAGACGGCAAAACCCGGTATGATCAGCGCCTGAACCATGCTCCAGGTCGGCCAGTGGCTGGCCAGTTGCGGCCAGCCATCGGAAATAACGGTGGTTTGTTCGAGCGTTATCCAGCGCTCCACAAGAGACCAGGGCGCCCAGATGACCAGCGCCGTGCTGGCAACCAGAGTCATCAGCGGGATCGGCCAGCGTGGCAGGTAGCGTCGGCCGAGTACAACAGACCCGAGTGCAAACAGAGACAGGCCAACGGCGGCCCATTCGATATCAGGCAATCTGAGTCCGGAAAGCTGAATCAGCTCATCGACCACGTTGCGAACATCGGAGAACGGCGCACCGATGAATTCATCCAGCTGCATTAAGGCAATAATAACGGCCGCACCGGTGGCAAACCCCACCATGACGGCCTCGGGCACGAAATCGAACACACGCTCCGCGCGCAGCGCGACGATCAGCAGGCGCGACAGGCCAGCCAGTACCGTCAGGGTGGCCATGGCGGTTAATAGCAACTCGGGCTGGTCGGCCCAGGGGGTCAGGCTGGCGAGAATGATCAGGCCGGTGGTGTTGGTTGGCCCGACCGTTACATGGGCGCTACGTCCGAACAGAGCCGCCACCATGCCCGGCAGGGCGGCGGTGACCAGCCCATACATGGGCGGCAGCCCGGATAGCATGGCGTAGGCAAGGCATTGCGGTATACCGACCAGTGCTACCAACAGGCCGGCGTTTATGTCGCCGGCCCTGGGCAATGAAAAGGACATGGCTTTCGGCAAGACTCAGTTGGACCCTTGAGTAGCGTTGTACAAGATGCTGCTGCGGTTCCCTGAGCGACAATAGGCGAGAATGTTGCTGCCGTCGTCGATCATGGATTTCAGGGTGCTGACCTGCTCGGGTGAATAGTTGGGTCCGTTCATGGGCAGTTCTACAAATTTGATACCGGCGGCCTCACAGGCGCGACGAATTTCGGCTGCTGGTGTCTGATCGGCACTTTCGCCATCCGGTCGGTTGCAGACAATGACACTGACGCCCTGTTGTTTGGCTTCGGTAACGTCGTCGGGGGTGATTTGCGGGCTGACCCAAAAAGTAGGGGATAGCTGGGTTACATTCATGAAAGCGCTCCTGCTTGTCGTCGGATTATGCTGGATGCTACCACCTGCATGAAAACGGTGCGATACCGGCAGTGGGTTGCAGCGTCTAGCGAATATATTAGATTATCATAATATAACGATGTGGATCAGGGTTTCCACAGATTGGTTGCCGTCTTGCATTAATTTTCGATGTCACAGCCCGCAGCATGCTTGCAGTCTGTGTTAATTCCTCTATGTTATCAGTCAAATCCGGCCACCTCTTCACGGTCTGTGAACGGTTTAACGGGCACTATCCAGCTCTGTAAAATCGGTCAGGTGACTGTCAACAACAATAACCCGTACCGGCCGGAACGATTCTTTGGAGAGCACTATGATTCTGGATCATACCCTTGGCATTTTTACTCACCCCGGTAGTGAGTGGTCACTCATTCGCAAGCAGCGACGCAGCAAGACGATGGAGTTTCTGACCCACGTCCCGATTCTGGCGCTGATTCCTGCGGTGTGTTTCTATTTTGGCGTAGCCGAAGTCGGCTGGAGCCTGGGCGATGGTCCGCTGACGGTGCTGACCCAGCAAAGCGCCCTGGTACTTTGTGTGCTGAGTTATCTGGCGGCGCTGGTGGGTGTCTGGGCATTCGGTGAGTTTATTACCTGGATGACAACGACCTATTCCGATGAACCGGTCGATCCGCACCACGGCATGGCCCTGGCGGTCTATACCACGGCGCCGATTTTTCTGGCCGGTATCGTAGGTGCCTGGCCGGTGCTCTGGCTCAATGCGGTGGTGTTCGCGATCGCAGCGGCGTATTCGGTCTACCTGATCTACGAAGGCCTGCCCATTGTGATGAACATTCCGAAAGAGCGCGCCTTCATGTACGCCACCTCGGTGATCACCGTAGCACTGGTACTGCTGGTAACCCTGCGGGTAGGCACTGTCATCGTCTGGTCAGCCGGCTTCGGCCCCGAATACATGGTATTGGAGTAATAATCGGCGCCATGAGGTCGTGTCGGCAACCGGGTAGACCTCTCCGGGGTCGGCGTGAACCCTTCCATGGGGCCTAGACCACAGCATCCATGCTGTGGACTCCCCCGGATAGGCCTACCCGGCAGCCGACACTTGTTTCCTCGTTGATTCCGACATCGCATTGAAAAGCCGACATTAAAGTCGGCTTTTTTGTGGTTGCAGAGGTTAGAGCAAACTCGACCAGGAAATACTGTCCCGATAGCCATTGCTGTCGGTACGAGTCACGCCATAGTCCGAAAACTCCAGATCCACCCATCCCCGATAAGCCGTCAGCCGAACCTTTCCCGCGTGTGGGCGGGTATCGTTTTGGTACCAGTGCACGCCGCGTGTAGTGGTCAGGCTGGCTGAGTTTGTGCGCCAGCCATCGTCGAGCCATACGCTGGCGCTGGCTTCGATACGGAAGTCGGTTGAATCCAGTTCGACGATTTCGGTGTTGATGTTGGTGTAGTTCAAGTCACTGCGCTCGGCGCGCATGCGTAGCCGGCCGGTCATGCTGCCTTCAAGTGATTCGATGCGGTCGTAATAATCGTCGTACCAACCCATCACATCAAAATCAAGCCGGCTGTTCAGGGTGACATAGCCCTGCCAGTTGCGGGTATCGCAATCGACGGCTTCAGCGGTTACGTCCATGGTGATGAACGTCATGCTGTCGGCGTAGGTTTCGGTTTCGCCATAGGCGTCGATGCTGGTGTGGCCGCCAAAATCGCAGGCACCGCTGTCAAACAGGTAGGTTGAGGTGGTTTCAACCGGTACATTGCTGCGGCTGGCCATGCGGGCCGACGGTGTCAGAAACGACTCGGGGTCGGCGATCATCTCGATGCTGGTGGCGCTCAGTGCGTAGGGTACCAGGGCGCTGCGCACCAGGAATTCGGTATCGTAGCGCGCCAGTGTTGGAGTGACTTCCGTGTCGTAACCGGCCTCATGCTCATGTACATCGGTGACGCTTACGTGGCAACCCGTCAGCAGCAGGCCAGTTATCATGGAAAAAGTGGCGATGGTGACCAGGCGGCGCAGCTGAGCGGGTGAATGTTGGGTTGGCTCGGTCGGTTCGAACCGTTGATGCAGACTGTTCTGAGTCATGAGTAAGGCTCCTTGTTCAATGGAGCCAGTATCGCAAGGCAGGCTGAACCCGATCTGAACTGATCGGGTTGGATTACCGGGTTATTAAGATTGGGTTCAGGTAACCAATTACCGCGCAATGGCGGTGATGGGCTGCAGTCGCTCTGCCAGTTTGCCGTTGCTGACCAGGTCGTGGAATTCGTCGGCCAGGGCCCGGTTCATGTCGACGACTGTGTTCCAGTAGCGAATACGGGTGTCTGCGTCCAGGGTTTCGAAGTCTTTGCGGTCCGGGATTTTGCCGTAGGGCAGGCGGTCGATGAACGCCTGGCTTGGGCAAACGACCAGGGTGTGGCTGTAGTGGTTGGCGGTGACTTTGCGCCAGGGCAGGGGTTTGTCGAACCAGCCGGGTTTGAGCACCGGTGAGAAATGCGGGTAGAGCACCAGGCCGTTGTCGGGTTTGATCGGCAGGTCGAAGTGATAGTCGACCATGCCGCCGTCGCGGTAGACCCCCGGCGGGGCGCCGGCTGGGTTAGTGACGCCGTGAATCACGACGGGTATTGCGCCGCTGGCTTGCAATGCCTGGCGCAGGTTGTCGGGTGTCAGCGGCACCTGGTAGGTGGTGAACTGATCCCAGTCAGACAGGGGGAGTTGACCGCCCTGGCTGCGAAACACGACGCGATCGAAGTAGCGTGGCAGGGTAGCCCGGGAGATCATGTTGCTGGCCGCTACGCCGGTGAACACCCAGGCCTGCTTGCGCGAGGAGTGGGCCGCTGTGACGCCCCGGCAACGGGCGGTGACCAGGTGCAGCAGCCGGTTCGGGTGCAGGTCGTTAAAGGGTTCGTCGCCCAGTGTCTCTTCGATGAATTCGTTTACCTTGCCGGTAATTTCGTCGGCATCGGCGTTGTCTGAGTAGCGCTGGTTCAGGTAGCCGTGTTCGAGCCGGTCGAGCGCTGCCACCGGGTCTTTGTTGGCATAGGCGGTCATGCGCCAGGCACCAATGGAGCTGCCGATCAGGTTCAGGGGGTGATCGATGGCGGGGAGCCACTCGCTGGCCAGGTAGCGATCGAGATTGCTTAGTACAAACCATTTGGGGCCGCCCGAGGCGCCCAGAATAACGCGGATCGACTGGGGTGACAGGCCTTCGTTTTGAATGGTCCGGTAGGCGTGCTCGCCAGCGTAGAAATTGAGCGCTTGGGTCAAACGGCTGTCCCTGTAGTTGCAAAAAACATAGTTGCAAAAAACATAGTTGCGAAAAACATAGTCGCGGAAAACGCGCACTATACCCCGTGGCAGGCGCTGCCCCAAGGTGTAGAGGGTAAAACGGCAGGTCTGATGTGTGGAACCGGAAAGGAAGTCACAAAATGCCGCCCCCAACAGCGCACTGTTGGAGGCAACACTTCAAATGGAGGTTAGCCGCGGCTGAACAGCTGCTTGAACAGGCGTGGTGACGACGCCAGCAGCTCGGCTTTTTTAGCACTAACCGGTCCGCCATTGCGGTCACCGCTGAGGGCGCCCGCTTCCTGCAACAGCAGGCTGGCAGCGGGGAAGTCGACATCGTTCAGGTCGTCGGCGAAGGCCAGTTGTACTCTGCCAGCCACCAGTTGGGCGATGTTCATCAGGCCACAACCGCTGACGCGAATGCCGGCAACGCGCTCCGACCAGCGACCGATCTCGGCCGGGTCGCTGCTGTCGATCGCTGCCAGGGCCTGGTCCAGTGTGGAAGCGTCTACCCGAACGCGGCGTTCGTTCAGTTGCACGCCACGACCACGCATGCTGGTCCACTCGTCACCAGTGATCGGGTCGAGCAGGGCAGCGGCTTCGATGCGGTCTTTGACGAAAAAGGTGACGACAATCAGAAAACCCGGGTAGCCAGAGCGGTAATTGGCTTCACCGGCCAGCACGTTGATTTTCCAGCAGGACTGACCGTCGTAGTCGCGGCTTTCGTCCATGCCGATGTGCAGGCTGTCGATGTGGTGGCGCGGGTGGCCTTTGCGGATGGCTTTGCGGGCACGCCAGGCGGCGTCTTCAATGGCCTGGTCAAACACGTCTTTGCGGGTAGCGCCTTCGGCGGTCAGTGAATCGATGTTCGACAAGGTGTAGGTCAGTTTGTCGGCTGCGTTGCGCGCAGCGCGCAGGGCAATGGTCAGAATCGGTTGCATGGTCGGTTCACACTCACATCAAAAGGGTTAAACCGCACCCGCCACAGGCATGGGCGCCAGCCTTCCTATCGGGTGTGTGACAGCACAGCCAGACAGAACGGACCGGACGAGCCTGGTCAGGTACGTCGGTTTTATCCGCAAAAACGGGTTTGTTAAACAGCGGTTCGGGCGCTTTCCCGAACGAGGGCGCGTATAATACACACCTTTGATGCACTCTTTAAGTCTTGGTGTGCAGTTTTTGAACGATAAGAGGTGGATTCAAGCATGTCGCAGTCACAGGACGCCGCAGGCGAAACGGGCATCCGGCTGGATGATATTAAAGTGGTTCTGGTGCACACCAGCCACCCGGGCAACATTGGCGCCGCCGCCCGGGCCATGAAAACCATGGGGCTGACCCGGCTGGTACTGGTGTCTCCCAAGGATTACCCGTCCGGTGAAGCCTTCGCGTTGTCTTCGGGCGCGCACGATGTGCTCGACAAGGCCGAGGTAGTCGAGGATATCGACGCAGCCATTGCTGATTGCACTCTGGTCGTGGGCGCTTCAGCTCGTTCACGTTCCCTTCCCTGGCCATTGCTGAACCCGCGTGAGATGGCTGACAAGGTCGCCTCTCATCCACCCGGAACACCAGTGGCTTTGCTGTTTGGGCGTGAGCGCAGTGGCCTGACCAACGATGAGCTGGCCAAGTGCCACTATCATGTGAACATTCCTTCCAACCCGGATTACAGTTCACTCAATGTGGCCCAGGCCGTTCAGGTACTGTGTTACGAATTGCGCATGCGCCAGGAACTGGCAGTACCGCAAACGCGGACTGACTGGGGCGTTGAGTGGGACCAGCCGCCAGCGCGGGCAGAACAGCTGGAAAGTTTATTCGAGCACTGGGAGAAAACCCTGGTTGAGATCGATTTCCTCGACCCCACTAACCCCCGAACATTGCTCAGTAAAATACGCCGCCTGATACTGCGCGCACAGCCTGATGAGGTTGAGGCAAATATTCTACGCGGTATGCTGACGCAGATAGACAAGTCGATAAGGAAGCCCTGATATGTTCCGCAATTTGAAAGAAGACATCCAGAGCGTCTTTGACCGTGACCCTGCGGCTCGAAGCTGGCTTGAGGTGGTCCTGAACTATCCGGGTTTGCACGCCATTCTGATTCACCGTTTCAGCCACAAATTGTGGCAATGGAAGCTGAAAACCCTGGCCCGCTGGGTGTCCCAGCTGGCCCGCTGGTTTACCGGTATCGAAATTCACCCGGGCGCCAAGCTCGGGCGACGGTTCTTTATCGACCATGGCATGGGCGTGGTGATTGGTGAAACTGCCGAGATCGGCGACGACGTCACCATCTACCAGGGCGTGACGCTTGGCGGCACCAGCTGGGAGAAGGGTAAGCGCCACCCCACCCTGGAAGACGGTGTGATTGTCGGTGCCGGAGCAAAGGTTCTGGGGCCCTTCACCGTCGGCAAAAATGCCCGGGTGGGTTCCAATGCCGTGGTCACCAAAGCGGTGCCGGAAAACGCAACTGTAGTCGGTATTCCCGGTCGCATCGTGAAGCAGCAGGGTGAAAAGGTGTTGCCGTTCAGCGATAAGCAGAAAGCCATGGCCGATAAAGTCGGTTTCGATGCCTACGGTGTCTCGCAAATGCCCGACCCGACGGCCCATGCCATCATGGCACTGCTCGAACACATCCACGCCCAGGATCAGCGCATCGATGTGATGTGCAAGGCACTGAAACGAATCGACTCCAGCTACACCAGCACCGAATCACCCGAATTGAGCGACGAAGACTTCGCCCCCATCGAAGATTCCGACCGGTCAGCCAACGCCGGAGGCTAAACGTCCCCGGTTGCAACTTCAGGCGTGGGCGGTTTGACGTCGTAGGGTGCTTTTGGGGCGCGTGGGAATGAGTTGATTCAATTCATGCACCTGGTAAAAGGTGTCCCGCGAGTGACAGACCTGGTCGTAGAGACGACGACCGAATAAATGATGCCGGCGAGGAAACCGAAGCTGCGGGGGAATCAGCGCGAACCGGCGACTCTGGCCCAGAGGCTGGGCGATAACCACATCCAGAAAGGGCGCCAGAAAGGCCAGGTAACTGTCGATATCGGTGCTTTCGAGGGCGGAAATCAGTTCCAGTTCATGAGTGCGCGACAGCAGCGCGTCTTTTATCTCCAGCGCGCTGCAGTACTTTCCCCGGTTCAGAATAATGGCGTCGTACTGCGCATCCACCCAGACCCAGGTATTTTCCTCACTCAGAAACGCTTCCAGCCCGGTATAGCAGCCACCCAGCGGCCGCCAATGGCTGTCGCGCGTGTGCAGTTCCACCATACGAGCGGGAATGCCCATGGCCTGTAAGGCATGGCTGAGGACCGTTACGAAATCGCTGCGGCCGAATTGTTCACCCTGACTCACCCGTGCCAGTATATCCAGCGGGTTGTGGGATCCGGAGTTTCGCCCGGCCTGGGGCTCCCAGCGGTTAAGGGCCCAGCGCAGCAGGGCATCGAGCCGTTCGCTATCGCGCCGGGCATGTTTAATGACGGTATCGAGATCGTAGCGCTGCGCCAGCACAGCCATCAGCTGAGTACGCCTGGGATCGGGCAGGGGCATTTCCGACCCGGGACTGTAGCGGAACAGCCGGGAGCGGGGATAGTGGTTTAAAGACCAGTAACACAGGCCAAAAACCATGAGAAACAGACTGAGTATTACAAGCAATGCCAGCATAGAACCTCCCGGGAATCCGTTCCGACCGTGTATCCGAAGACTGCTGGTAAGCCTTGGCTGAATAACCCGGAGCTGCGGCAAGCAGCGTCGCGTCGGGTTGCAATGGCTCCTTTACATCGGTGTGTGGAGTACCTCTATACTGTGGCCCTTAATCGTGGGCAGTACAATGCGGTACCGCACACTTTGTGATTCAATTGACACTGAATGCGTAATTATTTGGTATTGAAACGTAAGGAACGGTTTCAGTTTGCCTGACTGCGTAACGCTATTGATGGGTTTGGCGTCATGGCCGGGTGCAAACGCGTTCCGGGCTGAGTAGCGGCGTGTGGTACCTGGAGCAATTCCAGACTGCCGTCCTGATGCTCCAGCAAGGCGGTGCAGCTTTCCACCCAGTCACCATCATTGGCATACACAAAGCCGTCGCTAATGCGTAGTGTGCCCTGATGAATGTGACCGCAGATCACCCCCTGAACACCCTGGCTTCGCGCGTAATCAATTACTTTGGTTTCAAAACTCTCGATGTAGGCGCGGGCTTTCTTGCTGCGCACTTTCAACGCGCCGGGCAACGACCAATAGGGCCTGCCAATGAGCGCGCGCACCCGGTTCAGATGACGGTTCAATGTAACGATTGACTCGTAAGCCCACTCACCCAAATGCCACCAGAAATGCCCGCAATAAATATCGTCATCGAACCGGTCGCCGTGCAGCAACAAATAGCGCTCGCCGGTTGCGGCGGTATGAATGGCCTCGTGCTCGACGCTGATCGGCCCCAGCGTTGTATCGGCGAAATGACGAAAGAAGGGGTCATGGTTGCCCGGCACATAAACGACTTTGGTGCCGCTATTGGCCTTGGCCAGAATCAACTTCAAAATGGCTTCGTGCTGGCGGGACCAGCGGCCTTTGCGTGTGCTTAGTTTCCACAGGTCGACAATGTCGCCCAGCAGATAAAGCGTTTCCATTTCAGTGGTTCGCAAAAACTCTTCAAGCAGTGCAACCTGGCTGTTGGGGTTGGCCAGATGAATATCGGAAATAAACACAGCACGTACGGATCGAATCGTCATAACGGCAGGCTCCGGTCATAGCAGACAGGTTCAGACTATTGCCGGGAAATGACAGTTGGACGACAGTATCGTGATGATTTGATGAACTGGGATTATTAACTCAAACAAGCCTGTGCTTTGCGGCGAGCGTAGGAGTTATTTGCTTGGAGGTGGCACCGTGCCGAGTGTCGGGTACCGGGTGTGACTATCCGGGGGAGTTCGCAACATGGATGTTGCGATCTAGGCCCCATGGACGGGTTCACGCCGACCCCGGATAGTCATACCCGGTGCCCAGCACGAATTCATGGCACCTAACTAGAAGTGCCGGGGCATCACGGAAGGATGCCCCGGTCAGAGGGATTAACGCGGCAGCGTCTGGGTCAGACTGCTGGTGGCGCCATCATTGTCGGTGACGGTGAGGGTAACCTCACGCACCTTGTTGCGCTTGAGCAGGTACTTCGGAATCACATTCCAGTCACCTGAGAAGGTGAATGGGCCTGCCTGCCATTCATGATCAACCACATAGCCGTCATCGTCGTTGCTGTCGCTGATAAAGACGTACCAGAACAGGAACTTGAAGACACTGAACGAGGCGTTCGGTGGTGTGTTCAGGTTGAAGTCGACAATGACCGGATCGTGGTCGGATGACCGGTAGGGCGTTGGTGCATACAACAACTCAACGTGATTGTCGGTCTTGAACTCGGTGTTGTAATCCAGCACCAGCGGTTCATCGGTATTGATGTGCCAGTCCTGAACATTGATCACTTTAGCCTGCAAGCTGGCAGTGGCCAGAGCATGATCCAGGTTGCCGGATTCACCGTCAAACACGTAAGAGTATTCACCTTCGCCTTTCAGATTGGCATAGCCGGCATCGGCCAGAACCTGAATCGGATCTTCCATTGAATAGGCGTTCAGGTCACCGATGATCATAACATCCGCATCATCAACCCCGGTCGGGTTGGTGCTTAGCCATTCGGCCAGGGCCGTTGCGGCAGCGGTACGAACGCCATTGCAATTGCCTTGCAGATTGGGATCGGTCGGGTCGCCAACATCTTCACAGGAAGAGCCCTTTGACTTCAGGTGATTGACCACAACGGTGAAGCGATCACCACTGCCCAGATGCTCGAAACTTTGCGTCAGGGCCGGGCGGTTCTTATCATCGTTGAACAGCGGCTCGCCTTCATCATCCAAAGGCGAATTATCACTCGACAATACCTGAGCACTGTTGACCGGTGCCACCACATCGGGGCGATAGATCAGACCCACCGCGATGGAGTCAGTACCAATACCTGCACCACCAGTCGAGATGTAATCGTAGATTTTGTCGGCCGGCTGGGTAACATTCAGCGCATCGACCAGTTGGGCAATGGCACTGTTTTCGTCAAAACCGTCGTTCTCGATTTCCATCAGACCGATCACATCGGCATCCAGTGCAGACAGTGCAGCGATCAGTTTGGCTTGCTGGCGTTCCAGTTCAAGCGGCGTATCGGCACCACGATCGGTCGGGAAACCACCGCCGAGGCCATCACCGTTGTAGTAGTTCAGCACGTTGAAGCTTGCTACGCGCATGTCGCGATCCAGCGTGTCTTCCGGTGCGGCGGTGCGCGGGTTGGTGCCCTGCAGTTGCAAATCACCACCCGGAATCAGCTTGTAAGCGCCGAATGAGTAGTTCAAAACACCACTCAGGTTGTTGATGGTTTCCCCAATTCGCAGGGTGTTGTATGCAGACAACTCAGGCGCCGGGAATCGCATTGGATCTGGGTTCTGCGTACTGATGCCGTCTTCGACGATCAGCTTGTTCAGGTCGTTGGCGGCGTTCACAGCGAAGGCTTCAGGCCCTGGTGCCGCAACTTCGGTCGGAATGTATCGACGACCCTGGCTGACGGTGAATTCGCCGTAGCGGCCCAACTGGTACACTTCGTTCACAGTCAGTGTTTGGTTGCTGGCCACCTGCATGCCTTCAAAGGCTTCCAGTTCATCAGCATCGTTCAACGGCAGTGACACCAGTGCCGGTGTTGGCAACGTTTGGTTACTGGCGCAGACGCTGATGCCGTCGACGTTGTTGATCTGAGTCAGACCAAAGTATTCGTCCACTGTGCCGTTGACGACAACCCGGTCGCCGACGGCGACATCGGTATCAGAGAAGTATACAAAGAGCCCTTCAGAGGTGGCCGGGTCGCTATCCTGATCGGCATCTTCTTCCTGCAGGAAGAAACCGCTGAGCTGATTGCCTGCCTGGTAATCGCCAACCACTATGGCTTCAACCGATACGCTCTGGCCCAGCAGGGGGGATTCATCACCACTGCCCTGAACGCCGGATACCAGTGTCATCGGGTCGCCGCATTGCGCCAACACCGGATCATCCGGGTCGCCGTCATCGCCGCCTGTTCCGCCATTGCCCAAATAAGCAAAAGTATTGCTCGGGTATGAATCCCACTGGACGCTTGGGTCGAAGGCGGCATTAAAGTCGGGGTCGCCTTCGGTAATGTCAGTCTTGCGCACCAGGGTGACATTGGCACCAAAGGTATCGCCATTGCCCAACTGACCAATGCGGTCGACCACGGTGTCGATTTCACGCAGCAGGACAACATCGTTGCCGTTAAAGTTGGCAACGCCCGAGGTTGTGTCGGTGACGTCCAGGATTTCCTGGGCGGCCTGGTTGTTGGCGATGACGTACACATCGCCGGCAGCCAGAGTGCCGCTCAGCGTCAGGGAAGTATTCAGGCTGGTGCTGCCATTGGAATACAGTTCAACGGCATACTGACTGAGGTCGACTGTGGCGTCGCCGGTATTCTGCAATTCGATGGCTTTGTTGAAGGAGGAACCTTCAATGTATTCGGAGAAAATCAGATCGGCCTGGGCACCGCCAGCGTAAGCTGCGGCGATCATCAGAGCCAGGGTAGTTCGTCTGGCGTTCATGGTATCCCTCTCATTTGCTTCGGGGCTCACTGACATCCGTGTGGGTTGCCGACCACTGAGTCCCGTTATTGTTTTTTTTGTGAGTGCAGCGTATCGACTGCTGAGCTGCGGTCTAAGATTTCTAGTTTTTAAAACCTACCCGAAGGTACGTGCAGCATCATTAGTTGAACATCTGGTCAAAAAATGATCCTGACCACATTACCCGAAAAATGTGACCAATTGGTAACATTTTTATGGGAATCCGATTGCAAAGTACGAATTATTCGGATTCAAACAATGCAGATGCTGCAATAGGTGGCTGAGTAGGCTGTGTCATGAGTCAGGAATTCGTGATGATTAACCGATGCAGTATCGAAGGACTATCGGGTGCGCCTACTGGAGGTCGTCTGACCGCAGGGATGCGGGCAGCGAGCCTCCATGGATGGATTTACGGCGTGCCTCCAGTAGGCGTACCCGATAGTCTGAAAGCCACCGGAGCCCCAACAACCGCTGAACTAAATTACCCTGCGAATTTCTGACTCATGACACTAGTGGCTCCTGCCACCCAGAAGTTTCAACTTACGGTGCAGGGTAGTGCGATCAATATTCAATTCACGGGCCGCTGCTGAAACGTTCCCCTGACTGTTTGCCAGAGCGGTGTCGATGGCCTGGCGCTCCCAGTCGGCCAGGGCAGAGCCTGCGGCTTCGACAGGCGCTGCAGTTCGAGCTTCAGCCAGAAAATCGGCCGACAGGTGCTCGGGTTCTATGGGCTGGT
>DASSWT010000258.1:0-2425 GCA_035704555.1 Saccharospirillum sp. | reverse complement strand
CAGGGTACATTTGAGCAATGATTCGAAGTTTCAACCACAAAGGTTTGGCCAAATTCTTCAAATCTGGCAGTACCGCAGGGATTCAGGCTGCTCATGCTAAGAGGCTTCGGCTTATTCTCGGTAGATTGAATGCAGCGTCAGACGCCAAAGATATGGACTTGCCGGGCCTTCGACTGCATGAGCTCTCAGGGAATCGTATCGGCATCTGGTCAGTCACGGTCAGCGGAAACTGGCGAGTGACGTTCCGGTTTGAGGATGGAGATGTCGAATTAGTGAATTATGAAGATTACCACTGAGGAATCACCCATGTTGATGCACAATCCTCCCCATCCTGGTGAAGTACTGCGAGAGCTTTGTCTCGAGCCCCTTGGCCTGTCTGTAACGGCAGCGGCCGAAGGGTTAGGGGTCAGTCGTAAGACACTGAGC
This sequence comes from Saccharospirillum sp., assembly GCA_035704555.1. Classification (GTDB taxonomy): domain Bacteria; phylum Pseudomonadota; class Gammaproteobacteria; order Pseudomonadales; family Natronospirillaceae; genus Saccharospirillum. The sequence goes on along the minus strand of DASSWT010000258.1, from coordinate 1,999 downwards.
GCTGTACTAAACGGTAAGGCTGGTATTAGTCCTGAGATGGCTATCCGGCTTTCTATTGCGTTTAATACGTCAGCCGAAAGCTGGCTGCACCAGCAGTCTCAGTATGAACTCTGGCATGCCGAGCAGCATCGGAAAGATCTCAGGGTTAAGAAGCTTGTTGCTGCATAGAGCTACACATAGCCAAGTCATGTACTGAATGCCATAACCGCTGCTTCGCTTAAGTTATGGCACCTTTAGTAACCGATGTTGTGGCTTTGCAATTGCATAGATAGTCAATTCAGTACGAGTACACCCATAGCAGTAGATCCGGACGTGATACTTTACCGATCAACAAGGCAACCCCTAGCCATTACCCGCAACATTCTTTCCCGGTCGCTCACCCATTCACGAGCTCTAGTCTCAGCCCAATTCCACACCCGCCAATCAGATTGTGCATCCTCTAACGTCTGCCAACGCCACAACAATTCCGCAGCCAACTTACACCGCTCCGCCTCCGGCAATGCATCCAGTCGCTCCAACACCACAGGCACAGCATCGGCCCCGAGCGCTAACAGGTAATCGGTATCCAGTGATTGTTGATGGTCGATAGTCCGGTCCAGATTCACGCGCGCGACCCAACCAGCGGGATTCATAAGCGCGAACACCAATACCATAGCCACGCCAGCCAACGTCGACCCTGATGCAAACCAGTTCAGGCGCCCTCTTAGCACCGTCGCCGAAAAGTACACCAGGGTGAATGCCAGCCAAAGCAGAATGGCCAACACCGTTAACCGGTCCAAACTCAAACCGAATTCGTCGATATACAACACTAACCGTTGCGTGGCGGAAATCAGCATTACCAGCACAAGGCCGACCAACACCAACGCCAGGCCGCGATACAAACGCTGACTGGTGCTCACGGTACCTGCGAAGATCAACACGCCCAGCGTCAGGCCGGCAATGGTCACCAGTTCGAAAAAGCCACGGCGGGCGTACTCGGCCATTGTGAGGCCGGAGACGTTTTGTATTACTTCCTGGCCGCCGAACAGGTAACCCAGTTGCAAGATAACGAACCCGCCGAACAGGAGTGCAAGTGAACCCAAAACAATGAGGGTTTCATCCCGGCCAATGCTCGGTAGCGGTATTCTTCGGAATCGGTTTTCCTGGTCGTGGTCGACCACGGCGGCCAGCCAGCCGCTTACGGCCCAGGCGATTAACAGGGCAACGATCAGGTGGCTGGTCAGTTCGGTAACGGTGAACACATCGAAAGCCCGGTCCGCGAAACGGCTGAACCCTGCATCCGCTGAAGACAGCAAGCCGGTAAATATCCAGATAAGCGGTAATGCCAGCGCCAGGCCCCGGGCAACACCAGCCAGGCGGCGCAACGCAGGACCACGGCCCCGGGTCGCCCCTGTCAGCAACGGTACCGCGCCGAACAGGGCCCTAAAGGGAACCGATACCATGGCGTAGAGGTGATCGAGCGGTAACGACCGGCCCAGGCGGGCGCCCCAACCGAGCATGATGATTTGCGAGACGGCGAACGGCAGCAGCAGGAATAATAGAAATTGAATGAAGTCGTTGTAGCGTGCCACCATCAATACGGTCGCGAGCAATGCCACGGCTGACCAGGCCACAACTGGCAACCACCGGGTGGCCTCGGTTCGCCAGGCCAGCCAGGTTGCACCAGCGCCAGCTATGCCAATCCACACGACCAGCCCCGGCCCAAGAGGCCCGGCTCGCAATAGCAGATCTCCCAGAACACCCAGCAGCAGGGCACACAACAGCGTTTCGCGTTTCAGGTGTGCCGGTTCAACGGCGGCTTCGTTATCCATTTCGATTACTCCGATTTTAGAAAGAGCTTTGTTTTATAAAGTTAGTAGGCAAAAAAATATCAGCCGCCTTTAACGTGGCTGATAATGGCTTCCATGTGGGCCACATACTGTTCCAGTGCTTTGCGGCCATCGCGGGTGAGGCGGTAGTCGGTGCGTGGCGTTCGGCCTTCATAGCCTTTGCTGCATTC
>DASSWT010000256.1:0-10335 GCA_035704555.1 Saccharospirillum sp. | reverse complement strand
ATGGCGTAAATGGCCACATTGCCCGAACCGGAAACCACCACGGTTTTGCCATCCAGACTGTCTTTTTTGGCTTTGAGCATTTCATCGACAAAGAAGACCAGGCCATAACCGGTCGCTTCATTACGGGCGAGAATGCCGCCCCAATCGAGCCCCTTCCCGGTTAACACGCCAGATTCGTAGCGGTTGGTAATGCGCTTGTACTGGCCAAACAGATAGCCGATTTCCCGCTTACCGACGCCGATATCGCCCGCCGGCACATCGGTGTTTTCGCCCAGGTGCCGGTACAGCTCGGTCATCAAACTCTGGCAGAAGCGCATGACTTCATTGTCGGATTTGCCCTTGGGGTCGAAATCGCTGCCGCCCTTGCCGCCGCCGATGGGCATACTGGTCAGCGCGTTCTTGAAAATCTGCTCGAAACCGAGGAACTTGATGATGCCCAGATAAACCGAGGGATGAAACCGCATCCCTCCCTTGTAGGGCCCGAGCGCCGAGTTGAACTCCACCCGGAATGCGCGGTTGATCTGCACTTCGCCTTTATCGTCCTGCCAGGGTACCCGAAAGATGATCTGCCGCTCCGGCTCACAGATGCGCTGAATCACCTTGCGGTCGACAATCTCCGGGTACTTTTTCATCACCGGACCCAGCGTCTCCAGCACTTCCTGAACCGCCTGGTGAAACTCCTCTTCGCCCGGGTTGCGGTGCAGTACATCCCGGTAGATCAGATCCAGTTTTTCGTCCAAACGTGCAGACATCAAGGCTCTCCTGTCAGGTATCGTTTGAATGTCCGGCAATCGCCAGACCATCAGTAATCGATACAATGAATTAAAAATAAACACGCGGCGTAGGATAACTCAACCCGACGCTGAACGAAGCAACGCTCTATCCCGCGCACCTCACCACAATATGCAACACCCTCTTCGCAAAGATGAGCTTGATCCCTGAACGAGCAGCACCTAGCGTAACGGCCCTTAACAAAGTTTCACAACACGGGTATCGGCATGCAGTTTGAACACCTCTCCGTCGCGGCGCCCAAGGGCCCTGCCTTGCACCTGGCCGACTGGACACTGGAACCAGGCGAGCGCTGGGTGGTGCTGGGTGGCAATGGCAGCGGCAAAAGCACGCTGGCGCGGTTGCTGTGCGATGAACTGCAGCCCTCTTCCGGCACATTACGAGACCGACCCGAACGGGTGCATTGGTTGTCGCTGGAAAACCAGCAGGCTTTGTACGAACGTGAACTCTATCGGGATGAGACCGACCTGACCGATCACATTGACCCGGGGACCCCGGTAAGCGCCCTGATGGAGGAAATCGCCCCCTGGTCGGACCGTCACGATGAACTAGTAACCAGCCTGGGCATGAACGGCTTGCTGGACCGCGGTTACCGGCTACTCAGCTCCGGCGAAGGCCGCAAAGTAATGCTCGCTCGCGCCGTGCTGGAACAGCCTGATTTACTGTTGCTCGACGAACCCTATGAAGGGCTCGACCCGAAGGCGAGACACGATCTTGAACAAGCGCTCGGGCTGCTGGCCGAACAGGGCCAGTGGCTGATGCTGCTGATCAACCAGCGCCAGGACATTCCCGCCTGGGCCAGCCACCTGGCACTTCTGGACCGCGGAAGGCTGGTGCTAAACGGTGCAGCCGATGAAGTTCAGGCCCACCCGGATTGGCAAGCCGCCCTCGCCTTCACCCGCGCCGATGCGCTGACCCTGCCACCGCGCCAGTCGGACTTTCAACTCCCCGCCTGGCCAGCAGACCAGCCGTTGGTCGATCTTCAGAATGGCAAGGTCGAATACGCCACCGGGGTTCAGTTCGAAGGCCTGAACTGGCAACTGATGCCAGGTGAACACACTCAGATCATCGGCCCCAATGGCTGTGGCAAGTCGACGCTGTTGAGCCTGGTCAGTGGCGACCACCCGCAGTGTTACGCCAACCACCTGACCGTTTTCGGCTATCGCCGTGGCCGCGGCGAAACCATCTGGGACATTAAAAAACACCTGGGGCTGGTATCCGGCGCCTTGCATCGGGATTACCGCGTTGCCGGCAATGTGATTACGGCGGTAGTCTCCGGCTTGACCGATTCGATCGGGGTCTACACCAACACCGGCGCCGAAGAGGCCCAGCTGGCCCACCAGTGGCTTGAACTGCTGGGGCTGAACCACCGCGCCGGCGATGCCTTTCGCAGCCTCTCGACCGGCGAACAACGCCTGGTACTGATCGCCCGGGCACTGATCAAACAGCCGCCATTGCTGATTCTCGATGAACCAACCCAGGGCCTGGACGACGTTAATCGCTTTCGGGTGCTGGCCGCCATGGAGCGCATACTGGATACTGGCCCGACAACACTGCTGTTTGTCAGCCACCGCGAAGATGAACACCCAGCACTGATTAAAACCCGGCTCAACTTTGAGCCGGACGACAGCGGCAAGGCACTCTATACCGTCCGACAAACCCGGACGGGTTAACCTGACAGTCAAGCTTCGGAGTTCGGGCCTGCTGGGTGGCATTGGCCCGCACCGGGTACCGGGGGAGCCCTTGTGGGGTCGGCGTGAACCCATCCATGGGGCCTAGACCGCAACATCCCTGTTGCGGACTTCCCCACAAGGGCTCCCCCGGCACCCGCCGCTCGTTTCTCCGGCGAACTCCGAAACTTGAGTTAACAGTTACTCAGCTCTCCGACAGGGACGTTAAATGATTCTGCGCTACTTTCTAAAAACCCTGGCCCTGCCACCAATGATCTCCATTCTGGTGGCCCTGCTGGCCATTTTGCTCTGGCGCAGACGACCTGTGCTGGCTCGCACGTTGGCTGTGGTCTCTCTGGCCAGCCTATGGCTATTTTCCTCACCCGTCGTCAGCACATCGCTGATGCGCTCGCTGGAAGCGCATTACCCGGTATTGAGCGAAGCGCAGCGCGAAACCACAGAGGCTGAGGCCATCGTTATTCTTGCCGGTGGCATTGATGATTCCGCTCCCGAATTTGGTTTCCCGGTCAGTCTGGATCACACTTTGTTGCGCCTGCGTTATGGGGCTTTTTTGCATCGGGAAACCGGGCTGCCCATTCTGGTTTCCGGAGGGTCGGTATTCGGTGACGATGCCACTACGCTGGCCGCCGCCATGGCCAACGAGCTGGACTTCAGCTTTCAAGTCGAAACCCGCTGGCTGGAAGAGCGAAGCCGTACAACCCGGGAAAATGCAGACTTTAGTGCTGCTTTGCTGGAAGAGGCAGGTATTGACCATATTCTGCTGGTCACCGAGGGCTTTCACATGCCCCGCTCGGTTCGGGTCTTTGAACAGACCGGCCTGACCGTAACCGCCGCCCCCACGGCCATGACCCGTTACTTTGGCGCCCCCTGGATGGGCTGGTTACCTTCCAGCCTGGCCTTACACCAAAGCAGCCTAGCACTGCATGAATACCTGGGGATGCTGGCGTATCGTTGGTTGTAGTGGCTCCTAAACCCTGCTTCCAGGTGCATCGACGAGTTTGAAACTGGTGTGACGTAGGCGCTGGCTCAAGAGGTGAGAGACTTTCCAGAGCACACGGAACGCCAAGTCTGGCTCCTCTTTGGCCATGGTGAACAACTGGTGGCGTTTGGTGATGACAAAGGTCGTGGGTTCCATCGCCTCGGCCAGGCCGGAGCGTGGTTCGCCGTCGATCAGGGATTGCTCGCCGAAGGTCTGGGATTCCGACAGCACCACCAGCGGAATCACCGAATGGTCTGCCCCGGTTTTGCTGATGCGCACCCGCCCTTTCACGATCAACCCCATGTAATCGGCCCGGGCGCCTTCATAGAATATGACGGTGCCTTTTTCGACTTCATAGGCGGTGAAGTATGCCCCGAGCATTTTGATTTCTTCCCAAGTAAAATCGTTCGCCCAGGTCGTCTGGTCGATCAGTTCGGCCACGGCCAGGCTGGAGTAGTTGACGGGCTTTAACTTATCCATACCGGCTCATGTCGCCCCCAAAAAGTGTGATGCAGCAGTTAACCATACTCTGGAGTGGCGTTCATTGCGCTCGGTCACACTGCGCCCCAAACCAGAGGGAACTCCCTCGACTAAAGCGTTTCCAGCCGCTGCCACTCGGCATCGGTTACCGGGCTGACCGATAGCCGGGCCTGTCGCAGCAAGGCCATTTGCTCAAGCTCCGGCACGGTTTTAATGGTTTTCAGGCTGATCACCTCTGGCCAGTGCTTAACGTAGCGAATCTGCACCACTGACCAGCGGTTATTGTCGGCCGAGCTTTTCGGGTCGAAATAGTCCGATTCCGGATTCACCGCATCCGGGTCGGGCCTCGGCCCGCCAATCACTTCGCCCTCGCCTACTATGCCCGGCTCCGCGCAGGATGAATGATAGATCAATACCCGGTCACCGGGTGTCATCTCGCGCAAAAAGTTCCGCGCCTGGTAGTTGCGAATGCCATTCCAGGGCTCGCCTTTCTTGCCGGCGGCAGCCAGGTCGTCGATGGAAAAGACGTCCGGTTCGGTTTTCAGCAGCCAATTTGCCATCTTTTTATCCGTTTGATCGTTTTAAGAATAAAATACTTTGATTTTTATCACAGATTTGTCACATTAGTTGACGGATACTTCGCCACGATTCTGACAGTTTGCCAGCAATCGCGAAGCTTCACAGTAGAACGCAGTCCCACCGGTGTCGAGGCCGGGGGTAACAGACCGGGTAAAAAACCGGCTAATCAGTTTCCATCATTAAAAAGAAAACCAATATGAAACGCAGTAAACCGGATATTCTGGTGATGCTGGCGCTGATACTGGGTCTGGGAGTGACCTTGAGTAGCATGTCGAAAGGAGATGATCGCGAACGCATCATTGATGTGAATGCCAAAGCGTCCGGCATCCTGTTGGGAACCGAGCTGAACCGCCAATAGTCGCTCTGGCTTCTGGCCAGGCGGGTCCCACGCTACCTGTACATCCTCTGGTCGGTGATCACCGCCGCCAGAGGCAAATCCCATCCTTCCTGTGGAATGGCAGCCACTTGCTGGCACTCGTGCGCCACACCCAGGCGTTGCGGCTGCTGTGGCCAGCGCTGTTCGTGCGCGAACGTCCGGTCGTAAAACCCGCCGCCCATACCCAGCCGTCCCCCTTCGGCATCGAACCCCACCAAAGGCATCAGCACCCAGTCCAGCGTCCAGGTTGGAATTCGCGTCGGGTTGGCTGGTTCGGGAATGCCAAACCGGTTGGCTCGCATGGGCTCGCCCGGCTGCCAATGGCAAAACCACAGATGCGGTCTGACCGGGTCCAGCGGATTCAGCACGGGCAGGAACAGGGATTTTCCATCGGCTAACAGTTGACGAACGAGAGGGTCGAGATTGATTTCGCCATCATTGGCCCAGTACAGGGCAATGCGTCGGGCGCGGGGGTAGTCGGGGTGGCGGCGAACCTGTCTGATCAGACCAACGGCGGCCTGGTGCTGCTCAATGGCCGACAAGCCACGACGACGAGCACGAAGTTCTTTGCGCAAAGTGCGCTTCTGACGGGCTATGTCAGGGTCGGGCTGAATCATCCGATACAGATTCCAAAAACAGGTATCCCCAGACTACCGCTGCCATGAGAGACCTTGAACCGCAGAGTTCAAGGCGGCGTCCCTCGTGATAAATTAGGCTTTCCGACAAGCGGACATGCTCACATTACCAACTAAGAGACACCTGGGTATACATTATCGGCTCGAGGACTTTGCATAGCTGGCGAATAGCCCAGGGATGTCTCGAATTATAATGAAAATGCGGCGAATGACAGTCTTGACAGATACGAATTAATCACTTCCCGATCACTTTGAAACGCCCGGCTCGCCTGGGACGCGCTCCCTGGCCCGGCAACGCTGATCGAAAATTTTTCACAGCTTTACTTTACAGTCAGTCGTCTTCGTCGAGATCCATCGCAATGCTGATCTGCTCCGGCAGCGCCTGGCTGATTTTCTGCTCAAGCCGCGCCAGGGTGTCCTGGTCGTGAGCGACTACAGGCGTGGTATCGAGCAGCTCGCGGGTCAGGTTCAGCGCCGCCATCACCGCAATGCGCTCAATGCCGAACACCTTGCCGGTGACGCGGATCTCCTTCATCTTGCGATCCAGCGCGCGCGCCGCCTCTTCCAGCTTGGGTTCCTGGCCTTCGGGGCAGGCGACGCGGTATTCGCGGTCGAGAATGGTGACGGTCAGGGTCTGTACATTGCTCATTGAGATTGCTCCATGGCCCGCAAGCGCACTATCATCGCTTCGACCCGGTCGCGGGCCAGCTCATTCTGTTTGATCAGTTTGGCGCGCTCGGCTTGCCAGGCAGACCGCTCGGCTTTCAGCAGCTGATTTTCCTGCTCCAGGCGCTGAAACTGGTCGAGCAAGGCGTCCAGTTTGTGTTCCAGACTCTTTAGGGTTGGTTCAGACATAGGCAGGCCAGCATTGTTTACGGGGGCCTACTATATAAACGCGGCTTGGCAACGGTCAACGACTGCGGTCACAGCCTGGGCTGTGATAGCATGTTTTAACGGTAAAAAGTACCAACAAACGTGATGTCCGGACTGGACCCGGACCCGCGCATTCTCTGGGCCACACCCTCCCGGCCCCCCGATTGGAGCCTTCATGTCCGACTCGTCAACAAAACACCCTGAATCCCGCCCTGAAGCCCCTGAAATGGCCTATGAAGACCTCGCCGAGCTGTTTCGACGCCTGGGTACCGGCCAAACCCCGACCTCACTGCACGCCTCCCTGGCCGGCATACTGGCCGCTGGCCACCGCATGAGCAGTGAAGACTGGGTGCACTGGGCGCTGGAACTGCTGGCGCCGACCGAAACCGTCACCGAAGGCCACCATATCGTATTGAAGGGGTTGTACGTCTGGACACTGCAGTCGCTTGAAGACACCGGTCTCGGCTTTACCCTGCTGTTACCCGCCGACGATACCGCGCTGGATGAACGGCTCGATGCACTCAGCGACTGGAGCGGCAGCTTCCTCGGCGCCTTTGGCTCGGTGGGCGTAGTGGCTGAAGGCCAGGCCCTGCCGGAAGCCGTAGAAGAGGTACTGGAAGACTTGTCGGCCATTGCCCAGGTCGATACCGAATACGACGAAGGCGACCAGGCCGAGGCCGACTTCCTGGCAATTAGCGAACACGTTCGCCTCGGTGTGCTGACGCTGTTCCTGGAATACAACGCCAATGCCGCCAGCGACGACGAACCGCCGGTGGTTCACTAACCCGGCAATACTCGATTTCCCTGATTTGGACAGACCGACCCTGAGGACGACCAGATGAAACACATCAGCCCGGCGGAATTCGCCGAACGGCGCAAGCGTTTGATGGAACAGATGGCCGAGAACAGCATTGCCATTTTGCCGTCCGCCACTGAAACCATTCGCAATAACGACGTACACCACCGCTTTCGCCAGAACAGCGACTTCATGTACCTAACCGGCTTTCGCGAGCCGGATGCCGTGCTGGTGCTGATGCCCGGCCGCGAGCAGGGCGAATACGTGCTGTTCGTGCGCGACAAAGACCCGGCCCGGGAAATCTGGGACGGCTACCGCGCCGGCCCCGATGGCGCGGTGGAACAATACCAGGCCGACGATGCCTTCCCGATCGACGACATCGACGACATTCTGCCGGGCCTGATGGAAGGCCGCAGCCGCGTCTATTCGCAAATGGGTGTCGATGGCGACTTCGACCACCAGCTGATGACCTGGGTCAACCAGATTCGCGCCAAGGTGCGCACCGGCGCCCAGCCGCCGGAAGATTTTTCCGATATGTCGCACCTGCTGCACGACCTGCGCCTGTTCAAATCGAAACAGGAAATCGCCCTGATGCGCGAGGCTGCGAAAATCAGCGCCCGGGCTCATACCCGCGCCATGAAAGCCTGCAAACCCGGCATGATGGAATACCAGCTGCAAGCCGAAATTGAACACGAATGCATGATGGCCGGCAGCCCCTGGCCCGCCTACCCGGCCATTGTCGGCAGCGGCGACAACGCCTGCATCCTTCACTACATTGAAAACACCGCCAAAATCAAAGACGGCGACCTGGTGCTGATCGACGCCGGCTGCGAGCTGGAATACTACGCCTCCGACATCACCCGCACCTTCCCCGCCAACGGCCACTTCAGCACCGAACAGCGCGCCATTTACGACCTGGTGCTGAAAGCCCAATACGCCAGCATTGAAGCCGTGCGCCCCGGCCAACCCTGGATCGCCCCGCACGAAATCACCGTGCGCGTTCTGGTCGAAGGCCTGGTCGAACTTGGCCTGCTTGATGGCAAGGTCGACGATCTGATCAGCAGCAACGCCTACGCCCCCTTCTTCATGCACAAGACCGGCCACTGGCTGGGCATGGATGTGCATGATGTCGGCGACTACAAAGTCGGCGGCGAATGGCGCGTCATGGAGCCCGGCATGGTGATGACCATCGAACCCGGCCTCTACATTTCGCCGCACAACACCAACGTCGAAGAACGCTGGCGTGGTATTGGTGTGCGCATCGAAGACGACGTAGTGGTCACCCGAGACGGCTGTGAAGTACTGACCCAGGATGTGGTGAAAGACCCGGCGGATATTGAGGCGCTGATGAAGGGTGGGCAGAGTAGTTTGTTTTGAGTTTGCTGACTCAACAAAAAAAGAAGCCCGCTTAAAAGCGGGCTTCTTTCGACAAACTGTACCTCAACGTTCAGTCATTGAGAGACTGTTTCAGCTACACCATCGAATGTCACTGTCATTTCGGTACAGCTGACAAAATCAATTTGCAGCACACTTGAACCCGAACTATCGGTAACGGAAATTGTTCCTGTGGAAAAGCCACCTCCAGAACAAAGTTTCAATCCAGTACCCTGTATATCGATATAGCCGTAATCCTCATGCGAAACACGAGCACTGACACTGAACCCGGAACTATTGTCACCACTCACTGATACATTGGAAACCGAGTAGCTCGTACCACCCTCAACGAAGTTGTCTTGATAGCTGCAGTTGAACTCCGCATCACAGCTATAAGTACCTGTTATCGAGGTAGTTTCGCCAGCATAGGTGGTCGTAAGATCATACTCGTAGGAAAATGAACCATCTTCGTTGACTGTCCAGGTGGCAGTGCCATCCACCACTGTAGTTTCAGATCCATATGAGTATGCACAGTTATCATAAACGACGGTAAATGAACCGTACTGAGAACTTTGCCCTGTCGTTTCATAAACAGCCGACCCACCCCCGGGACATACTGATGCACTTAAATCTATTGTATCTCTAGCCATTGCTCCGCGATTGACAAATGAAACCGTATCCTTCATCAATACATAGGACAGGCTCTCACTATTCATGGATCTAGCCATGGATCTTGGCGCCGCAGAACCTTCAATCGCCTTTTCTGACCCAATTTTAGCTGTGTTGGCGACTTCAGTTTTGTTTTCCCCATTAACGGTAGCAGCAGAAGGTGACCCTCCGCCACCGGAACCGGAACCGCTCCCACCACATGCTGCGAGAACAAAAGAAGAAAACATCACCAAAACCCACTTCGAAATTCTCATGCCTGTATCTCCCTGTAAAACGAATCAATTAAAAATGCACAAGCTACGCTTCCAGAACAGTCGGCAGTAGCTAACCTAATCGATCTCACCATAATAGTCTTTTTTGTTTTCATTCCATGCCTTCCTATAGTGTCGGCTGAATGCAAAGAGTCACGGGCTATATACTCGAAACTCGATCTGATTATCGAACCAGGCTGGGATCAGCGCTGTAAACTTGTGTTATATGTTTTTATTGAGTGTATATATTAAAGAATACGAGGGCTCAACCCCCCAAATGGGGTAGCCCATTCGGTCGGCATGGTCTGAATTACTGAGTGTGTTTGCTAACAAAATCAGGGTTATGCCCGCTGCACGCATCGAGCCGTGAAACTGTAACGGCGGATACTGACTGTGATACTCACTGCCGAACGGTGATCGCAGTTCCCACAAACAGCTCATTCTTTAAAAAGCTCCTCCAGCATCTTCTCCGGGTTATTCAGGAACGCCCGGGTAACCGCATAGTGCTCGGTATCCTCATAGTTCACGCGGCTAATACCGGTGCTGTCGATCTGGTATATCCACGCGCCCGGGTAGGCGAGCAATAGGGGCGAGTGGGTTGCGATAATGAACTGTGAGGAATCCTCAACCAACTGGTGCATACGGCTTAATACCGCCAGTTGCCGGGTCGGTGACAGTGCCGCTTCGGGCTCATCCAGCAGGTACAGCCCCTTTCCGCCGAAGCGGTTCAGCATCAGGGCAAGGAACGATTCACCGTGTGACTGCTCGTGGAGCGATACGCCGCCATAGTAGTCGATCACAGGTGGAGGCGGTGGCAAAAGGCTTTCCGGGTCGTTCTGGTCC
>DASSWT010000239.1:0-6596 GCA_035704555.1 Saccharospirillum sp. | reverse complement strand
GCCTACACCGAAACCCGTACCAACGCCAAATACACCGAGAACGGTGATATCTGGAGCGTGCCTTGCGAGGTCGCTTTACCCTGCGCGACCCAGAATGAACTGAATGGAAAAGACGCCAAAAAACTGGTCGAGAATGGCGTGGTGGTGGTCGCAGAGGGCGCGAATATGCCAACCACCCCGGAAGCGGCGCGCATCTTTACAGAGGCGGGTGTCGCCTTCGGGCCCGGCAAGGCCGCCAATGCCGGTGGGGTCGCCACCAGCGCGCTGGAAATGCAGCAGAACGCGAGCCGGGACTGCTGGACCTTCGATCACACTGAATCCCGTTTGCACCAGATCATGGTCGACATTCACAAGTCGGCTTATGAGACCGCCGAAGAGTTTGGCTCGCCCGGTAACTACGTGGTTGGTGCCAACATTGCGGGCTTCCTGAAAGTCGCCCGCGCGATGGATGCCATGGGCCTCGTCTGAGGCCCTAGGCGGGCCACCAGCACAGGCTGCGCTGAGTGACCACATCCGACACCAGACGCAACGGCGTTGCGTCTGCATCGATGACCCGCAGGCACTGGGCCACCGCTTTATCCTGCGCCGCTTCGCTGTCGGCCGGGTGATCCAGGGCCGGCAGGTCGGCCAATTGCTTTAGTTGGACCCGCTGGTCTGACTGTTGCGGAAAGAGCGCGACATAACCCGTCTGGTTTTCCACCAGATCCATAAAAAAGTGCGAGCCATAAGACAGCTCGGGCACCAGCCCGCGCCCGAGATCGGCTACTTCCACCAACACATTGGCCCGGTGGATATCCGAGAATCGCACTGGCACGCCCAGTTCCGGGCTGCTGGCACCCCAGCGGCCAGGGCCGATCAACAGTACCCGGTCGTCTGGCGCCAGATGTCGGTTCCAGTCTCCGATCAAACGAGCTACCGCCTGTTTCTGCGGTTGTGACAGGGGCGCGTAGGCCTCGGCATCCACCCAGAAAATGCGATTGAAGGTCCAGTCCATGGTGCCGCCCATAAAATGACCCTGGGTTTGAAAGAGAATGTGTTCGTCGGGCACCGAATGCGGCCAGTCGACCGGCCTGTCGGCGCCCAATGTACCCAGCGGGCGACACTGCACCAGGTTGATGTGGGGCTGTCCCTGGTTGTCCAGCCTGAGGGTGAATTCGGTATCAACCGGTTGACCGTAGGCTTGTTCAAGCCGGTGCAGACAGCGTTGTAGCTGAGCGGTAAAGCGGGTCTGGTTTAACAGCGCCTGAAAGGTAAGACGCCAAACGGGGCTGTTCAGGCCCAGTTCCCGGGCACGTTTGCTGGCTTCCCGGTCATCTTCGGCCAGGTGGTTGAACGGCAGGTCGTCGGTTTCAGCCGCCAGGCGTTGTAATGGCACGGTAGTCAGGCCGGTACCGGTGATATCCAGTACATCCACCTGATGCTGTGAATGCTGGTAGCGTTCCCCCCGGGTTCGATAGGGCTGTTTGTTCGGCTGATCCAGGGCGATCATGGCGGCGTGGTCACCACTGATTCGATCCACCGCCCGGGTGCCCAACCCCATCACCAAGCGCACCATACCAGCGCCCGGGTCCATGCTCGCATCCCAGACGTAGGCGTTGCGCGATACCGCGACCCCGGCGGCATCGGGCAGGTAATAGGGGTCGTGATAACAGCCGTTAACGCGCTGAATCAGCAGGGCCATCGATTCTTCCTGATCGAGCAGGCCCCGTTGTTCCCGGTAGTGCAGGGCTTCATCACTGAGGGCTGACGCATAAACGGTGCGGATCGCCTGTTCAAGCGCCTCCAGCCGTTCATCCGGGCTGCCCTGGTTAACCAGAAACACGCTCTCGTATTTGCCGGCAAAGGCGTTGCCAAAGCCGTCTTCCAGCAGGCTGCTGGAGCGAACCATGATCGGGTACTGACCATAATAGTCGAGCAGGCGCTCCAGCCCCTGGCGAATTTCCGTCGGAAAGGTGCCGTTAAGAATGGCGTTACGCAGGGCCGGTGCATCCCGGTAGGCACCCGCAGAGGTTCGCTGCTGCATAATGTGCGGCCAGCAGTCGTTGTGCACCAGAAACGAATAGAACGCATCGGCGCCCAAGTGCCAGGAGTCGTGAGGGTCGAGGCTGTTGGCGGTCAGCTCGGGCTCATCCCGGGCCAGAATCGCCCGGGCGAGCACCATGCCCACGGCCTTGCCGCCAATAAAACCACTGCCGATCAACCGCTGACGAATGCCGACCAGATCGGCCAGAGACAGGTAGGCTCGCGCCAGCGACAGCATGCGCGGCTGGCGCGCGATCAGCACGGTCAGAATCCGCTCTTTGAGCGTGTCGTCTTCACCCGCTTCGGCCAGGCGTTGCTCGGCCTGAACAAAGAGATTGTCCCAGTAATCCAGCGCGAGGCGTTGGCTGTCGGCGTTGTTTTGTTGCGCGATGGCGGCTTGCAGGGCGGTGGCCGAGGCGCTGTCCCGCACCGGTTCAAAGCGGTCGTCTTCGTGCCAGAGGTGTGGCAAAAACAACGTAGGGCGGTGGCGTTTCCAGACTTTTACCGGTTGCAACTGGCGCGATGACTCGTGGTGGTGGATATCGACCAGTACCTGAGTGGTCTCGCGAATGCGCGCCACGGTCGCGCGCGAGTGGCGCCGGGCGTTCAGTGCGAAATAGGCGACGGTGTCCAGTTCATAGAGGTAGGGGCAGACCACCTGAAAAAAGTGACCGACCATGGTGTCGGTGGCCCAGGCGTCCAGCAGTTCCGAGAGGCTGTCGAACACGTAAAAGGCGCCGGGGCCATAATCGGTAATCAACTGCCAGACGCGCTGGGTGAACGATTCGAACCCGCCTTCGGCCTCTACGGAGACCACCCGAACACCGGGGCCGGCGGCGAGCAGGGGCGCCTGTTGCCCAAAGCGCACATAAATGATGTCCCGCTGTTGCAGCACGGCGGCTTCGGCGAAGGGCGTGACCAGGCGCCGGTAATCATCGAGGTTGTTGACCCGCCAGACGACGTTGTCGCCAATGCGCAGGTCATCGAGCAGGCGGTCGAGTTGGCTCAGGCCGGTTGAAACCCTGGGGAGATTGGTCATTCCGTCGCCTTATTCCTGAACATACACTTCAAGCCCATCGTACGGATGCGCTTTCAGTGCCGCCAGGCGAGTGGCCAAATCGCCGCTGTGAATTTCCAGCTTGTGTCCGTCCGGGTCCAGAAAATAGAGCGAATTGCCTTCGCTTTTATTGTCTTTCCAGATGACGGCTTGGTGCGAGCGAATGGCGTCAGCGCACTCTTCAAAAGCCGCTGAGCCAACCGAGAAGGCCAGGTGCGTGTAGTCAGCCCTGGGGCCGGGCTGAATTTGCGAGTCGAGCGACAGGCAGATCCAGTCTTTACCCGCTTCAAGGTAAGCGCCTCTGGCCCACTTCGCCACTGGTTTTAAACCAACGACCCTGACATAAAAATCGAATGACCGCTCAAGGTCGCTGACGGCCAGCGTAACGTGGTTGATGCCGGTGATCATGCTGGACTCCATAGGCTTTTAGAGGGCGTCAGGATAGCCTAAAAGCCTGCATGAGTTAGCTCAAAGCCTCTTTGGAGTTTTCAACTGAGAGGTGACTTCTTGACTGCTTAGAAGAGGGTGTCTACTATTTGATCACTTATATATGAGTTTTTTTAAGCCAATAACAATCATAAGCGAGTGGATATGCCGAGAGTAAAGCAACGCAACTATTCCCTCTACACAGTGGAGGCTTGCCGCCTTCTGGGCATACTTGTCCGCAATGGCCGCAAGGAGAAGCGTATGTCGGTGGAAGAACTGGCGGAGCGTGCCGGTACTTCGCCCAGCTTTATTCGTCGCCTGGAGCAGGGTGGGCTCAAAGGTGAGATCGGGGTGGCATTTGAAGCGGCCTTTATTGTGGGCGTTCCCCTGTTTTCGCCTGATTCCATGTCAGAGGGCTCGCTACCCTATATCCGATCTGAAATCAGCCGTGCTGAAACCATCGCCTCGCTACTGCCCAAGACGGTACACAAACCCAAGGATGCGGTGAATGACAACTTCTAACACGGCCCCCAAAGAGCTTTATGTGTGGGTTTGGCTGCCAGGGGCCACGGAGCCCGTAGTCGCCGGTCGTCTCTACCGAGCAAACAACCGGCAACTTTATTTTAATTACGGGATCAGTTACCTGGACCGGAACGACGCCATAGCCCTGTATGAGCCGGAATTACCCTTGCGCCAGGGCAGCATCCCGCCGCTGGACGGTTTGTCGATGGCCAATTCGTTGCGAGATGGCTCGCCGGATGCCTGGGGGCGGCGTGTCATTATCCATAGGCTGATGGGTGCAGGCTCAAAACCGAATACCGAATTGGATGAGCTGAACTACATGCTGCACTCCGGGAGTGACCGCATCGGTGCACTGGATTTTCAGCGATCACCAACCGAATACATCCCGAGAGACGCCAATAATACGACCTTGGAAGAACTGCTGGAGGTATCTGAACGGGTGGAAAAGGGTCTGCCACTTACACCACAGTTGGATCGTGCCCTCAATCACGGCACCTCCATTGGCGGCGCCCGCCCAAAGGCACTTATTCACGACGGCGACGCGAAATACGTGGCCAAGTTTTCCTCCACCTCGGATCATTACAACGTGGTCAAGGGTGAGTACATCGCCATGCGACTGGCTGAGCGCGTCGGGCTTAAGGTGGCTCCGGTCCGGCTGGTCGAGTCGGCCAAGCGCGATGTATTGCTGGTCGAGCGATTTGACCGGGTCATCACAGCGGATGGTCTCCATCGCAAGTTGATGGTCTCGGCCCTTACGTTATTTGAGCTCGACGAACTGATGGCTCGGTACGCGGGGTACGACTTATTGGCGGATATCGTTCGTCGTCGCTTCAATGATTCAAGCGCCACGCTGAAGGAGCTATACAAGCGCCTGGTTTTCAATGTCCTCACCGGCAATACCGATGATCATGCGCGCAATCATGCCGCCTTCTGGGACGGTCGTACGCTTACCCTAACCCCAGCCTACGACATCTGTCCGCAAAACCGCACCACGGGCGGTGCCACCCAGGCAATGCGTATTCTGGGCGCGCAGAGCGACAGCCGCCTGTCGCTCTGCCTGGAAGCGGCCTTCAAATTTAATCTGGCAGTCGAAGACGCCAGGGCTATTATCGAGACCATGCGCGAAACCATTGTCCAATCCTGGCAGGAGGTTTGTGACGAGGCCCAGTTGAACTCCGTAGAGCGGCACTTTTTCTGGGAGCGGCAATTCCTGAATCCGTCGATAGACGAATAGTCGATCAGCTCGCTGGAACTGTGTCTATCGCCAGAAAAGCGAATAAACACTTGCCACTGATGTCGAATTCAAGACTTCTTGTACGACTATTCAATGCAGCGACAGTACCAAGCCCTGGTTCTGCGCATATTTTGAAAACCAACACGAAGGAGAGCATTAGATGGTCAGTGGAGCCGAAAAGGTAGAAATGCAAAATATTAAAAGCCCCGGACACGTTGTACGGGTGGATAAACGCAAGTACGAGGCGATGAAAACAGCGCTCTTGGCGGTGATGCCAAAAACTGAACCCAGGTTGACCGTTGCTGAACTCAAGCAAGAGTTATTGCCGTTGCTGCCCGAAGACCTGTTCCCGGGTGGCGACAAAGCGGGCTGGTGGTTGAAAGGCGTACAGCTGGACCTTGAAGCCAAGGCTATTATTGTTCGGGAGAATACGAAGCCGCTCAGGCTGCATTTAAATGGCGGGTCTTAGGGCGTTTATCCGACGGTCTGCTTGCCCGTACTGGGGTAGGGTTGCTATTGTTTCGAAGCGAGACGGAGACGTTTTGGATAATAAAATAGTCGCTCAGAGTTAAATACGCCATGACACATCTAAACCAACCTCTGTTCTGGCGAGATTCGCGCATGCCCCATGTCGAGTTGCGCAAAGTCGATGATGGCCGCAAGGTGTGTTATGCGCCGCACAGTCATACTCAGTGGTCTCTGGGTGCCATCACTGCAGGCGAGAGCACGTTTCATTACCGCGATGATCGTTACCACATTCATGCCGGGAATCTGGTGCTGATGAATCCGGAGTGGGTGCACGCCTGTAATCCCATCGAAAACCGACCCTGGGCTTATCTGATGCTGTATGTCGATGCCGGCTGGCTGACACAACTTCGGTACGCAGCGGGTTTGCTCGACACGCCGCGCTGGCATGATATTTCTACTCCGGTTATCTCGGATGCCACCTGGTATGAAGGCTATTGCCGAATGGCCAGTTGCTTACTGGACCCGCAGCGCGCCCTGCTGGATAAACAGACGGAAGTGGTCGTGTACCTCTCTGCGCTGATGTACGAGTTGGCCGGTCAATCGGCCCTGCATACTCCGAAGGCGCCAGCCACACTATATGAATTGGCTGGCTATCTGAACGATCACGCGGTGGAAGAAATTTCACTCGATGATCTGTGTGACCGCTCAGGCTACAGCCCTGGCCATCTCATTCGTGCCTTCAAACAGCATTTTGGGCTAACGCCTCATGCCTATCTGATCAATCGCCGGGTCCAACTGGGTCAGCGCGAACTGAAAGACGGAACACCCATCGCCGAGGCTGCGTTGAATGCCGGTTTTAACGATCAG
>DASSWT010000153.1:0-7790 GCA_035704555.1 Saccharospirillum sp. | reverse complement strand
GTGATAACGGGAGCTTTGGATAACATAGTCAATCCTCTACGGTCACCGAATAGCCAAGTGCCAGTGCATGCTCGGCAAAATCCGGGTAGGCGCCCAGTACGCGCCCAGAATTTCGAATAATGACCGGTCGCAACGCCGTCTGCGCGGCGACCACGTACGCCAGTGCCACTCGGTGGTCACCGCCGCAATCAACAATGCCGCCGTCCAGCGGGCGGTCGTTCCGGCCCCGGACTATGACGGCATCTCCTTTCAATTCGATGTCAGCCCCCAGGGTGGTCAGACCTTCCACCATGGTTTTCAGCCGATCGGTTTCTTTGTAACGCAGCTCGCGAACCCCACTGAAACGGGACACTCCCTCAGCCTGGGTCGCCAGGACAAAGAGCAGTGGATACTCGTCAATAACCAGACCTGCAACATCGGCGGTTTCGGCGGTTGCCACGAGCGGCGCGTAGTTTACCTGAATATCCGCCACGGGCTCACCCCCAAGGTCACGATAGTTGGTCAGCTCAATACGTGCCCCCATACGCGCCAGAATATCCAGCAAACCAAGGCGGCTGGGGTTGACACCAACGCCCAGCACGGTCAGCTCAGAACCAGGAACCAGGCTGGCCGCCGCCAGATGCACCGCTGCCAGCGAGAAATCACCGGGTATATCGCAGTCAAACCCGGCCCACTGGGGGGCAGGATCGAGCGTAATAACCCCGGACTCACACCGAACCGGACAACCCAGCCTGGCGAGCAACACCTCGGTATGATTACGGCTGGGCCCCGCCTCCTGTAAACGCATCGAAACACCCGAGCACAAACCTGCCAGCAACAAGGCGGTTTTTACCTGGGCACTGGCCATCGGCAATTGGTAGTCGAGCGGCTTCAGAGCGGTAGTGGGATGAATGACAATAGGTGCAGTCTTTCGCGGTGCCACTTCAATGCGAGCGCCCATTGCCTGCAATGGCAGCTGAATTCGGTCCATCGGGCGCTGGCTCAGGGACGCATCACCAATCAGTTCGCTGCTGAAGGACTGGGCACTGAGCACACCCGCCATCAGGCGCATTGAGGTCGCGGAGTTCCCCATATAAAGCGGACTGTCTGCCGGTTTCAAACCCTGGCGACCGACACCATTGACGACCAGACTCCCGGTGTCGCTTGCCTCAATGCAGACACCCAGCTTGCGCAACGCTTCCAGCGTGGTGCGATTGTCGTGTCCGTTACCAAACCCCCGCAGCTCGCTCTGCCCTTCTGCCAGGGCAGCGAGAATAATGGCGCGATGAGAGATGGACCGGTCTCCGGGTACCGCAACTGCACCCGCCAGGCCAGCGCGCACCGGTGCCGCAATCAGGTTTTTGCGAATATCGTCGGTGTGCCGCTGACGGCTGCTGAGGATTTCGGTGAAATAATCCCGTGCGGATTTGGCGCGCCCGAAAACAGACTTGAGTGTGGCGCCTTCACGGTTTTCGATCGCGTCGGCCAGCACATCCAGATCCGCCTGGAATCGCCGCAATATGCTCAGCGTTGCTTCCCGGTTTGCCAGGAAGACATCGTGCCACATGGTCGGATCCGAGGCGGCAATGCGTGTGAAATCACGGAAGCCACCGGCGGCGTAGCGGAAAATCTCCCGGTTCTCGGATTCCCGGGCCAGCGTATCGACCAGTGAAAACGCGAGCAGGTGCGGCAAATGACTGGTGGCGGCCAGTACTTCATCGTGGCGCGATACCGACATGGTTACCACGTCAGCGCCGACCGAGTGCCAGAGACGCGTCAGTAACTGCACAGCCTCCGGCGAGGAAGTCGGCAGCGGCGTCAGAATCAGCAGGTGATGGTCAAACAGATCGGATTTGGCCGCAGCCAGACCAGAGCGCTCAGCCCCGGCAATCGGATGGCCCGGCACGAACCCGGGGGGCAACTCACCCAGCG
Source organism: Saccharospirillum sp. (assembly GCA_035704555.1). Taxonomy (GTDB): domain Bacteria; phylum Pseudomonadota; class Gammaproteobacteria; order Pseudomonadales; family Natronospirillaceae; genus Saccharospirillum. The sequence continues at coordinate 5,879 of DASSWT010000153.1, read as the reverse complement.
CTTCGCGGGCGGCCTCAACCACCGCGCCTTTAACACTGCCGACATCGGAGATAACCGTATCGGACGCAAGCCAGGGCTTCAGTTGCGCTAGTACCGGCCCCATCGCCAACACCGGCACAGCAAGAATCACGGCATCAAAGGAGGTATTCAGATCGGGAAAGGAAACGGCTTCATCCACAATGCCCATGGCCCGGGCTTTCTCGGCAACACCTGCCTCAGCATCAAGCCCAATCACCGTTGCCGCTTGCGACAGACACAGGGCTTTGGCAAAGGAAGCTCCGATCATTCCCAGGCCCACAATCAACAGCCGGGGGTTGGTAGTGGCCGCGGTCACGCCTCACCCACGCAGAAACACGGTATCAAACTCGTAAGCCGGTTACCGACTCTGGCCCCTGTCTTTGCGTCCACGTCGAAGCGCATAGTCTTCCCTCCAGCTCCCGTTAGGTGTTGCAGACGAATTATAGAACCGCCTTGGGGTAAGACCCGAGCACCTTGACCTCTACCGCCTTCTCGCGAATTTCAGCCAGAGCCCGCTGAACATTGTCGCTGCTGATATGGCCGGAGAAATCGATGAAGAAGACGTAAGTCCAGTTGCCCGAAGGCGAAGGCCGGGTCTCCAGCCGGGTCATATCGACGTTGTGATCATTGAAGGGGCGCAGCAAATGGTACAAGGCGCCAGGTTCGTTGCGCATGGATACGACGATGGACGTTTTGTCTTCACCCGAGGTGCCAACTTCCTCGGTGCCGATGATCAGGAACCGCGTGGAGTTATCGGGTGAGTCTTCAATTTTCTGTTCAATAATGTCCAGATCGTAAAGACTGGCCGCCATTTCACCGGCAATGGCCGCCGAATTCCATTCACCGTGCACACGGCGCGCTGCCTCGGCATTGCTGTTGACGGCAATGCGCTCGGCCATGGGCATGTGCGCATCGAGCCATTTGCGGCACTGCGCCAGAGATTGCTGATGGCTGTAAATACGGGAAATTTTTCCACGCTGGGTATTGGGCCCAACCATCAGATGATGGTGAATGCGCAACTCAACTTCGCCGCAGATTTTAAGATTGGAATTGATAAAGGTATCCAGGGTGTGGTTCACCACGCCCTCGGTTGAATTCTCGACTGGCACAACGCCATATTTACAGGCGCCGGCTTCCACTTCGCGGAATACTTCATCAATGGCGGGCATGGGTTTGGATTGCACCCACTGGCCAAAATGTTTCAGCGTTGCCTGCTGAGTAAAAGTGCCTTCCGGGCCGAGATAAGCCACTTCCAGAGGTTTTTCCAGGGCCAGGCAGGCCGACATAATTTCGCGGAACAGCCGCGCCATGTCTTCATTGCCCAGCGGCCCCTGGTTTCGCTCCATCACCCGGGTCAACACCTGGGCTTCACGCTCAGGGCGATAGAACACAGCGTTGTCCGGATCTGCCTTAATTTTCACATCGGCGACTTTTAACGCGCAATGCGCCCGGGCAGAGATGCGCTCCAGAATTTCCAGGTCGAGGCGATCGATCACCTCGCGCAATTGCGTCAGATCCAGCGAATCAATTTCATCTGCTTTGGGAGGGCGTTGCTCAGCCATGACGTTGCTCAAACTCCTTCATGTAAGAGACCAGTGCTTCCACACCCGCCAGTGGCATGGCGTTGTAGATACTGGCGCGCATACCACCGACACTGCGATGGCCCTGCAGGTTGTAAAGACCAGCCTCCTGCGCCCCGGCCAAAAACCGGTCATTGAGGCTTTCATCAGCCAGAATAAAGGGCACGTTCATACGCGAGCGATGGTCCGGCATTATCGGGTTCGAATAAAAAGCACTGTCATCAATAACCCGATACAACAAACCGGATTTTTCCGCATTCAACCGCTCGAATGCCGCAACGCCACCGTTGCTTTCCAGCCATTCGAACACCAGCCCGGCCAGATAGATAGCAAAGGTCGGCGGTGTGTTGACCATAGAGCCGTTCTCGGCCTGGGCCTGATAATCCAGCAGCGATGGCGTACCCGGCAATGCCTTACCCAGCAAAGACCGACGCACGATAACCAGCGTCAGACCGGCCGGCCCAATATTTTTCTGGGCGCCGGCATAGATCAGATCGTAATCATCGACATTAATGGTTTTCGACAGAATGCATGACGACATATCCGCGACCAGCGGCACAGCGCCCGAGTCCGGAACATAATCGAATTCCACACCGCCGATGGTTTCGTTGGGGGTGTAATGCAGATAGGCAGCGTCGGGGCTAGCGGTAAATTCATCGGCGCGAACGGCTCGAAGGTAGTTCTCGCTTTTTGTTGATGCCAGTACCCGGGCCTCACCGTAACGAGCGGCTTCTTTTATTGCCTTGACTGACCAGGTGCCAGTATCCAGAAATTCCGCCGCACCACCGCGCCCCATCAGGTTTATCGGTACACAGGAGAACTGAAGGGTCGCGCCGCCCTGAACAAAGAGCACGGCAAAGTCATCCGACACGCCCAGCAAACGCCGCAAGCGTGATTCCGCCGACTCCAGTACACGGACGAACTCGTCAGACCGGTGCGACAATTCCATCACCGACATACCGGTGCCCTGCCACTCCATCAACTCCTGTTGCGCCCGTTGCATCACAGCATCGGGCAACATCGCAGGCCCAGAACAAAAATTGTATCCCCGGGTCATCGCTCGCGTTCCTGGTCTGATTGATATGGCCGCCGTGTGTTACGGCGGCGTTATCCTGTGGTTCTTTGTGCTACTGGTTCATAGTATTACTGGTTGTCGGGATCCTGGTCATCCGAATCATCGGATTCCGAATCCGCTGCATCGTCCGCTACCTCACCACTGGCATCCGGTTCACCCGGAGAGGCCGCCACGATTTCAGAGTCCGGCGTTTCGGCGACATCCAGAACCGACTCGTCTTCGGCAGGCTCTTCAATACGCTCGATACTGACCAGATGCTCGTCTTCTGCCAGGCGAATCAGAGTCACGCCCTGAGTGTTACGGCTGAGCACTGAAATGCCCTCGACCGAGGTACGAACCAGGGTTCCCTGGTCGCTGATCAGCATGACTTCATCGCCGTCAAACACCTGCTTCGCACCGACCAGAGCACCATTGCGCTCGCTGGTTACCATGGCAATTACGCCCTGGGTGCCACGGCCTTTGGTCGGGAATTCACTGATGTCGGTCCGCTTGCCATAGCCGCGTTCGGAGGCGGTAAGAATGGTGCCACCGGCCTGTGGAATGATCAGCGAAATAACCGACTGGCCAGCACCCAGACGAATGCCGCGAACGCCACGTGCGGTGCGGCCCATGGCACGGACATGGTCTTCACTGAAGCGGACCACTTTGCCAGCGTCGGACAACAGCATCACTTCTTTCTTGCCGTCGGTCAGCGCCACGCCAACTAGGCGGTCACCCTCGTCCAGCGACAGGGCAATCAGGCCGGCTGAACGCGGCCGCGAGAACGAATCCAGCGTCGTTTTCTTGACCGTACCGCTCGCCGTTGCCATGAAGATGAAGTGATCGGCATCGTAATTACGGATCGGCAGAATGGCGGTTACGCGCTCATCGGCTTCCAATGGCAACAAATTCACCATCGGCCGGCCACGGGCGTTGCGGCTGGCCTGCGGAATTTCGAACACCCGCAGCCAGTACACCTTGCCTCTGTTGCTGAAACACAGCACGGTGTCGTGGGTGTTGGCGACCAGCAAGTGCTCAATAAAGTCATCGTCTTTCAATGCCGATGCTGAACGGCCCTTGCCGCCGCGACGCTGCGCTTCGTAATCGGTCAGCGGTTGTGTCTTGGCATAACCACCGTGGGAGATGGTGACCACCATGTCTTCTTCGGTGATCAGATCTTCCATCGACAAATCGAGACGGCTGGCGATGATTTCGGATTTACGCTCGTCACCGTACTGGGCTTTTACTTCCAGCAATTCTTCGTGAATCACTTCCATCAGGCGCTCGTAGCTGCCGAGAATGCGCAGCAGCTCGCCAATGGTGTCGATAATCTGTTTGTATTCACCAATGAGCTTTTCGTGCTCCAGACCGGTCAGCTTCTGCAGACGCATGTCGAGAATCTGCTGGGCCTGCTCGGGCGACAAATGATAGCGGTCGTCGTGCACCCCGAACTGGTCGTCGAGATCTTCGGGGCGGGAAATATCGGAACCGGCACGTTCCAGCATGGCGGAGACTTCGCCCAGCTCCCAGCTCTGCGACAGCATGCGCTCTTTGGCTTCCGCACCGGTGGCAGAACCGCGAATCAGCTCGATCATCCGGTCGATGTTGGCCAGTGCAATCGCCAGGCCTTCCAGAATGTGGCCGCGCTGACGGGCTTTGCGCAGTTCAAAAATTGTCCGGCGCGTCACCACTTCACGGCGGTGACGAATAAAGGCTTCGAGCAGTTCTTTCAGATTCAGAATGCGCGGCTGGCCGTCGACCAGTGCCACGGTATTGATACCGAACACAGTTTCCAGCTGAGTCTGGGCGTACAGATTGTTCAGCACCACATCGCCGGATTCACCACGCTTCAGGTCGATGGCGATGCGCAAGCCGTCTTTGTCGGACTCGTCACGCAGCTCGGAAATGCCTTCGATCTTTTTCTCTTTTACCAGGTCGGCAATCTTCTCGATCAGCCGGGCCTTGTTCACCTGATAGGGAATCTCGTGAACGATGATGCTTTCGCGGCTGGTTTTCGGATCGACCACGACTTCAGCGCGGGCGCGAATATAAATACGGCCACGACCGGTACGGTAGGCTTCAACAATACCCTTGCGACCGTTGATGATGGCGCCGGTCGGGAAATCCGGCCCGGTGATGTGCTCCATCAGGTCATCGACGGTCAGCTCCGGGTTTTCCATCAGCGCCAGACAGCCAGCGATCACTTCGCTGATGTTGTGGGGCGGGATGTTGGTGGCCATACCCACCGCAATGCCCGATGAACCGTTGATCAGCAGGTTAGGCACGCGGGTCGGCAGTACTTCAGGGATCAGCTCGGTGCCGTCGTAGTTTTCTACAAAATCGACGGTTTCTTTGTCCAGGTCGGCCAGCAGATCGTGCGCCAGCCGCTCCATCCGGATTTCGGTGTAACGCATGGCGGCGGCGGAATCGCCATCGACGGAGCCGAAGTTGCCCTGGCCATCGACCAGGGTGTAGCGCATGGCAAAGTCCTGCGCCATCCGCACGATGGTGTCGTAGACGGCCGAATCACCGTGGGGGTGATATTTACCAATGACGTCACCGACCACACGGGCGGATTTTTTATAGGGTTTGTTCCAGTCATTGCCAAGCACGCTCATGGCAAAGAGCACCCGGCGGTGCACTGGTTTCAGGCCATCGCGTACATCGGGCAATGCCCGCCCGACAATCACGCTCATCGCGTAGTCGAGGTAAGACTGTTTCAGTTCCTCTTCGATATTAACGTTGAGGATTTCTTTGGCTAGCTCACCCATGCGGTACCGTATCCTTTATGTTCAGTCAGTCGCTCTGCTGCGGCCTGAAGCCGGTGCCTGAGCGGCGTAAAACAGGGCGAAATCATACCACAAATCAATGAGATAGATAGCCATCAGCCGGGCAGTGAAGCCGGTTAGCAACCTCTTATACACTCCAGTTTCGGAGTTCGGGGCCGCCTGAGTGGTGATGGTCCGCACCGGCTACCGAGGGTGCCCCTGTGGGGTCGGCGTGGATCCATCCATGGAGCCTAGGCCGCAGCATCCCTGCTGCGGACTTCCCCACAGAGACACCCCCGGCAGCCGCCGCTTGTCACTTCAGCGAACTCCGAAAATTGAGTTATTCTGGGCACCTGCCATTGGCCAGCCGGGTTCGCACTGGTGATCGGAGGCCCAAGCCACTAGAATGCCGCATTAATTTGACTCATCAGACAGGTCCCGGTCGCAGCGCACACTGTG
>DASSWT010000152.1:0-25658 GCA_035704555.1 Saccharospirillum sp. | reverse complement strand
AAAGACCGAAACAGAATGGACCTGCCCCGCTACATCGACGTGAATCAAAAAGCCGTTAAGCGAGTACTGAAAGGCACCCAACACGCCGGGCTGATTCATGGTCATACCCACATGGCCGACTGGCATAGCATAGCGGCCGATGACGAACCAGTCCGGGAACGCCTGGTAATGGGTGATTGGGATAAAGTAGGCTGGTATCTGAGGTTTGATCAAGACGAGAAAACACTCAACCGGTTCAGCGTGAACCAGCTTGAGTTCGGGCGAGGCTGACAATTATGACGACCAAAGGTTTATGCCACAGCACATAACGGTTCTCTCTCCACCCCTGGGGGAGAGAGCTAGAGAGAGGGGGACGGCGTAGCCGTTACGTACGTGGTTTCGAGTGCAATGCGAAGAAACCAGAAGAGTGCCCTCTCCCCAACCCTCTCCCGTGGGACGGGAGAGGGAGCATTCATTCCTAGACTGGTACACCACTGTGAAACCTGAAGGTGTCATCCGGCAGTTCGATCAGACGGGCCTCTAACTCCCGGAAAGCGTCAATCCGATCCGTAATATCCGTCTCGGAATACTGCCGGGCCAGCGTCAGATAGTCTTTATAGTGTCGCGCTTCGCTTTTCAGTAGCGAGAAGTAGAACCGACCCAACACCTCGTCACCCCGCTTGTACAATTCAGGCACCAGCGCCGCAAATCGTTCACACGAGCGGGCTTCAACAAAGGCGCCCAATATCAACCGGTCGACCAGTTTTTCCGGTTCGCTCTTGCGGATAATCTCGTGCAAGGCACCGGCATACCTGCCGGCTGTTAGATGGGTGTATTGAATGCCACGCTCATCCATCAGTTTCAAGACCTGATCGAAATGTACCAGCTCCTCACGCGCCAGCTTGCTCATTTTGGACAGCAGCTCGCGGCGATCAACGTATTTGTACATCATCGACATGGCGGCGGAAGCGGCTTTTTTCTCGCACTGGGCGTGGTCGATCAGCAATACAGTCAGATTATCCAGCGCTGCGTCTACCCAGGCTTGGGGGGTGCGATTGCCGAGAAAGACCGGAATATCCCCTAAAACCAGCTGTGGATCGGGGGCTTCGGTGGCAGGTGCGGGGCGAGAAGCTTCTTGGGTCACGCAAACTCCAGTTTCAGTATTGAGCGCCAGACCAGTAGGCCTGACTGAGGGCCGGGAATTATACTGATTCAGGGAGTCATCGACTACGGCGAAAAAATCCTCAGTAGATAACGGTATAAACTGGTTTGAGGGCCGGGAATAACTAGAATGGCGGCCCGAATCCCGATCTGGACTGGACATGCCTTTCCCTTTTGCGCCCGAACAGTACGAAACGCAGTTGACCGAGAAAGTTGAGCGCCTGAAAGCGCTGTTTGACGGCATTGCCCTGCCCGAACCAGCCATATTCCGGTCTGAGCCAAGCCACTACCGCATGCGGGCCGAGTTCAAGTTCTGGCACGAGGGCGACGACTCCTGGTACGCCATGTTCGACCCGGCCGACCCCAAAGTCCCGGTCAGGGTCGACCAGTTCCCGGTCGCCAGCAAGTTGCTGAACCAGCTAATGACCGAGGTCAGAAACAGCGTGCTGCAGGACCCTCTGTTGCGCGAACGGCTGTTTCAGGTCGAATTCATTACCACCCAGCAAGGCGATGCCCTGATCACCCTGATCTACCACAAGCCGCTGGACGATGCCTGGGAGGCTCGCGGTCGTTACTGGCAGGAACAGTGGGGGTTCCCGGTGATTGGCCGGTCACGCAAACAACGGCTGGTGCTGGCGCGCGACTACGTGAACGAAACCCTGACCATTCAGGGACAGGACTACCATTTCAGGCAATACGAGAATTCCTTCACCCAGCCCAACGCCGGGGTCTGCGAACAGATGGTGGGCTGGGCCAAACACCATACAACGGGCTGTGATGGAGACTTGCTGGAGCTGTACTGTGGCAATGGCAATTTCTCGATTCCGCTGGCCGCTAACTTTCGCCGGGCACTGGGCACGGAGATCTCCCGGGTATCGGTACAAAGCGCTCAGCACAACATTGAAGCCAATGGCATCAAAAACCTGACCATCGCCCGCATGTCGAGCGAGGACTTTGCCAATGCCTGGCTGGGACGCACCGAATCACGACGGCTGCGTGAATGGGCGGTGTCGGATTACGACTTCAGGACCTTGCTGGTAGACCCGCCCCGGGCCGGGCTCGATGAAGACACCCTGGCACTGGCGCGGAATTTCGAGCGCATCGTTTACGTCTCGTGCAACCCCGACACCCTGGCCGCCAATGTGCGTGCACTGGGCTCCGAATACCGCATTGAGGCAGCCGCGGTGTTTGACCAGTTCCCCTACACGCACCATATGGAGGCTGGCTTGGTATTGGTCAGAATCTAATGATCAGCGACCTGACCCAACTGACGCTGAGCCGGGTACCGCCAGCGCCGACCCTTCAGGCCTACAATGCGGCCGATGAACTGGTGCTGCAGCGCCTGCAGGCGCACGACGGGCCTAATGGTCCCCGGTTATTGGTTAACGATGCCTTTGGTGCCCTGGCAACGGCACTGGCTGCGACCGATTCTGACTGGTGGAGCGACAGCGCCATGGCCCTTGAAGCCATGAACCGGAACATCAGCGCCAACCGAGCGGTCGCCCCCCGAATCATTAATGCTCCCGACGACCTGGGGGAACAGTACGCCCTGGTGATACTTCACGCCCCCAAGTCGCTGAGCCTCTTTGAGTGGCAATTGAGTCATATCGCCAGGCACCTGATGGAAGACGGGCAATGCTGGGTAGCGGGGATGGTGAAACACCTCAGCCGCGGCCATCAAAAAGTGATGCAGCGGTACTTCAGGCAGATAGAGCCGGGTTTGGCGGTGAAGAAAGCCCGGTGTGTCACACTGGCGAGCCCGGTCCCGGGGCTGGTACCGGAGCCAGCCCGGGAATACATTGCAGGTGATGCAACCCTGGTCTCCCTACCAGGCTGCTTCAGCGAATCGCGTCCCGACCCGGGTGCCCTGGCCTTTCTGGCCGAATTCGATCAGTTACCAGAGGTCGACCGCTTTGCGGACCTGGGCTGCGGAAATGGGGTTCTGGCGCTTAACTACCTGCACCGGCACCCATCAAGCCAGGCGATACTGATCGACGAAAGCCGTCAGGCTACCGCATCAGCAGCGGCCAGCGCTGCACGTAACGGGCACCGTGTGGAAATTCATCACAATAACGGCCTGACCGGGCTGGGGTTAACCGGGTTACCGCTGATCCTGTGCAACCCGCCGTTTCACCAGAGCACAACCCTGACCACCGATATCGCGCACAGTTTGTTCGAACAGGCTGCCGGAGCGCTGTCTGCACAGGGTGAATTCTGGGTGGTCGGTAACCGCCACCTCAATTACCACAAGACACTGCCCCGCTGGTTTAGCCGGGTCACCGCCGTTAGCCAGCACCCGAAATTTGTCGTTTTCCGCTGCACTGGCCCCAAGTACTGACCCGGCTAGCTAACCGGAATAGCATTCGGGGTTCTGTTGGTTAGCCCTTGTGATGAAAATGCCAGCACTGGTGCGGTCGTGATCGTTTGAAATCGAAGGGAATCGACACCTGAGTTACATCCTTTACTTCAAACAACGCCAGTAACTCGGGGTCGAGTTTGAACTTGCGGAAGTTGTTGGAAAAGATCAGCACTCCGTCTTTGGCCAGATTCTCCATCGCCGCGCGGATCAGACCTGCATGGTCGCGCTGGATATCCAGCGTATCAGTCATTCGCGCCGAATTACTGAAGGTCGGCGGGTCCATAAAAATCAGATCGAACTGCTCGCGGTTCTCGTTTATCCAGCTCATGCAATCGGCTTGAATAAACCGGTGATGGCCCGACACCTGGCCGCCGTTATGGCGAAGGTTATCCTTAGCCCAGTTCAGGTAGGTGCGTGACAGATCCACACTGGTGGTGCTGACCGCTCCGCCGACCAGAGCATGCGCCGTGGCCGCGCCGGTATAGCAGAATAAGTTCAGGAACCGCTTGCCCTGGGCATGTTGCTGAATCCACAGCCGGGTCGGTCGGTGGTCCAGAAAGACCCCGGTATCGAGATAGTCACGCAGATTAACCTGCAAGTTCACGCCATGCTCGGCAATGGTGAACACCTCGCCGGCGCTGTCTTTGCGTTCATATTGCTGGTTACCACGCTGGCGCTGGCGCTGCTTGAGCACGGTTCGCTCGGCCGCTATTCCGGTTACCTCGGCCAGTACAGCCAGAGCGTGCATCAGCCGTTGCCGGGCTTTTTCTTCCGGAATTTCCTTGGGGGGCGCGTACTCCTGAACATGCAGGCTGTCGCCATAACAATCGATGGCGATCGCAAATTCCGGTAAATCTGCATCGTAGAGTCGATATGCTTCTATATTCTCTTTTTTCAGCCACTTTTGCCGCAATTTCATGTTTTTAAACAGACGATTGCGCAAGGCATCATCCTGGGCGATTTGCTGGCTGGGTTGATGGGCAGTTCGCTCGCCCACGGGAAACACGTACAGATGCGTTTCTATCGGGCCGTTAAAAAAGCGCAGCTTTTCGGCAGCTCGCAATCCGGTTTCCCGGGCCAGTACGGTATCGGAGGTGAGTAGCGCAACCGTCCAGTCCGCCAGTTCCGACTGGGCAATAGCCCCCAACCGATGGTAAAGGGCCAGCAACTCGGGCTTGTTGCCCAACCGTTCGCCATAAGGCGGGTTGGTCACCACCAGGCCGGGTTTCAGCGTCAGATGGGTCGGACGGGACCAGTCGGCCAGTGCTTTGTGATAACACCGGGTCTGGCGACTGAGGCCCAGCCGTTCCAGGGTTTCATTGGCGCGGGCCACCACCCCGCCATCGGCATCGTAGCCAAGCACCGGCACCATGGCTTCCTCGCCTTGCTGACGCCTGACGCGCGCGTCTGCCAGCAAGCCATTCCACGCCGCCCGGTCATGGCCTAGCCAGCCTTCAAAGCCAAAACGCTGGCGCAACAACCCCGGTGCGAAATCGGCCGCGATCATGGCGGCTTCGATTACCAGGGTGCCGGAGCCGCATAACGGGTCAATAAAGCTTTCACCGGCACTCGCCCGCTCGTGCCACCCAGTCGCCATCAACAAGGCCGCTGCCAGGTTCTCCTTAAGCGGAGCTGGGCCAGTGGCACGGCGATAGCCACGGCGATGCAGCGAATCGCCCGACAAGTCCAGCGCCAGATCAATGCGCTTGCGCCCAATCAAGACAACCACGCTGATGTCCGGCGCATCCCGGTCGACATCCGGACGCACACCATGGCGCTCGCGCATCTGGTCGACGATAAAATCCTTAACCTTCTGACCGCCATAGCGGGAATCATCAATACCCGGCAGATGGCCCTGAAAATCCACTTTGAGGGTGCCCGAGGGGCGTACATGCTGATCCCAGTCGATGCTGTCGACCAGCTGCTTCAGTCCATCCATGCTCATCTCATCCGACTGACCCAGGGGCAGGTAGATGCGGTTGGCCAGACGACTCCAGAGACACAGGCGATACGCCTCAAGCAGGGGCGCATCCAGCGCCATTCCCCGGGCCCAGTCGCGCGGCACCAAACCGGTGATGTCGGTAATTTCCCGCTTCAACAAGCCATGAAAACCGTTCGGGCAGGTAATCCAGATTTCGTTGTGGGGCGTTTGAACAGCGTCTGAAAGCATGGTTAGACAATATCTCTATAAAAAAAACAAAAGAACTGCCATGAGCTTATTAAAACCCACGAACAGGGTTAGGTGGCCCTTCTTACAACACCGATTCCAGAGCAGTGCTTCGATTACAACCACCATTTTATGACATTGAGCACTTAAAACGAGACTTTTTAGATTGAATTGATCATCGACACTGATGGCCAATATTCGATACAACAGTACCAGAAGGATGCAAAGACAGCTTCACTGCGCTCGGCTCGGATAGCCGGGTTTAATCCCATGGACTGCAAGAGAGGTCTATTTATGAAGCGACAAAAACGTGACCCGCTAGGACGTGCTTATCAAAAAGGCTACATGGCTGGTCTGGAGGGTAGATCCAAAAGTTTATGTCCCGAAGGCAAACCCGAAGTCCATCAGGAGTGGATGAACGGGTGGCGCGAAGGACGATCCGATCAGTGGGATGGTTTCACCGGCGTACGCGGTATTCACCGTATCAACGAAGTACTGATGCCCCACTGACCCTGCTCACCCAATAACACTACCCTTGACTCAAAAGCCGGCCACTTTGCCGGCTTTTTTGTGAACGCCCTTCACTCCCTGCGTGCATTCGCGCGCCCCACTGCAACCCTGCTAGCCGTTATCTTTCAGCGTTAGTGACGCTTTGACACAATCCCGTATCAGGGCTGGCCCCTGGTATATAAACCCGCTGTATATCTGAATCAAATCTGCCCCGGCGGCCCACTTCTGGCGAGCATCCTGCGCTGAACAAATACCACCAACACCGATGATGGGCATCGTCGCAGGCAGGCTTTCTCGTAACTGAGACAAGACCTCGGTGGACGCTTTAAGCAAAGGCGCACCACTCAGCCCGCCAGCCTCTTGCCCATAACGATGATCCGCAACAGCATCCCGGGACAAGGTGGTGTTGGTGGCCACAACACCATCAATCTCAAATTCAACCAGCGCCCGGGCGACACCCTGCACTTCGGCGGCATCCATGTCCGGAGCGATTTTGATCAGCAGGGGTTTGAACCCATACTCAGCTGTCAGCTGTTGCTGGCGCTCTTTTAGACCCGCCAGCAACCGGTTCAGTGCATCGCCAAACTGCAAGTTACGCAGCCCCGGCGTATTTGGCGAAGAGACATTGACCACAACGTAATGAGCATGGGGATAGACCTTATCAAGACAGGTCAGGTAATCGGCCAGGGCGTCTTCTTCCGGGGTATCTTTGTTCTTGCCAATGTTGATGCCTATGACACCCTCATAGCGGCTGCGCTTCACCCGCTCGACCAGATAGTCGACCCCTTTGTTGTTAAACCCCATCCGGTTAATGATCGCCTGATACTCAGGCAATCTGAACAGTCGCGGCTGAGGGTTACCGGGCTGCGGACGAGGCGTTACCGTGCCCACTTCAATAAACCCGAAACCCAGAGTACCCAGTGCATCCAGATAGTCGGCGTTTTTATCCAGCCCTGCGGCCAATCCTACGGGATTCTCAAACTCAATCCCCCACAGGGTTGTTCGGCGCCCCTCCGTTTTTTTACTGAATGCCCCCAGCAACCCCAGACGCTGCAAGGCTCCCAGGCTGTCCAGACTGAAGTCATGTGAGGTTTCCGGACTGAGGGTAAATAAAGCATGGCGAAGAAGGTTATACATGGAGCGCTCCATTTAAGACGGCGCGCAGTATAGCACCCGCCCCGTGCAGACTTAAGAGGGGCTCAGGCGATGCGCTTTACCGACACCAGTTTGTTGGCGTCGTCAAAATCGATGCGAAAGCTGCCGTGAATGCCACTGCGGGTGACGAAGCGCTGCAGGATACTGGAAGGAAAGCGCACCCGCCGGCCGTCACGGGCTTCGCACACCACCTGGGATACCTGCCCTTTGTAGTGACGCAGGTAATCGTCTGCAGAAATGTATAAATCCACAATCAGGTGCTGCGCCATGCAGTTAGGGTCCCCGGAGTTTATAGTCGGTGAAGCGTAATCAGCACCAGATTATGCGGACTTTCGAGGCGCGCACAAGCCAGGCGAATACAAAAAAGGCTCCCGAAGGAGCCTTGTTCAGTTAACCCAACCGGGTTTCCCGAGGGCACTGCTTTACTCTGGAACTTACTCTATAACTACAGCTCGGGCATGGTGGCCTGTGACAGGTCCAGCAATTCCCGGATCGCGACGCTGTACATGCTGAATTCGGGTTCACTGACCGCCCGAATTTCACTCATCATGCGCAACCAGCGCTCGACCAGAATGGTATTGCGTTCCAGCCATTCAGACACCACGGGCTCAAGCTCACTGCCTTTTTCCATTTGGGCAAACAGGCCCTGGGTAATGCGCCGCTGCTGCCATTCCAGGTCGTCCCGGAAGGATTCCCGGGCCATGGCCTGCCAGTGCGAGTTGACACTGAGACTATTGACCTGGCCGGCGAAATTATCCAGTTCCAGCGCATCGCCTACCCGGAAATAACCCTGGGCAACCTGCATTGGGTCTTGCTCCTGAGTTTGCGCCACCGCTATCACACCCAGCGTTGTGTACAGAATTTCACAGGCACAGACACGCCGTGCCACCTCGGCCGGAATCCCCTGAGCTTCGAGTTCAGACGCCTCTTGCAGCCATTTGTCTTTCTGCTCTTCAGGCAACAGCCTTTCCAGTTTGTCGATCATCTTCGCCACCTGACCCCTGTACAGGCTGATCACGCTGCTGATATCGATGCCGGTACGATAGTTCTTGACCAGCCAGCGGCTTGACCGTCGTACCATTCGCGCGGTTCGCAACATCAACTGGCTTTGCAGATCGGACGGTACCTGATGATCCAGCGCCTCGATCTGATCCCACAGCTCATGCAAACCAAAGATGTCACGCGCTGCAACATAGGCTTTGGCCGCTTCCACCGGCGAGGCGCCGGTGCTTTCCTGCAGCCGGTTGAAATAAGCGATGCCCATGTAATTGAAAATATCGTTGGCAACCTGAGTCGCCACGATTTCAGCTTTCAACCGGTGCTGGCGCATGGGCTTTTCGAACTGCTTGCGCATTTTCTCTGGGAAAACCGTTGCAACCGCATCTTCCAGATAGGCATCTTCAGCGACGTTTTCACGAATCAGCTGTTCTTTAAGATCGCCTTTAACGTAGGAAATCAGCACCGACAGCTCCGGCCGGGTCAGGCCCAGGCCGCGTGACTTACGATCGGTAATTTCCTCATCCGACGGCAAAAATTCCAGCGAACGGTTTAATTTACCCGCCGCCTCCATCGAGTTGATCAGGCGGCGGTACTCTTCGACCCGCCGGCTGGATTCGGTAAAGGCCAGGCCCAGCGCCTGAGTCTGGCGGTAGTTGTTGCGCAAAACCAGGCGCGACACATCTTCGGTTTGTTTGAACAACCAGTCATTGCGTTGTTTGACGGTCAGATCTCCATTAGCGACCAGGTCATCCAGCAGGATCTTCATGTTGACTTCGTGGTCCGAACAGTCAACACCGCCAGCATTGTCGATAAAGTCGGTAAAGCAACGGCCACCGTTCAGGTTAAATTCAACCCGGCCCAACTGACTGAAGCCCAGGTTGCCACCTTCACCGATGACCTTGCATTGCAGCTCATCGCCATTAACCCGCAAAGCGTCGTTGGCCTTGTCGCCAATATCAGTATGGTTTTCATAGCTGGCTTTGACATAGGTGCCGATACCACCATTCCACAACAGATCCACCGGTGCCTTCAGCATGGCGCTGATCAGATCGTTGGGGGATATTTTCGACTTGCTGATGCCAAACACCGCCTTCATTTCCTTTGAAACCGGAATGGACTTCGCGGTACGGCTGAAGATGCCACCACCCTTTGAGATCAGCGATGTATCGTAGTCTTCCCAACTGGAGCGTGGCAGGTCAAACAAGCGCTGACGCTCGGCAAAACTGGCCGCTGCATCGGGCTCCGGATCGACAAAGATATGCAGGTGGTTAAACGCTCCCACCAGTTTCAGTGTCTCGGAGCGCAACATGCCGTTACCGAACACATCGCCGGCCATGTCCCCGATACCGACCACAGTAATCGGGTCTTTTTGTACATCCAGCCCCAATTCCCGGAAGTGGCGCTGCACACTGACCCAGGCACCCCGTGCGGTAATGCCCATTTTCTTGTGGTCGTAGCCATTGCTGCCGCCCGATGCAAAGGCATCGCCCAGCCAGAAGTCGTATTCAGCGGCGACCGCATTGGCAATATCGGAAAAGGTCGCGGTGCCTTTGTCAGCCGCGACTACCAGGTAGGGGTCGTCTTCATCGTAACGAACCACGTTTTCCGGTGCGACCAGTTCACCTTCTTTCAGGTTATCGGTTACATCCAGCAGCGCCCGGATAAAGGTTTTGTAACAGGTGATGCCTTCACGCATAAAGGCTTCGCGATCGCCATCGACCGGCAACTGCTTGGCAACGAAGCCGCCCTTGGCGCCCACAGGTACGATAACGGCATTCTTGACTTGCTGGGCCTTGACCAGCCCCAACACCTCGGTCCGGAAATCTTCGATCCGGTCAGACCAGCGCAAGCCACCACGAGCAACCTTGCCGCCGCGCAAATGCACACCTTCGACACGCGGTGAGTAGACAAAGATCTCGAACTTGGGCTTGGGCAACGGAATACCGCTGATTTTGGCCGGGTTCAGTTTGAAACTGATGTAATCCTTACGCTGACCGTTCGACTCTTCCTGATAGAAGTTGGTGCGCAAGGTGGCTTTCATCAGTTCAACGTAGCGCCGCATAATGCGGTCTTCGTTGATGTTGTTGACACCTTCCAGCGACTGCTCGATGCCTTGCAGCCATTTGTCGACTTGCGACTTGCCTTTTTGCTTGGCCGGACTGAACCGGGCCGAAAACAACTCGGTCAGCATGTCGGTGATTTCAGTGTATTTGATCAGGGTATCGGCGATGTATTCCTGCGACAGACCAAAACGCAGCTGCTTCATGTAGTGCGCATAAGCGCGCAACATCGCCACTTCACGCCAGGTTAACCGGGCGCGCAAAATCAGCTGGTTGTAAGCATCGTTCTCGGCACGACCGTTCCAGATGTTGATAAAGGCCCTGGAAAATTCATCGCGGTATTTCGCCGGGTCCAGTTCCGGATCGGGCTCGTAGAGCAGTGAAAAGTCGTAGATCCAGGTGCAGTTGTCTTCCCCGTAATTGATTTCGTAGGGGTACTCGTCGATGACCTTCAGCCCCAGGTTTTCCAGAACCGGAATCAGGTCAGACAACAGTAAAGCCGAGCCTTTATTGAATATCTTCAGTTTCAGCTCGCTGCCGGTGGGTTCCATCGACCGGTAAAAACTGAGCGTGATCGGGTCGGCATTGGTGGCGTTCAGCGACTCCATGCGCTGAATATCGGCCACCGCGACGCGGGCGCTGTATTGCTCCCGATAGCTGGCCGGAAACGCTTCCACATAACGCTGATGGAAACGCATGCCCTTTTCTTCACCGAAGGATTCAACCAGCGCCTGTTGCAACTCATCGGTCCAGCGACGTGCTATCTGGACAATGCGCTTTTCCAACAGTTCTGTCGGCAGTTCTTCCTCAATTGGATGAGTCAGTTTGAATACGAACCGGGTACGCGCCAGTACGGATTCGCTAAAAAACGTTGTGAAGTCAGAGCCTTCCACATCGAACTGGTCAACCAGCAGGTCGTGTACCTGCTGCCGCAACTGGGAATTAAAGATGTCACGCGGCATATAGACAATGGCGTTCAGGAATTTGCCATAGATGTCCTTGCGCAGCAGTAAACGGATGCGCTTGCGTTCCTGAATGGCCAGAACATCAAGCGTCATGCTCAACAAGGTATCCACCGAGGCCTGAATCAGCTCATCGCGCGGGAAGGTAAACAGGATTGAAGCCAGTTCCTTGTAATTGTGTCCGCCTTCGGCAAAGCCACTTTTTTCCAGTACTAGCTCGATCTTGCGGCGCACTACCGGAATATTGCCGGGCGCCTCATTATATACCGTGGAGGTATAGAGCCCCAGGAAACGGCGGCCGCCGACGACCTCGCCTTTGTCGTTAAAGTGTTTGACCAGTACATAGTCCGAATAGGCCGGGCGATGAACATTCGCCCGATGCCCCGACTTGGAGAAAATCAGCAACTCTTTCTCAAACACATGGGAGCGCCGGTGCTCGGACATGCCGGCGATGGTTTCATCGCGGCGTTTCTGGGTTTTCTTGAACAACCCCAGCGCACTGCCTTCAACCTGCTTGACCGTATCACCCTCGACGACGTATTCGTCGTAGGCCAAAAAGGTAAAGTGGTTGTTGGCCAGCCATTTCATAAACACCTTGCCTTCATCCAGTTCGGAGGCGTCTACCGGGTAATGCAGGGTGTTGAAGTCGGAAATGGCGTCTTCGGTTTTCTTCAGGATCTTCGGGTAATCTTCGACCACACGCTCGACATCCTTGACCACAGAGCGGATCTCGGATTCGATGTGGTCACGCTCACTGGCGATGGTGGTACGGTCTACCTCGATCAGCAGCAGCAACTCCTGATCGCCCTTGCCCGAAAACCCGTCAAACTGACCGTCCTTGTTGCGTGATACCGCCAGGCTGGCATGAAAAATCGTGTGAATATTGGCGCCCAGTCGATTCAGGGTGAGGCGAACCGAATCGATGATGAAGGGCAAATCCGAATGCAGGATGGATACAATGGTATGAGGCGACTGCCATTCATGCTCTTCGACATTCGGGTTGAAAACGTTTACCAGGCCGTGTTTTGCCTTCCCGCCCTGCAGCGTACGCCACATGGATACCACCAGACCGCAGAGGTCTGTCAATTCATAGGAAAGCAAATCCTGCATTGACGCATGCTTGAACAGGGCGTTGATCAGCGTCTTTAAATTGTCACTGTGCTCTTTCGGGAAGTGGGGCTGCAGGCGGGTATGCAGGCTATCGAGTAGCTCACTTCTCTGATGAGACATGGTTTGCGTCATTGTTGGCCTCTGATTTTCTTTTTAATGTCCGGCAATGTCAGGCATTGCTCACTGTTGATTTGCAAGTAGTATGGATCGTGTTGTTTTGATGTTAATGATTCGGGTATAGGCTTGATACTAGTTGAACCGGGCGTATTCTCTAGTAAACGACACCCCCTTTCACCCTGCCGGAGAATGAATTCCGGGGCTTTGTCGCATTCAAGGATGCAGGGTCGCATTTATGAAATCTATTTGATAATAACGAGGTAAGAGACTGTATGATGTCTGGTAAGACAGGTTCGACCGCCGGTGACACTGAAAAGCGTCCGGCGAAACCCAAGGTGACCAAGTTGCTGATCAGCCTGCTGGCGGGGCTGGTGGGTGTCCAGAGTGACAAGAATCGCATTAGCGACTTTTCATCGGGCAGTATTTGGCCATTCATCATCGGTGGCATCCTGTTCACCGTATTATTCGTGTTCAGCCTGATCGGCCTGGTGCATCTGCTGGCACCCTGAACAAGCCGTTAACGCCATAACTGCCAAAAAGGCCCGTTACAGGGCCTCTCTAAATGACGTTTTTTGCTTACCGTGCGGGTTCAGGTCGCCGTTGCTACCCAGTAAACCGCCGCAACAACGACCGTGGTAACAATGATGACGGCCGCGATGGCATCTGCTTGCGCGTCTGTCATACCGGATTTTTTGGTTGTTGCCATGATGAGTTCCCCTTTTTGTTCTTTTTGTGAGCAAATGTATGGTGTGGCAGCATCCAACCTGTGGCTTGCCGAAGACGACTCATTACACTGGGTGGTCGTTGCCTTTCTGTCACTGTGGGCTGATTGGGCTTTATAAGCCCTAACCACGGTGACTTCAGGGACGACCGACAACTGCTTCAGTCCAGAGTCGTATTTACGCCGGACATTTAATCGTCTATTGCGCACGGGTTCAAGCCGTGTCATATAACGGTATGGCATAAAATTATGAAATATAAATTGTTTATGGAATAAGCGGCTTTCTCTATAGTGTGAGCCAACACCCTCATTGGATAGGCGGACTGCATGTACCTGTACGATTCGTTCGACCAGAAAGTGGTCGATGAACGCGTTGCCCAGTTTAGAGAGCAAACTGAGCGCTACCTCGACGGCAAAATTGCCGATGACGAGTTTCTGCCGCTGCGCCTGCAAAATGGCCTCTATATCCAGCGACATGCGCCCATGCTGCGCATCGCCATTCCCTATGGTCTGCTGTCGTCCCGCCAGCTCTACCGGCTGGCCGATCTGACCGAGCAGTATGACAAGGGCTATGCCCACTTCACCACGCGCCATAACGTCCAGTTTAACTGGCCCGCGCTGGAAGACGTGCCCGACATCCTGGCCGGTCTGGCCGAGGTGCAAATGCATGCCATTCAAACCTCGGGCAACTGTATTCGCAATACCACAACCGACCAGTTTGCCGGTGTCGTCCACGACGAAATTGCCGATCCGCGTCCCTGGTGCGAGCTGATTCGCCAGTGGTCTACCCTGCACCCCGAATTTGCCTTTCTGCCGCGCAAGTTCAAGATTGCCGTCAATGCCAGCCCGGAATCCGACCGTGCTGCTGTGCGTTTTCACGATATCGGCCTTGAACTGGTGCGCAATGAAGCCGGTGAGGTTGGCTTTCGTGTCTTTGTCGGCGGTGGTCTCGGCCGCACGCCCCTGGTTGGGCAGAACATTCGTGACTTCCTGCCCACCAAGCACCTGCTGACCTACCTCGACGCGATTTTGCGGGTATATAACCTGAACGGCCGCCGTGACAACAAATTCAAGGCGCGGATCAAGATTCTGGTCAAGGCGCTCGGTGTTGACGCCTTCCGCGACCGGGTTGAAGCCGAATGGGCCCATCTGAAAGACGGCCCGGGCACCCTGACCGACGCAGAAATCGAACGCGTCGCCCAGCACTTCGTCGACCCGGACTATGACACCCTGAGCGAGGCGGATGCCCTGCTCGCAGAGCAGAAGTCGGCCCACCCGGGCTTCAGCCGCTGGCTGGAACGCAACGTCACCCGGCACAAAAAGCCGGGTTATGCAGCGGTCACCCTGTCGTTGAAGAAGGTTGGCTATGCGCCAGGCGATTGCACGTCCGGTCAGATGCGCGCGGCGGCGAAGCTGGCCGACGAATTTTCACTGGGCGGTTTACGCGTCAGCCACGAACAAAATCTGATTCTCGCCGATGTACGGCAGGATCAGTTGTTCGACCTCTGGGAAGCGGCCAAACAGCATGGCTTTGCCACCCCAACCATAGGGACTCTGACCGATGTGATCTGCTGCCCGGGCGGTGATTACTGCGCCCTGGCCAACGCCAAGTCGATCCCCATTGCCGAGGCCATTCAGGCTCAGTTCGATGATCTGGATTACCTCTTTGATCTGGGCGACATCGACCTGAACATTTCCGGTTGCATGAACGCCTGTGGCCACCACCACATCGGTAACATCGGCATTCTGGGCGTAGACAAAAAAGGCGAGGAGTTCTATCAGGTATCGCTCGGTGGCGACTCGGGCCTGAATGCCCGGGTCGGGAAGATCCTCGGCCCTTCCTTCAAAGCCGACGAAGTACCGGCCGTGGTCGATAAAGTAATTCAAGTGTACGTGGACCATCGCCGCCCCGATGAAGCTTTCATCGATACCGTTGAGCGAATTGGCATTGAGCCCTTCAAGGAGCGTGTTTATGCAAAATCTCATTAAGGGCGGCCAACACCAGGAAGACCCCTGGACTCTGATCGAAGAGGAAGCCCCAATACCAGCTACTGGCCCTATCATTCTGCCACTGGCCCTCTACCAGGCCCAGAAACCCGAGTGGGATGCGGCAGACCGTGATATCGGTGTCTGGCTGAACGACGAGCAAATGGCCGAAGACGTTACCGACAGCCTGGACAACCTGGCACTGATTGCCCTGCGCTTTCCCAAGTTTGCCGACGGCCGGGGTTTCTCCAAGGCTCGCCTCTTGCGTGAACGCTATGGCTATAAAGGTGAGATTCGCGCCATTGGCGATTTTCTGCCCGACCAGGTGTTTTACATGGGCCGCTGTGGCATTGATGCGTTCGCCTGTCGAACCGAAGATGAGGCAATGATCGCACTGGCGCTGCTGTCTCCATTCAGCGTGCGATACCAGAGTGGAACCGACAGCACACCACTGTTTGAACGCCGCTGAAGCAAATACTCCATCCCCAAATT
Source organism: Saccharospirillum sp. (assembly GCA_035704555.1). GTDB lineage: Bacteria > Pseudomonadota > Gammaproteobacteria > Pseudomonadales > Natronospirillaceae > Saccharospirillum. The sequence goes on along the minus strand of DASSWT010000152.1, from coordinate 9,880 downwards.
GGCCCTCTTCCTGAGGGCTTTTTTTTGCCTGCCACCTCGAAATCACACAGAACCCAACATTCAAGCATCAGAATTCCCATCGAACTGAGTGCCAGGCACCGGGAGTGCCTAACCGGGGGAGTCCGCATCATGGATGATGCGGTCTAGGCCCCAGGGATGGGTTCATGCCGACCCCGGTTAGGTATACCCGGTGACTGGCGCGAACTCCTGGCACCAAGGTGAAATGAACTCCGAAGCTTGAGCTAAGAACCCAACTCCATCACAAAAAAAGTTGACGATCTCCATTTCACTGTATATAACTACAGTTACTGTATAGATGAACAGTAACGAGGAGGCCGTCATGTCCGCAACTGCACAGATCATTCAGACCGAAACTACCCTTCATGCCCCTGCCTGGCGCAGTCTGGCGACACGGCCTCAACCGCACCATGGCCGGCCAGCGGCGGAAACGGTGGCAATGAGCACCCTGACCGAGGTGTTTTGTCAGGCCGAGGGGTTAAAACAACTGCAACTGCTGGTACCGGTACTGGCGCAGCTGAGCCAGCAGAAGAAGTGGGTTACCTTCATTGCCCCGCCCTGCCTGCCCAATGAACGGGCTCTGACGCGCGCCGGCGTCGACACCCGCAAGATTCAGATTATCCATACCGCTACCATCAAAGATTACTGGAAAACGCTGGACGACGTGCTCCACAACGGCCAGAGCAGCACCGTACTCTGCTGGCCACCCCAGGGCGAATACAACGACACCAGGCGCGCACAGATGAAGCAGGCGGGCGATGAGAGCAATACAGTGGTGTTTGTCTTCCGCCCTTTCGGCAAGACCCGCTCCGAAGCGGTTAACGACACAGATAAGGCAGAACCCAAAGATGAACGTCAGCTGGCATTAGCGTTCTGAGAACACTGGTGATGTTAATGTGGTTTATGAAGAAGCTGGATGAACAACGCTGTTCACTGAAGGCTGGACATGACTGGGGTTAGTAAGCACTATGGCTGAAACTGGTGCCCGGAGCCTCCCCCAATTAATTGTCTCATTCAATATCATTTAAATGCGGAATGCCCCGTGGATACTGAGCCTCCCTAGTTTTACTTGTAATATGCTGTCGCATCTAACATCATGCTTTTGCAGATTTTTTGTTGGGTAGGATGTTATGCCACGAAAAGCAAAAGAGCTAAGTGCCGTCGAAGTCAAAGGCCTAGTGAACCCTGGGTTTTTTGCCGTAGGCGGTGTTTCTGGGCTGCACCTGCAAGTTACGGCGACTGGCGCGCGGTCATGGATAATCAGAACCATGGTTGGCGCCAAACGTCGCGATATTGGCCTAGGCGGCTTCCCTGACGTACCACTGGCCCAAGCTAGGGTTAAGGCCCGTGAGATTAAAGAGTTGATCAGCCAGGGCATCGACCCAGTCACCGAAAGGAAGGTTCGTCGGTCAGCATTAATAGCAGACCAGGCGAAAGCCATTACCTTTGAGATCCTGGCCAGCGAGTATGTCGCTAAAAAAGCCAAGGAATTCAAAACGACCAAGCAGGTGCAGCGCCTGGAGCATTATTTAGGCAGTTATGCTTACCCGTATATCGGCAAAATGGTGGTAGGCGACATAGATCGAGCACATATCGTAAAAATGCTTGAGCCCATCTGGGACACCAAAACAGAGACTGCAAGCCGTGTCAGGCTCAATGTAGAGCGCATTCTCGATCTTGGCGGAGTCAAAGGCTTGCGATCCGGCGACAACCCAGCCAGGTGGAAAGGAAACCTGGAACATTCGTTCGCCGCCCGCGACAAAATTGCCAAAGTGCAACATTACAAGGCGCTACCTGTCCGCGAAATGCCGATATTCTGGGCCAAGCTGAAGCAGCAGATGGGCATGGGAGCCCGAGCCCTCGAATTCCTTGTGTTGACCGCAGCCCGGTCAGGCGAAATAAGGGGCGCTACGTGGCAGGAAATCGACTTAGAGCGCCGTGTTTGGACAATTCCAGACAACCGGATGAAAGCGGGCAAAGAACACAGAATACCGCTGTCTGATGCCGCCATGGGCATCCTAAGAGCATTACCCCGCGAAAGTGATGTGATATTCCACAATAACAAGGGCCGGCCGCTGTCTGACGTTATGATCAGCAAAGTTCCAAAGACAGTTGGCTACCAGGTTACTGCGCATGGATTTAGATCGACCTTCAAAGACTGGTGTGGTGATCACACCACCTTCCCTGATGAAATATCGGAACTTGCCTTGGCTCACGTCAATTCAGACAAAACCCGCGTGGCCTATGCTCGGTCGGACGCCTTCGAGAAGAGACGCAGGATGATGGCCGAGTGGGCAGATTTCTGTTTAAAACTGGTGGGGTCTGGAGAATGAACTTTATCGACTTTTTCATGATAGCCAAACACCCGAATAGAGCGTTAGAGCTCCAAAAAGCTTTCAGGCAGTCCATAGATCAGTTCAAATCAGATCGAGGCCTGGAAACATCCGCTGATTTAGAGGAGGCCTTGAGTAATCTCCGTAAAGCTAAATTAGAGGCTTTAAGGCAAGCAAATAATGAAGCTGGAGAGATGCTGGGGCTGACAGTGGAAGACCTTCTTGCCTTAGGAGAAGCCAAGTCCAAACGGAAAAGACAAAGCGGAAACCCTAGCATTGATGCCATGCAAGTGGCGGCTAGGTCCTTTGTTGATGCCGAACGAGAGGCACTTTCAGGCACTAAAGCTGTAGATAAGGCGTGGAGTGATGTTCTCGAGGAATGCGATCCATCAAGCAAGGACGGTCGCACTGATCGAAAAACTGTAGGCCGTTGGCTCTCGGAATTGCAGGAGTGGGGTTTAACCACGATACCAAAAGCAAAAAAAGGCCGCCCCAAGACTATTAAACAGAACAAAGGTACCTAGGCCGCGTTTAACGTTCTATCCCATGGGAATCTCTCTCAATCGATATCAGATAGAGAGATTGAATGCCATGTACCTGTCCGACAAGTCGGTAGCAGACCGATACGATACAACCAGATCCACAGTGTGGCGGTGGACTAAAGAAGGCAAACTGCCCCGCCCTGTCAAAGTGACAAACGGCACTACTCGCTGGAAGCTGCGCGACCTGGAAGCATGGGAAGCAAAGAGGGAGGGTGAGGTGGCGCTATGACAGAAGCAAACACGCCCCCCACCACCTGGCGGATGGTAGAGGACGAAAACGCACGATCTAAGCCCTTACACAATAACACAGCACGTCGAAAACCGGATCCCACAGCAAAACTAGTTCGGATTAAAGACGATGCAGTGCGCGTAGTGTGTCCGTATTGCGGAAAAATCCATGTTCACGGCCCCATTGAACATGACCCAATCCGGCACCGCCAGGCTTTGTGCGATGCCAGTAAGGGCTATTTCATCAGCGAGGTGATCTCTTGAGCGCCTCAACCTTCCATGAAGCCATGGTGAATGCCGGCATAGTCCCCCGCGACCCGATCCCGGGCGATGGGCAGCTACACCGTTTTCACGTTCAAGGTGATAAAAGCGGTTCACGCAACGGCTGGGCGGTATTGCACCTTGATTGTGTGCCCTCTGGAGCCTTTGGGAGCTGGAAACTCGGGAGTTTTCACACCTGGTGCAGCAAAACAGGTAGGGAGCTCTCTTTTGCAGAGCAAGCTCTCCAGGCTGAACGTATCGAGGCAGCCAGGCAGCAGCGCCTTAGCGAGCAGATGCAGCGTCAGGATAGTGCACGCCGGCGGGCGGTCAGGATTTGGCGCCAGGCCACCCCTGCAAGCCCTCACCACAAATACCTAATTGACAAGCAAATCGAACCCAACATAGCGCGCCAGAAAGGTGGATCCCTGGTGCTGCCAATAGTCGGTTTTGACAAAAAGCTAAAAAGCCTTCAGTTCATCAAGCCAGACGGCTCGAAGCTGCTCTTATCGGGCGGTCAGAAGCGCGGTTGCGTCATTCCAATACAACAGCAGCCAGAAACTCACCGAATACTGATCTGCGAGGGCTTCGCCACCGGTGTCAGCTTGGCGGGAATGGATCCGGAGTCAATCGTACTGGCCGCAATCGACGCCGGTAACTTGAAGGTTGTGGCTGTAGCAACCCGACAGATGTGGCCTGGCGCAGAAATTGTTCTATGTGCCGATTCTGACGAAGTTGGCTTAGCCAAAGCGAAAGCCGCAGCCTTGGCAGCAGGTGGGCTTTTGGCAGTACCTGAGTTCCCGCCCAATTCCACTGGAAGCGACTTCAACGACCTGGTGAATATGAGGCGTCGGAATGCGTGACAACGAGTTCATAAAAGAGATTGCCGATGATGACGGCTTTCAATATCAAAATGCGCCTGAAGCCCTACCAGAACTGATAAAAGCGGTTAAACCAGGCCTCTCTGCCATTAAAGGTGACGACAACGTTACACCCCTTTTTGACCCCGAACAGGTCAAGGCTCGTGGTCTGCTGTCGGTAGAGCCCCCACCACGCCGATATCTCGTAGAAGGACTCATGCCGGAGCCAGTCGCTGCGGCGATCGTTGCGCCTGGTGGTACTGGCAAGTCATTCTGGATAATGCAATTAGGGGCATGCGTGGCCTCTGGTGTCTCATTTCATGGCCACCCAATCCCAGAGCCTGGCGGTGTGCTGATCCTAGCTGCAGAGGATGACACAGACGAACTCAGCCGCCGCTTGCATGCCATTAACAAGAATTTGCTGTTAAACCACGACATGACCAAACACCAGGCAGAGCTGCTGGGTGAGAATCTTCATCTGGCATCGCGGCTGGGACTCGAAAACCGGATTACCCATAAGCTCAACAGCTCTATTGAGTGGAACTGGCCACTAATCCGCCAAATTATCGAAACGGCCGTCCGCATACCACAGCTGAGACTGATCATTCTGGATCCGGTGAGCCGCTTTCGTGCCGGCGACGAGAACGCCAGCGAGGATGCCACCAAGTTCGTAGAAGCGCTGGAGATCATCAGGAAAGAAACCGGTGTAACGGTGCTTTGCGCTCACCACAGCCGCAAAGGCTCCACCGGTGAAAGCCAGGACGACATACGGGGCTCTAGTGCGTTCGTTGACGCCATTCGCTTCGCAGCGACGCTCTACACGCCAAATGCCGAAGCCGCCAAGAAATTGGGTATAGACGAAAGTGAAGCGAGGGATTGGGTTCGCTTCTCGATCGTCAAATCGAACTATCAAACCAATATTGAGAAATTGTGGTACCGCAGAGGCCAGGGCGGCGTCCTCACGCTGACCACGGCACCGACAGCCCCATCTAAAAAGGTCGAGCAACGGTCTGATGAGCGTTATGAAGCGTTCTTGGTTTCTGCCAAAGAGCTGATTCGGAAACGTAATGCCGCCGGCGAACCACTGACCGCTCGCCAGCTTCGTGCTTTCGGCGGTACCGCAGGCCTTTTCAAGATGGGCGAAGTTACCTTGCGGGGCTGCATCAATAAGGCGTTGCATGATAACGAAATCATCAAAAGTGAGGATGGATTTTTAAAGCTGTATTAGCTCGGTTGGGGTGGGATGGGATGGTGGGATGTTTAATCCCACAATCCCATCCCATCCCAACCTAGCCCGCACCGTATCGGGTTATTAGCAGTTTAGCGGGATGTTTTATAAAACCATCCCACCATCCCGGCAGCAGCCCAGTAACCATGCGGGTTTCGGTGGGATGGGATTCTCCCCCCTTACAGGGGGAGTGTAATTCCATCCCACCCCCTGTAAGGGCCGGCGGATAGTAAGCCGCCAGGCATAAGACAACGATGCCCAAATAGAGAGGAAATGTTCATGGCACACACGATCAACAATCAGCTTGCAGAGCGGATCAGGGACACAGGCCTGGCCCAGATAGCTGAACAGCGAGACCCGGCACAAACGATAGAAGCGGTGCTGATGGGCTCATTGGCATTGGCCAGAGTTTATATGCCGCCGGTTGATGTAGCGCGGTACCTAAGATCAATCGCACACCATCTGGAGATGGAGGACCAGGAATATACATCCCATTGACTGCTGACAGAGAGCAGATTCTAAAAACTCTCAAATGCTAACAAACCCTTGCCAATCGCGGGCTGCAAGGAGCCACTGACATCGTTATTAGAGGACTACGTCAACAGGCACAAGCAGAATTCAAAAAGAGGGATTTTTTGCTGACTTTGGCCGTGTTACGGCGGCGGCGATTACAGACAACAGCCGACCGCCAAAGGGATCGAGGGAATTGTTCTTTGGCCCCGACAACCTGTAGTCGCTGTGCAAGCACTGCCACGACAGTTACAAGCAGAGCCAGGACCGGCCCGCCGCCGGGCGCGGGAACAACACCCAGGGGTACTCGCTGGACTAGGACCACCACTGGAATTAATAATTTTTTACAGAGTTGGCGGAAAAGTAGACAGCCTTTTCGACTCGGGTCGCTGGGGGAGACACGCTTCTACCCTCCCCTCCCCGGATGAAATGAATTTTTTGAGGTAAACCCATGCAACTGAAACCACCAAGCCATTTAAAAACTGCCAGCTCCGCCTGGTGGAAGTCTGTTACTGAGGAGTTTGACCTGGAACCTCATCACCTCAGATTGCTTACCCTGGCGGCGGAGGCCTGGGACCGGGGCGAGGCAGCCAGAAAGGCAATTGCCAAGCACGGCATGATCTATCAGGACCGGTTCGGTCAACCAAGGCAGCGCCCAGAGTGCGCAATTGAGCGAGATTCCCGGATCGGCTTCGCCAGATTGCTCAGAGAGCTAGATCTCGATGTAGCGCCGCCTGACAGTCGCCCACCTGCACTTGCAAGTAATCGGGGGTAATGATCGTGCCGGTGAAAAAGAGACGCGAAAAATCCCGATCGCTCGATCAGTGGTGCCAATTTGAACTGGAGTCTGGACCTAGCCTAATTGCCGGAGCCGGCTACTTTGATTACCAAACCCATAACCGCGAAAAGTTCGACCGTGCACGAATGCTAGCTGACTGGCAGCGTCACAGAGAGAAAATCATTGCCGCCTGGATTATCGAGTACCCGGGCACCCGCCCCTACGCTTGGTGGAAGTTTGATGCGCCTGGCCCACGGGAAGAAAACGAGACCGAGTACACCTATCTCGCACGGCATGCCCTGTTGACTGAATCAGAAAAGGATCCGGAATGATTGACCTGAGCAAAACTTTGTTTAACAATCGAATCCTGAGAGCATTGGTACCCGAGGGGTTTCAATCGCTCGGTAACGAAGTAACGATCCGGCAATGCCGAGGGCAAAAGCGCGAATCGTACGAATGAACCGAACCCATTAATTTAGGGAGCGGTGACCCGTACGGACGCGCTTTTTTTTGTGTCCTGGGCCCGTTGCCAGAGGATCAACTGCCATGTTAAAAACGAAAGAAATAACACACGAGCAAAGTATTGCCGCACGTCGATACTGCGAAGCCAACGGCCTTGATTTCGTGTCTGCATCGAATATTGCAGCCCGGGAAGAATGGGGGGATCTCCATGCTCAGAAAAAGGCTTGCCACAAGTTATCTACAACCATTCTAAATGCCGCTGAAGACGAGGGGCGCGACCTGACCGAAAACGAGGCTCAATCCTTTGAGTACTTTTCGGCGCTGGCGAACAACATCAATCGCGAACTTGATATCAGAATGGAGAATGGCAGCAAAGAACCGCGCCGCGGCGGCGGCGATCTTGTACCAACCAGATTCAACTCAGTGGGTCGCAGCGGTAATGGCCAATCAGGCAGGGATGGCGGTGTTCGTGTGCTGGCCAAGAATGAACCGATGGCAACTGGCTTCAATACCAGTCGTTTTGATCTGGGCGATGTAGTCAAACAGGCGGTGTTTGGTAATGAAGCGAGTGGCTTTGATGCGGAATTTGCTGCCACCAATGAAATCGGCACACCCAGCCTGGGTGGTTACACCGTCCCGGAAGTACTCTCCTCGCAGATAATTGACCGCGCCCGGAATCAATCCCGCGTTATCCAGGCCGGAGCAATGACGGTACCGATGCAGTCCAGTACTCTGAAAATGGCGAAGCTGAACAGCGACCCACAGGGCTACTGGCGCGCTGAAAACGCGGCTATTACTGAGTCTGACCTGGTATTTGATCAGGTGACGTTCGAGGCTAAGGCCCTGGCAGCGCTGGTCAGAGTGTCGATCGAGCTGATGGAGGATAGCCCGAACTTCAGCCAGCTACTGGAAGAATCCCTGTCAGCCGCCCTCGCCCTCGAACTGGACCGGGTTGCATTGATGGGTTCAGGTACTGGTTCAGAGCCATTAGGGGTGTTCAATGCCACCGGCATCCAAGGCATTGACCTCGATGCGGCATTGACAGGCTACGGGCCTATGAGCCAAGCGGTAACCGCAGTTAAAAACCAGAACGCAGAGCCTGGTGCCTTTGTTCTTGCCCCCAGAACGGAGGGTGAGCTTGATCAGTTGGTGGACTCCCAGGGTCAGCCGCTTCGCCCGCCAAGATCCGTTGCAGATCGCGAACAACTCACAACCAACCAGGTGCCTACCAACCTCGGTGTCGGAACGAACGAAAGCGCTGTCTTTGTGGGTGACTGGCGTAATCTGATGATTGGCATGCGTACGAACTTGATTATAGAGGCGACCAGGGCCGGCGACGCCGACACCTTTGGCAAAATGCAGGTACTCGTTCGAGCTTACATGCGTGCAGATATCCAGTTGGCCCGTCCGGAGCACTTTGCGGTGATCCGAGGCATTACACCGCCAGCATGATGGATTGCAGTTTAGGCCACTCTGTCTAGGTTACCTCGTGCCTTGGCAGATGTTGCCACCGTGGCAGCGAAGGTGGGCCGAATCGCTGTACTAACCCCGGAGCGGGAACGCCCCGGGGTTTTTTATGGCTAAAAACCCCACGCCGTCCTGTTAGCGCTTGGCTGGGCCTCTTTCGTGAGCAGCTGTAGCTTCATCATTGGCGGCTTCGCGTTTCCGAGAGGCGTGATCCGCCATTTTCTTGATCAGATCCACATTTCCGCTTACTTGCCAGAGGTAGGTACTCAACTGATCGTCGGTGAAAAGAAATTCGCGGCGGTCTTTCGGGGTATTCAGGTAACCAGTCAACACATCGAGCAAGACACCGGTTCGGCTTACGATAGCCCGCAGGGAGTCAAGGTCAATGGCCTCTGATTCAGGGTGGAAGTACAACGCATCTTCAGGGCTTGATGGGATTTCCGGCTTTTTTGGAAGTGTGTAAGTCATGATTGATCAATCCTATGTGTTTGAGATAAACCGTCACCAGGTGAGAATCTGGCGGCCGGGTGTCACTCTCCGCACATAGACGGCTGGGCATATTCCCTTTACAGGTCTTCTATTAAGCCCTATCCACCCGGCCATAACTGAAGCCGCTGATCATCAGCGGGGTCACCATTGGTCTTGTGCATTGCCGCTATGTGTTCTGAGAGTGACCCAGAATAGCCCGCATCTGAAGTCCAGGCAACACATCACGCGGCGGTTTATGGCGTGTTATACCAAAACAATCTGAGCATGGAAATTGCTATATTTTTGGTTTTTAGCGATTGATCACTGTATTAACTACTATTACAGAGCGGTAAGCAATAAACAGGCCGACAATTTCACTATATACCATAATGATATATACCCGCCGCTGGTGTTTTTATCCTTATGGCACTGGTGGTACTGGCTGGCGTGCTGTGATTGCAACACCGGGGTGAAGATGCCCAAAGGCCGGCTAAAAATCCAAAAGACGATTTACCCATTTTCAGGATGTTGGGTAGGATGTCTATTTAAACGCTAAATTTCCGTAAGTGATTGATTTATAAGGGTATCTGGTGCCCGGAGCCGGAATCGAACCGGCACGGCCGCAATGGCCGAGGGATTTTAAGTCCCTTGTGTCTACCAATTTCACCATCCGGGCGAATCGAGGACTGTGTCATTGCGGTCACGATGGCCGCGGATACTGCAGAACC